>NZ_OY781114.1:1572500-1872500 GCF_963676485.1 uncultured Cohaesibacter sp.
CAGCAGCGCCGCCGCTGTCGATGGATCGGTTTATAGACCCCACCCAATTCAGAGTCAAACATTAAAATACATTTTTATGACATATATCCCCATCCAACGGGATAAACCAAAATAATCAAACAAATTCAATATGTTAGATTATCACAAAAACAGAGGAAGTCATTTTCAGAAAGATTTCTGCCTTTTCAAACAAGATTTAAAAAGACCACCATCATTAGCCCGCCAAAAGCAGCTCAGCCCGTCCCCATTAAAGCAACAAGACGCCGCTCGTTATCCTGCTTCTGACGGGCATTGATGTCTACCAACCGCTTTGACATCACAGTTTTGAATCCTGTTTCTGGCAGCGCTCACACATATTTGAATGCATGCGACACCTGAGCAGGTGATAAGCCGGCATCTCTCTTTGCCCGCTCACCCGCAAGATGATTTCCTTTGAAGCCTAACTGAAACGAGATTCAAAAATGATTGCCACTTCTTCTCACGACCTGTCAGGCTCGATCGTCACATCGCTCAACTTGGCCCCTACCGCTCAAGGCCCTCTTGATGGATTAGCCTTCACCGTTAAGGACAATATCGACATTGCCGAACATAGGACCTCTTATGGCAGCCCTGCCTGGCGAGAGTCCCATTTGCCTCCCGTCGAGAATGCCTTATGCGTGGATCAGTTGTTGGCCGCTGGCGCTCGATGTGTCGGCAAGGTTGTTGCGGATGAATTCACTTATAGTCTTGATGGAGAAAGTCAGTTTTTTGGAACCCCACGCAATGCAAAGGCTCCGGACAGAATACCCGGCGGCTCATCAAGCGGGTCCGCTTCTTCCGTCGGGCACGCTTTGGCAAATTTCTCAATTTGCACGGACTCCGGCGGATCGACCCGCGTGCCTGCAAGCCTGTGTGGGCTATGGGGTATGAGGCCATCTCTTCATAGAATTTCCGAAGCTGGGGTTCTCCCCTTCATGCCTTCTGTCAGTACCGTTGGTATTATCGCAGATTCTCTGAGCCATCTTGATTCTTCCATGCGCGTTCTGCTTCGCAGCGGAAGCGGGCAAGCCCACCCAATCAAGCGCCTTCTTGTTTTGGCAGACGCTCTTGCCGTTGCTGATAATGTGGTGCAAGAACACACCATCAAGGCACTTGAGACACTATCAAGGCGAACCGGCGTTCCGGTGCAAACGGTCAATTTTTCAGAGATCAGCGACAATGCCTATCAGCTCAAGGACTGCAACCTCAAGGCTTTGCGGGATATGCAGACGCTGGAGTTCCAAAATACGGTAGGAAACTGGATTGAAACCACAAAACCGGACCTTGGTTTTACCTTCTCCATGGCCTACGGCAATGTTCAATCCTTCAATAGGCAAAAAGCGCTGGAAAGCATTGTGCATTGTGAGCGCCTGTTTGAACTGATCAACGCTTACCTTACTCCGGGAACCGTCATCTGCTTTCCAACGACACCAGTCATCGCTCCGATGAAGGGATCGCTTAACACGATGGATGCCGTTATGGATTTCTATGATAGAACCATGACCATAACAGCCTTTTCCGGCGTCGGCCGCCTTCCCGAAATATCGGCACCGCTGCTCTCGATCGATGGATGCCCCGTTGGTCTCTCATTCGCCGCAGCGCATTACCAAGATGAATTCTTGCTCAGCGCGGTCCATCACCTGCTGGCCTAGTGTGGGTGAAATGCTCGACATCGACGGCCAATCGGATGATACCTGCTCGACACCGAGATGCTGAAGTGACGAGGCCGTGCAAGCTGCGAGCCGCTTTTGCTGAGAGCTCTTATTTGCGCGCAATCAATATATGAGGCCCTGCGAAAGGGTGCACAAAAAAGTCAGGTCGGGACAGCATGATTTGCTCCCGGCCTGACTATTGTTAATCACCATGAATGGGTCAACGATGGACCAAGATTGGATCAGTCCCGTTCAACACAAAGCGCGATGCCCATGCCACCGCCGATGCAAAGCGTTGCCAGACCCTTTTTCGCGTCCCTGCGTTCCATTTCATGCAGCAAGGAAACAAAGATTCTGGCGCCAGAAGCACCGATCGGATGACCAAGAGCGATCGCGCCACCATTTACGTTGACCTTGCTGATGTCCCAACCCATTTCGTCATTGACCGCTGCTGCCTGAGCCGCAAAGGCTTCGTTTGCCTCGATCAGATCCAGATCATCGGTGGTCCAGCCAGCCTTGTGCAGAGCCTTGCGGGAAGCTGCGATAGGACCGGTACCCATGAGGGCGGGATCAACACCGGCTGTCGCCCAGGCGACCACACGTGCCATTGGCTTAACGCCACGCTTTTCGGCCTCTTCGCTGGACATCATCAAGACAGCCGCAGCGCCATCATTGATACCGGAGGCATTGCCTGCGGTTACCGTTCCGTCTTTCTTGAAAGCAGGGCGCAATTTTGCAAGGGATTCTTCTGTGGTTTCGGCGCGAATGAATTCGTCCTTCTCCACGATCACTTCACCCTTTCGCGTCTGGAAAGCGACGGGGACAATTTCGGCTTCGAATTTGCCAGCGGCCTGCGCAGCTGCAGCCCGACGTTGGGATTCTGCTGCCAAACGATCCTGGCTTTCACGGGAAACGCCGCAGGTCATGGCCACATTCTCAGCGGTCTGCCCCATGTGATAATCGTTGAAAGCATCCCAGAGACCATCCTTGATCATGGTATCCTGCATGGATGCCGGCCCCATCTTGGTGCCCTTGCGCAGATGCATCACATGAGGTGCCTGGCTCATATTTTCCTGGCCACCGGCAATAACAACCGACGCATCACCACATTTGATGGATTGCATACCCAGTGCGACGGCGCGCAGGCCTGAGCCGCAAACCTGATTGATCGTAAGAGCTGTGGAGGTTTCAGGCAAACCGCTTGTAATGGCAGTCTGACGAGCGGGGTTTTGCCCCTGCCCTGCGGTCAGCACCTGACCAAGAATGACGTCAGATACTTCCAAAGGATCTACATGTGTTTTTTCAAGCAGGGCTCGAACAACAGTGGCTCCCAATTCATGAGCAGGAACGGTCGACAGACCGCCGTTGAAATTGCCAACCGCAGTTCGAGCGGCAGCCGCAATGATAATTTCCGTCATCATTTTATCCAATTTGTTTTTATGAGGGCTCGTGGCAAATCAAAAAGGCAGCAGGAGAGCCACAACTCCGGGTCATGTTTCCCTGCCGCCTTTAATGCCCCACTCTCAAGTCAGGAGACGTGCGCTTGAGAGTTTGAGCTGAGCCACAAGACGTATCATCCTGATACTGATGCCAATGCCGACGACGGCATTCAGGCTGAAATGGCCATTTCTTTTAGGTCATCAGCCACAATGAGACTCGCTTCTGTTGCAGCCAGCACCTCATCGACCGTTACGCCGGGAGCAAGCTCGCGCAGCACCAATCCGTCTTCGGTTGGCTCGATCACCGCCAAATCCGTCACGACCAGATCCACACGGCGCAGCGCTGTCAGAGGCAGATTGCATTGCTTGACAATCTTCGGATTGCCCTTGGCCGTATGCGTCATGGCAACGATCACGCGCTTCGCGCCAGCCACCAGATCCATGGCTCCGCCCATACCGGGCACCATTTTGCCGGGCACCATCCAGTTGGCCAGTTGACCTTTCTCGTCAACCTGCAAGCCGCCAAGGACCGTAACGTCCAGATGACCACCACGGATCAGACCGAAACTGAGACAGGAATCAAAGGCTACGGCACCAGGAGCAGCTCCAGTCGGGCAACCGCCAGCGTCGGCGAGATCTTCATCCTGCAGCTTGCTGTCCGGCAGGCTGCTCATGCCCAGAATCCCGTTCTCTGACTGGAAAAAGACTTCCATACCGGCAGGAAGATAGTTGGCAACCATGGTGGGCAGGCCGATGCCCAGATTGACCAGATCGCCGCTTTTCAATTCCTGAGCAACACGATTTGCAATAAGGCATTTGCTATTCATTGTTGCACTCCTTGGAAACGAGGAAATCAACCAGAACATGCGGTGTTGCAATGAGATCGGGCGCCAGAGCGCCGGTCGGCACGATCGTTTGCGCTTCAGCGATCACAGTCTCCGCAGCCATAGCAATCATGGGATTGAAATTGCGCGCAGTCAGGTTGTAGACAAGGTTGCCCAAATAATCGGCCTGCTTGGCATTGACGAGAGCAAACTCGGCTTTGATCGGTTTGGCCAGAATGAAGGTTTCTCCATCAATCTCGATGGTTTCCTGCCCTTCTTGGGCTGGCGTTCCGACGCCGGTCGGCGTGACCACAGCACCAAGACCATAACCTGCGGCACGAATGCGTTCTGCGAGTGTGCCTTGCGGAACGAGTTCTACCTCCATTTCGCCAGAAATCATCTTCTGTTGGGTCATCGGGTTGGTGCCGATATGGCTGGCGATAACCTTGGAAACAAGACCTGCTTCCACCAGTTTGCCGATGCCGAAGCCGGGGCGCGCTGTATCATTGGCGATGACGGTCAGATTGGTCTTTTGCTGTTTGACCAGTTCGTCGATCAGGCGGGGAGGCGTTCCGACACCCATAAATCCGCCGATCATGAGGACTGCACCATCGTGAATTTTGGCGACAGCATCCTCAAGGTAAGTTACTTCAGACATATTTTCACCTAAGAAAAAGAAAACTGGCTCTGGAACCTGGGGAGGACGTCCGGTCCCAGAGCCATAGGGGCATCAGTCTTTAGGCTCGGCGATTTCCATCGCCAAGAGCGCTGATGCCAGGCACTTGCCGTGCGGGTCCAATGCGAGGGACCGCGTCACGCCACCACCAAGTGCCTTCTGCATGACGAAGTTCAAAGCGCCGATAGAGGGGATTTCGTAGCGCACAACTTCGCCATGAACGATGCCTTCAAAATGAGCCTTGACCTTTTCAGCCGTTACTTCCTTTGCAAGGTGCTCATAATTCTTGGAGTCATAAGCGATCACGGAGATATTGGAGATGTCGCCCTTATCACCGGTACGCGAATGCGCAATATCAAAGAGTTTCATTGGTTCAATCCTCGATAAACTGGACGGAAGGGGCAACAAAGTCGCGCGGCAGAAGCGCCGACAACATGGCAACAACCTGCTTGGCAGATTTGCCTGCACCACCACCACTGGCCGGACCGTTGGTATAGAGGGTTTCGACCTCATTACCGATCTTGACCGCTTCCTTCATGGTTTCGCAGCGACCCGCAACGCGGATGCGAACCTCGGTGGGCTCTGGCTGAGGCGCCAAGACATCGCCATGAATGGCGTTGAAACCGATGAGGTCAAAACGCAGCTCATTGGTCTCGACTTTGCCGATCTCAAGACGTTCTTTGACAATTTCAAGTGCCAGTTTGCCACGAGCAACACAGCCCGGCCCGGCATAGGACATTTCGCCTTCACCAATATATCCGTCGACATAGCCAACAGATGCCTTGAGCGTGGCAGGACGTTCCCGGCCGGTCACATTGTCCACTTTAACGCGGTCTTTTGCGATTTGCTCAAAGGTAATCTGCGAGAAGTCGGCCGTTACGTCCGGCGTCAGATAGTTCGCAGGATCATGCACTTCATACAGGATCTGTTCCTTGCAGGTATCCTCGGTCACAGAACCGCCAGCCTCGGCAATCTTGGTGATAACAATTTCGCCGTTCTCGTTAACTTCCGCAATAGGGAACCCAAGATGGCCAAGCCCCTCGATGTCCTTCTTGCCGGGTTCAGCATAGTAGCCGCCGGTGACCTGACCACCACATTCGAGCAGATGGCCAACTGCCGTGCCTTTGCCCAGCTTGTCCCAGTCATCCAGGGCCCAACCGAATTCCACAATCTGTGGAGCAAGGAACATGGACGGATCGGCAACGCGGCCCGTGATAACAACATCAGCGCCATCCATCAGCGCCTTTGCAATTGGCTCAGCCCCGACATAGGCATTCGCGGAGACGATGGTGTTCGACATTGAGGAAACCGGTTCTCCGGTTTCCGTGATTTTTACGCTGCTGGCTTTCAGCACTTCAAGAACATCGTCACCGGAAACTGCTGCGATTTTCAGATCGCCAAGGCCCAGCTGAGCCGCAATTTCGCTGGTTTTTTTGGCTGCCGAGAGCGGGTTGGCAGCGCCCATATTGGTAACAATCTTGACGCCGTTCTTCTTGCAGGCGGGGAGAACCGCCTGCATACGTTCGGTCAGAAGAGGGTCATAGCCTTGTTCTGGATCATTCAGTTTTGCTCTTTGTGCAATCGCGATGGTCCGTTCAGCGAGACATTCAAACACGAGATAGTCAATGTCTCCCCTTTCTGCCAGTTCCACTGCGGGTTCGATGCGATCACCAGAGTAACCAGCACCGGATCCAATACGAATAGTCTTCATATCGAATGTTCCTTGTTGTTATTATAAAAGCTACGGCTGGTCTTGATCAGATTGGGAATACACCAAAGATCACGGCTGCAATGGTCATGATGACCGAGATTGCAAAGACCAGCGGAATAGTGAATTTCTGATGCTCGCCCAGAGGAACCCCGGTCAAACCGATCAACAGGAAGGTCGAAGCGGTCAGAGGGCTAACAGGGAAGCCAGTGGTCATCTGCCCCAGAATGGAAGCCTGACCGATCGTGATCGGGTCGCCGCCAAAGGTGTGATAGACATTTGCGATAACCGGCATGACACCGAAATAGTAGGAATCCGGGTCGAACAGCAGGCTGAACGGCATGGACAGAACGCCAACCATGGCAGGCATGTGGGTTGCAAAGTCGGCAGGAACAAAGTTCGCGGCCGTTTCAGCCATTGCCTTGAGCATGCCGGATTCGCGCATGATGCCGGTGAAGGCGCCTGCAGCAAACAAGATGGAAGCCATCATCAACGCAGCTTTTGCATGCGCATCAATGCGTTTCTTCTGGGAATCCGGGTTTGGATAGTTGAACAGCAGCGCAAAAACGGTACCCAGCATGAAGGAAACAGCAGCAGGGATAAGACCGGAAATCATGGCTGCCAGAACAGCGATGGTGAGCAGGATGTTCAGCCAGAACAATTTCGGACGGCGCAGTTCCTTTTCTTCATCGGTCAGTTCGCGCACATGCACTTCGGTGTGATCCACGTCAGTGTTCTCGCCAGAAGCCCCGAGGCGCTTTTCTTCGCGCAGGCCAAGAAAATAAGCCATAGAAAGAACCGTGACCAAGCCAACGACCCAGACACCGATCATCGGGTTGAAGACATCGGTTACAGGCACATTGAGGCTTGCGGCAGCACGCAGGGTCGGCCCACCCCAAGGCAACATATTGGCCGTACCAGCTGCCATCGCTGCAATTGCGGCCAACACAACGCGGCGCATTTTCAGTCGATCATACAGCGGCAACATGGCTGGAATTGTCACCAAGAATGTTACGGCACCAGATCCGTCCAGATGAACGATCAAGGCAAGAATGGCCGTGCCCAGCGTGATGCGGGCCGGTTTCATGCCGACAGTCTTCAGAACGCGATCAATGATTGGATCCATCATCCCGGCATCAGAAAGAATTCCGAAGAAGACAATGGCAAATACGAACATGGATGCGACAGGCGCAATTTTCTTGATACCTGCAACCATGAAGCCGGCGCTTTCCAGCCCGAAGCCACCGATCATTGCGGCAGCAAGTGGAACCAGAATAAGAGCAACCAGCGGTGAAAGTTTGTTTGTCATGATGGTTACGAGCAAAACAAGTATCGTAACCAGTCCCAATAGTGCTAGCATTTCATCCCTCAGCTTTCCTGATCATCCGATATGCTTTCCGCATTCTCTGGTATGACCAAGTATATTCGAAACAGCTACCACAGTATAAGGAGTTTTGCGTATTTTTAAACTTTAGTTCATAAAGTTTACTACTAACCTCCCAATCTGTAGGCACGTTTTTTATTATTTCGTGCGGGACTAATTCTAGTTCAGTTCTTGTAATAAAAAAATTGAAATTATATGATCTCACTGATAACCATAAATTATAACTGATTGGCTAGAATCCTTGATTCTTCTGCTTTTTATCTAGACCTATCCTTTTGGATAAGTTTTTCCTGATCGCGAAGGGCGACTGGAAAAACGGCAAATGTCGCTGAGTCGCGCACAACAAGAGGCAACCATGCAACCAAGCTTCAGGCAAATACGTGCATTTCTTTCCGTTGCAACCCATTTGAAATTTACCCGCGCAGCAGAAGAGCTGAACATTTCCCAGCCTGCCCTCACAGTTCAGATCAACCAACTGGAAGAGGCGCTCGGCATCAAGCTGTTCAACCGCAACCGCCGTCAGGTGTCCCTCACCCCGGCTGGCCATGATCTACTGCCTCTGTTTGAGCGAATAGCCTCTGATATGGATGAGGTGATGACTGCCAGCAGCGATATCTATCAGGCGCGCCGCGGGGTTGTGCGGATCGCGGCCCTGCCTTCTGTAACCTCGCGGATCGTTCCCAAGGCCATGGCGAGTTTCCGGCAAACGCACCCCAACATACAGGTCCGCATTCGAGATGTTGTAGCTGAAACGATTGTGGAGCTGGTGAAGAATGAAGATGTCGATTTTGGCATCGGTACCCGATTGACGCCAGACCGGGACATCAAGGTGGAGAATTTTATCACTGACCATGTGTGTGCATTCTATCAAGGTGGCCATCCTCTCGAGAATTCCAGGGCAGTGTTGAAACTAAACGAATGCTCGGCTTACCCGCTCATCCTGACGGGCAAGAACAGCTCCATTCGAGTTCTTTTCGAACGGGCCATGGCACGCGAAGGAACTGAGGTCGATATTGCTGCAGAAGCGAATTATATGTCCACTGCGCTTGGCATGGTTCGAGCCGGGCTGGGCGTGGCCATTTTGCCAAAGTCCGCGGTCGACTCAGGTAGCATCTTAGGCTTGGCATACAAACAGATCGACGCACCATGGCTTCATCGGCGCATCGGCATTATTCGCAAGGCAAGCCGCTCGGATTCTCCCGTAGCCGAGCATTTCGTCCGGGCGCTGCATGCTGCTGTGAATAGCATGCAGAACGGCTCATTTAGCAGCATCAAAAAAGCAGAATTGACGCGTTAGCTGGCAATGATCAGAATGGATGCGCGTTGCGTTTTTGGCTGCATTGATCGCAATGACCAGAGATGAAGGAGCTGTGAAAAGCTCCTGGCACGCCGATATTGCCCTCTCTAGCCTCTTCTACGCGAGTCAAAAACGACACGATAATGTCCAAGCAGCCTATCAACACAGAGCCTTAATAGCGTTCCCTGCATCAAAAACGAAAAAAGCGGGCTTGGCGCCCGCTTGTTTTTATGGAGTTTTTTAAGACGGTTTTGCTCCTGCCGTCAGGGTCTTCTCCTGCTTGCTACAAGTATAAACACCGCAACAAGAAGAGAAGCTTCGCAGCTATTAGCCGCGAAGATCGTTCGACATGTCAGAAGCTACGTTATAGCCATGTTCAGCATTGAATTCATCAACAAAACGCTGAGCCTGTTCTTCACGAGCAGCGATAACTCTATCAAGTGCGCGGTTAAAGAGGTTCATGATAATTTCCTTTTTCTATTCGGTTTTTTCTTTTTCTTACAGGACTATATATGGGCTCTTTTCCTCGTTTGGAAAAGATCAAATTGCTCAATCTAGATATGCGACAAACGCATATCAAAATTTAAAGTCATACGTTTTGCGCAAAGATCAAAAGAGCGGGTACTGACAAACCAACGTGTCTTGGTTGATATTTCAGTCTGAAAAGATGCGCTGATATTTGAGGAATACGACTCATGTCGGGAAGCTTTCTGAAGGCCTTTCAAAGCGAATGGTCGGCTTTATCCTTTTGCTTCTCGTGCTCGCGTTGGTGATCTTCGTGCTGGCGCGAGGCGTATCGAGCGCCCCTGCCCCTATTGCTCTGGGGCCTTGCGCCGGTCGGGTGCAGATCAACGCAATGCGCCAATCCATGGGGCTGGATTGGCTAGAAATCAAACTGAAGTCGCCGAATAATCGCCAAGAAGCTGCGGCTTCTAACCATCAGATGACGGACAGACAAATAATTTAACGCCATTCAATTCTAGCTGCATGCGGATGTCAGCGGGCGGCTGGGAGTCCGTAAACAGAGCGGAAATATTCTTGATATGCCCCATCTCGACGGTGGCAGTGGTGCTGAATTTGGTTGAATCTGCAGCGATGAAAACCTTTCGCGCGGTTTTCATCATGCTCTGCACCATGATCACTTCATTGAATTCGTAATCAAGCAAAGTGCCATCGCTGTCAATCGAGCCGCAGCTGGTGATCAGATAATCGACGCGGAAATGGTTGATGAAATCCAGCGCCGTCGAACCGAGAATGCCACCGTTGGTGCTGCGCAGTTTGCCGCAGGGCACCATGACATTGAAGTCCGGGTTTTGATAGAGCACGTTGGCAACACGCAAGCTGTTGGTGATGATCTGTAGTCCAGTTTTGTGCAACAGATGCTTGGCGATTGTCTCTGTCGTGGTGCCAATGGAAATGAAGACGGAGCTGTTATCGGGGATCTGGGCGGCGATGGCCTCCCCTATGGCTTCTTTTTCCTCGGTTTCAGATGTTTGCCGGACAGCGTAATCAAGATTGAGGACACTGGAATTGCGGGCCGCGCCGCCATGGTGACGGATGAGAAGCTTTTGATCGCTGAGCTTTTTGATATCGCGCCGGATCGTTTGCGCCGACACATCGAGCAGCTCGGTCAATTCCTCTACGCTGATATAGCCCCGCTCATTGACTTCTCTAAGAAGTTTGTCCTGACGAGGGGTCCCAACAATAACTGCGTCCGACATGCGACTTCTTTCCCGTTCTTGCAAGGCGGCTCCATCTTTATCCGACACCTGATCGGAAAGAACCGGTTGTTCGATTTTATGGAGTGACGCCCCTAGTGGCTCGCAGCTAGAAAAGCCTTGACGGTTTCCAGATCCGGAATGCCTTCGCGCCCCCCAAATTTTGTACATTTCAACGCAGCAACGGCACTGGCAAAACGCACGGTTTCCCGCGTTTCCATGCCCTGCGCCAGAGCAAAGGCAAAGGCCCCATGGAACACATCTCCGGCTCCGGTCGTATCAAGGACATTCACCTTGAAACCCGAAGCATGCTGGATCGTGTCATTCTCCAACCAATAGCAACCATCCGCTCCCGCTGTGACATAGACTTTACCATCGGTTCTTGTTTGAGCAAGGCGCAATCCACTCAAAAGATCATCTGTTTGTGCGAATTTCGCCAACCCGGGTTCGGAAAACGCCACATGATCGGCCAAACCAACCAGATCACTGATATCCTGCGGCGTGATATCTGCATCCAACACACTGGGTATCTTGGCTTTTTTCGCCATTTCCAGAGCATATGCTGCCCCCTCATGCCAGCGCACATCGCACAGGACGGTTTGGAACTTTGCGAAATCAACATTTTGCATCCATGTTGGATCCGCGCTCAGGGTTTTATCCTGGTAGTTAATGATCATCCGCTCTCCTTCGTCGTCAACAAGGATCGCGGAAAAGGACGAGGTGGCATCTTGCACCTCATGGGTGAAGCGATTGCCAACGCCATAATGATCGAATTCGCGGATGATTGCCTGAGCCACATCATCAGAGCCGACCCGCCCGACAAATTCGACAGGAAGCCCCAATCTCGCCACCGTAACAGCAGCGGTTGCTGCCGGTCCTCCGCCAATTTCAAAATAGTCCGTGGCGACAAATTTGCCCCCTTTGGCGGGGAGTTTTTCAACGCGGAATACGCGGTCAAGAACGGTAATGCCAACGCATGCAACGGTCATGCTTGTTTCCTTATATCTGCGGCGCATAGAAGGCGCTTGTATTCTGAGTTTGGCGTTCTATCTCCAAAATATCACCATAAACGACCATAAAACAACTTATTTCTGTTGTAATTTGTCTATATTTGTTACAAATGTTGTATTACGATCAAATTCGCTCAAACGGGAGGTCTGTATGACGACTGTCGGTTTTATCGGTCTGGGACAGATGGGCGCCGCAATGGCTGCCAATCTGATCAAGGGGGGCAATCAGCTCAAGGTTTTCGACATCAACAAGGATGCAGTAGACAAACTGGCCGCGCAAGGGGCGGTAGCATGCTCCTCTGCCGCAGAAGCTGGTAGCGATGTCGCATTTGTCATCACCATGCTGCCGAATGGAGCATTGGTCCGCGATGTGCTGTTGGGTGACGGCGGCGTTGTGTCTGCCATGCCCAAAGATGCTCTGGTTATTGACATGTCGACCATTCATCCGCTGGAAACAGATGCTCTTATCAAGGATTTCGCTGCCAAAGGCATTGAAATGATGGAAGCGCCAGTGGGTCGGACATCCGACCATGCTGTAACAGGAACGTTGCTTATTCTGGCCGGTGGCACCAAGGATCAGATCGCTCGCGCACAGCCCCTCTTTGATCTGATGGGCTCGGAAACCGTTGATGCCGGCGGTCCGGGCAAAGGCATTCGGGTCAAGATCATCAACAATTATATGAGCATTGCGCTCAATGCCCTCTCTGCTGAAGCCATTGCCCTATCAGAGAAGATCGGCCTCGACTTTGATACAGCCATGTCGGTGATGGGCGGAACCCCAGCTAGCAAGGGCCATTTCACAACGACCTGGCCGAACAAGGTTCTGGCTGGCGACCTTACCCCTGCTTTCATGATTGATCTTGCCCACAAGGATCTGGGCATCGCGCTTGATCTGGCCAATCAGGTGGGCGTGCCCATGCCGATGGGAGCTGCCTCTCGCGAGCTCTACAATATCAGCCGCGTTTCCGGACGTGGGCGTCAGGACTGGACAGCGGTTCTGGAACAGGTGCGCGCCTTGTCCGGCCTTGAAACCAAGGCGCAATAGGTGGGCGCAGGAGAAATATCATGGAAAAGACAATTGAAACCTATGGCGCGGTAGACGGCAAAAGGGTCGATCTCATCACGCTGACCAACAAAAATGGCATGACCATGCGGGTCACCAATTATGGCTGCATTGTTACCAACATTGAGGTGCCGGATAAGAATGGCCAGTTGGCAGATGTCGTGCTGGGCTACGAGTCCCTTGAGCGCTATCTTGGCGGGCATCCCTTCTTTGGGGCGGTCGCCGGGCGCTTTGCCAATCGCATCAAGGATGGCAAGTTCTCCATCGGAAGTAAAACCTATCAGCTGGAAACCAACGAAGCCCCCACAGGCCAGCATCTGCATGGGGGGAGCAAGGGGTTTGACAAGTTTGTCTGGGGTTATGATCTGGAGGAAAGCAAGGATGCGATCCTCATTCACTTCCATCGGGTCTCTCCTGACGGAGAATCCGGCTATCCTGGCACTCTGAATGTTACCCACACGATTGGCCTGAGCGAAGACAATGCCCTTTGCTACGATTTCATGGCAAGCTGCGATCAGCCAACCATCGTCAATCTTGTCAACCACAGCTATTACAATCTGGCTGGCCATGATAGCGGCAGCGTGGCAGATCATGAGCTGACGCTCTATTCCGATTTCTACACGCCTGTTTCAGACACAATGATCCCCACTGGCGAAATTCGCTCCGTGGAGGGGACCGGATTTGATTTCCGTAATCCGACAGCAATTGGCGCCAACATGAAGAAAGTCGAAGATGGCGGCATCGACAACAGCTTCATCCTGCATGGAAACCAGACAGATGGTGCCTACACACTCGCAGCCGATCTCTACGAGCCGAAATCCGGGCGCTATATGACCGTGATGACGACGCAACCAGCCATCCAATTCTACAATGCCTTCAAACTTTCCAACAAGGAATGGATCGGGCGAAACGGCTACAAATATGAGGCGTTCGGCGGACTTTGCCTTGAAACCCAAGGCTTCCCCGATGCTCCGAACCGGTCGCATTTCCCCAATGCGGTTCTCAATCCCGGTGACGTCTATCATCACCGGACCCTCCATCGGTTCGGCACACGCTAAGCCTAACATCCCCCGAGAGGCCGGAGATCGCATTTTGCAGCATGATCTCCGGCCGCCTTTTGGCAGGACATCCCCATGCTCATGGAAATTATCGTCGTATCGGCCATCATCGCGCTTGGTGGCTTTACGCAAGGATTAACCGGTTTCGGTTTGGCGCTCGTCAGCGTGCCTCTTCTCTCCATGGCCGTCGACGTCAAGGCAGCCGTGCCAATCGCCGGTATCTTTGGCTGGCTGGTAACCTTCCCGCTGGTTTGGAAAATGCGACAGCATGTGAAATGGAAAAGCGGGCTGATCCTGTTCATCGGTTCCCTTCCAGGCTCTTTTCTCGGGGCGGATATGCTCAAGCGATTGCCTGGCGAGGCCATTTTGATCACGATGGGCACCGTCCTGATCCTTTCCAGCCTTTATTCCCTTTTCTCCCGTGCGCCTTTGTTCAAAAAAACCTCGCCTGCCATCACACTTGGAACCGGCTTCTTTTCCGGCGCCCTTGGTGCCAGCGTTGGCGAACCGGGCCCGCCTGTCATCGCCTACACTTCCATGCAGCCATGGAGCGCCCATGAGGTCAAATCGACGCTGGTGTTCTTTTTCATGCTGCAGATGGTGGGAGCCATTGCCGGATTCTGGACCAAGGGCCTGCTGGATGCCTATGTGCTGGAACGCGTGGCCTATGCCTTTCCGGCCTTTGTCGTCGGCATGAGCCTTGGCATGTTCGCCTATCACCTGCTGCATACCTACAAGATCAACTATCACGGCATTATCCATTCACTGCTTTTGATCATCGGCATCATGCTCGTGGTGAAAAATCTCCACATTTTGTAGATTACAACAAATATTTGTGCATCAATGTTGTTTTTCATCCAATATCGCACGCAAAAACTTTCGATAACGATCAAACTTTGATAATCTGTCTAAAGAGCAATATGACATTGGCAGTACAGAAGACGGCTGTCGCGGCGCACTTCCTTGGGATGCGTAAAAAGAGGTAACAGAATGGCCTATATTTCCGGTACAAAACTGATTGAACGCGCATGGAAAGATGGATATGCGATCGGCGCCTTCAGCGTTCACAATGCTGAAACAACCCGCGCTATTCTCAAGGCAGCCGAAGAAGAGCAGGCTCCTATCATGGTGATGATCGGACAAAAAGTGATCAACACCATGGGTCTTGATGAAATGAAGGCCATTGTCGACGCCTTCATGGCTCATATCACTGCACCGGTTGCCATCCACCTCGATCATAGTCGTCAGTTCCCGCAAACCATGGCAGCGGCGCGCATCGGCTTCCATTCCCTGATGTTTGATGGCTCCGGCCTCGATTTTGACGAAAACTGTCGTATTACCAAAACCGTGGCAGAAGTCGCTCATGCTTTGGGCGTCGGCTGTGAAGGGGAAATCGGCAAGATTGGTGGCGTGGAAGATGACATCGCCGTAGATGAAGCCGATGCAATGATAACCACGGTGGCCGAAGCACAGGAATTTGTTGACCGTACCGATCTCGACTATCTGGCCATTTCGATTGGCACAGCCCATGGCATGTATAAGGCTGAACCCAAGCTGGCTTTCGACCGTATCAAGGAAATTAAGGAAATCGTGCAGAAGCCTTTGGTCATGCATGGCGGCTCAGGGGTACCGGACGCGCAGGTGGAACGCGCCATCAAGCTTGGTATTGCCAAAGTCAATGTTGATACAGAGCTGCGTCAAGCTTTCACCTATGGCGCTCAGGCCTATTGGAAAGAAAGCCCAGAAGATTTCGTTCTGGCAGACTCTTTGGGCTCTGCCGAACGCGTGATGAAAGAAAAGGTGAAAGAGAAAATTCGCCTGTTTGGCTCCAGCGGAAAAGCTTCTGATTTTTAATTGGACCTCGTTCTCCCGCGAGTTTTTTCCTCCACATAGCTGGATCAAACTGCACCCTGACCCTTGCGGGTCGGGGTTTTTTATTTGGCCGGTTTCCTGCCCTTGCGCCATTGTCTCCAAGAAACGCGAGATGATGAGATGATCCGTCAGTCGTTTGGAAAGTGTCTGGGAAGAACCGCAAAGAGGAGAAGCAAGCAAAAACCCCTCTGGCCTTGAAAGACCAGAGGGGTTTTAACTTTTTGGCAAAACGGTCAGGAGCCATCCATAGCCTGGCGGAAACCCGCGCTGCGCTGCCCCATCCCGCTAGAGCAAATCTTCGGCCGCGTCCTGAAGCTTGGCAAACAGCACAGTGTCGGCGCTTGACGCTCTATAAAAAACGGCTGGCTTCCCAATGGGAGCATCCACATCAATCCAGCCACCTTGATAATGCGCCCCGCTCCAGATATGGATCCATTGATCCGGCGGCAGATAGAGTTTGCGCTGTGTGGCGCCCTGCTCGTAAAGCGGCGCCACAAGCAGATCGCGGCCAAACAGATACTCATACATAACATCATAGGACAGACTGTCGTCCTCATAATGCATGAAGAGTGGACGCTGCACCGGCATGCCGGTCATGGCATTCTCTTTGACGGCCGCCTTGATATAGGGCTTGAGGTGAGTGAAAATTCGCGTCATGCGCGCAAGATGGCAAAGGGTTTCTGTGTCCGTGTCAAACTGGTGATTGTCGGCAGGTCGGTTGCCTTCATGGGTGCGCATCATGGGGGTGAAGGCCGCCATTTCAGCCCAACGCATGAACAGTTCCCGATCCCGTTTCATGCCATGCAATGTGGTGTAACCACCAATGTCCGAATGATGGATACCATTGCCAAGCAGGCCTGAAGACAGCGCACCATTGATCACGGAAGGCATGCCGTCGTCGATATTCCAGTTCACACATTGATCGCCCGCCCACAAAGTGTGGCAATAGCGTTGAATGCCTGTATAGCCAGCGCGCATGAAAAACAGGATTTCTTCCGTTTTGCCCGCCTCTTCGATGGCTTCGTGGTTGATCTTGGCCCAACGACGTGGCCAGTCGTTATGCTCGATTTCTGCCGACTTGCCATTGGCAAGGGTGCAATCGGTCGGCAGATACTCGCCGAAGTCAGCCATCCAGCCATCTAGACCGAAATCGATCATGTTGGTCTTGATGACGCCCTTATACCATTCGCAGGCCTCGAGCTTGGTGAAATCCACCACGCCGCAATAGAATTCTCCAAAATCGACCACATATTTGGAACCGTCCTGACGGGTTGCCAGATAGCCTTTGCTTGCAGCCTCTTGATACAGCGGGAAATCTTCCAGCACATAAGGATTGATATAGCCAAGAAAGCGAATACCCTCGCGCTTCAACTCATGGATCTTGCTATCGAGTTCAGGGTAGAGCTCCGGATTCCACTGCCAGTCCCATTGCAGGCGCTTGCCAAAGGACGTGATCTTGATGCCTTGCCAATCCTGACACCATGCACCAGCCACCTTGATGCCAGCGGCTTTGGCCTTGTGCAATTTCTCAAGGGTGGTTTCGGTGCCGCCCTGAATGCCCAGAATGACACCGTCATGAACCCAGTCCGGCATCTCGGGCTGGGTGCCGAATAGACCGGAGATATTATGCACCAGAGCCGGAAAGCTCTGCTCGCAATCAAAGAGCAGATAGTCGGGAATGGCCCAGCACTGCAATTCATGGAAGTCTGAGTGACGGAAGTCGAAATCGGCATAGGCCGTGGTTTGCAGATGCACGAAATAGCGCTCGCTTGAGACAAAGGTCGGCTGCGGATAGTTGGTGTTATAGTAATCACCCCCTGCCCGATCTTTGACATCGGCCTGCCAGGTGATGTAACTGGCCTTGTTGCGCCCGACGCCGGGCTCTGAAGTCCAGAGCGGGAAATTGTGACCTCTGAGATTGAAGTAGGTGAGCTGTTCGCCGCAGCCGTAAATCTTTTCATCCTTGCTGGCATCAAGCCTGATCCAGACTCTGTTAAGGCCTTCTTTGGCATCAAGAAACCCGATCTTGAGGCGGCCTTCCGGCGTCTCCTCGGCACAAAGCGTAATCTGATGTTCCCCTTCATAATGGAACTCGATGCGAACCGCCTGCCCGTCACCTTTGATCACGAAGCAGCGCAAGGCAATGCGCTCGCTGACATAGTCCTTGATGTCGAAATTGCCGCGATACATATCGTAGGTGGCGTTGCCTGTGCCGACAAACAGGATGGGTGAGCTATGAAAGTGCCGCAGCACGATCTGGTCTTTGTGCGAGAGTATAAAACCGGTCTCGGATCTTTCGAATTTCATATGATTGTCCCTCGATCTACTCTTGTGAATGCTGACGGCAATCAGAATTCAGAAGGGTAGGCCGCTTTGAGCTGTTGAAATATTGACGATTTTCGGATTGTGAGAGATGAAGGGGGCACGCCCCCTTCATCATCCTCAAAGACGATTACTCGGATGCCTTGATGAAATCTGCATCCAGCTTGGCTTCGCAAGATTTGATTTCACTCTCAAAGCGGTCCAGCCATTCCTTGCCCGGTTCACCGACTTGATCGATGAAGAAATCTCTTACCGGTGCAGTTGCTTCCTGGAAGGCCTTCTTTTCTTCAGGGGTTGGCGTGTAAACCGTGCCGCCAGCCTTACGGAAGGTTTCGTACGCATCATATTCCTTCCATTTGGGATAAACGCGCAGGAACTGGTTCTGGGCTGCAACACCATCGATGATGACCCGTTTGAGATCATCGGGGAAGGCTTCAAAGCGGTCATTATTCATGACCCAAACACCGCCCATATAGGCGTGGCCATCAAGGATGATGTAATTCAGGCTTTCCTCGAATTTCATGGTGGTGATATCGACGATGCCATTCTTGGTGCCGTCAACAACGCCAGTAGAAAGGGCGGTATAAACCTCTGGCCAGGAAATCGGGGTCGGAGCACCACCAAGGGCCTTGACCAATTCCTGCTGGGTTGGTGCAGGGACCGTACGGATCTTCAAGCCCTTGATATCGTCAGGGGATTTGATCTGCTTGTCGGTGGTTGCAAAATTGCGCCAGCCGCCGGAGTTGGACACCATCATCAGACGCAGGTTGCCCGTCTCCTTGAGCAGATTGGAACGCACTTCAGACAGGAAATCCTCATTGTCATAGACGCATTCGGCTACCCGGTCACTGGGCAGCATATATGGCAGGTCGAATGCGCCAACCGGAGCCCAATAATTGGCCAGTTCAGGGATGGTGGTCTGGAAATAGTCAAAGATGCCAGACTGAACACCGGACAGGCACTCGCGGGCATTGCCGCATAGCTGGCCACTTGGATAGATGTCGACTTCGATCGCACCGTTGGAATGATTCTCAACGAAATTCTTGAACACCAAAAGCGATTGATGATTGTAGCTATCGATGTTGGTCACATGCGGGACCGTCAGTTTATAGTCTGCGGCCTGCGCTGCGGCAGTAAGCAGACCGGCGGTCAGTATGGACAGACCGAGTGCCTTGATATTCATAAGTTACCTCCACTGGTAAATGTTTTGCCGACAGAGCTTCCTCTTTTCACTGTCGGCCTCCTCCATAAGCCCGCTCACATCATTCCAAGCAGTTTCGGCAAGCCGATAACGAGTGAGGGGAAGAACGAAATAATGAAGATCACCATGGCTTCCGCTAACAGGAACGGAATGATCGCTTTGGAAATCTTCTGCAACGGCACACCGGACACGCCGGAAGCCACGAAGAGCACCAGCCCCATCGGCGGCGTTGCCAGCCCGATGGACAGATTGACCACCATGACAACGCCGAAATGGATCGGGTCGATGCCCACATTGGTCATGATCGGAGCCAGAATGGGCGCAAAGATCAGGATCGCCGGACCGGCATCCAGGAACATACCGACAAAGAACAGGAAGATATTCATGATGAAGAACAACAGGTAGGGATTGTCCGTCACTGAATAGAAGAACTTCGTTATATGTTCAGCCACACCGGAAAGGGAGATGGCCGATGCAAACCCGCTGGCGGCGGCCACAATGATCAGGATTGCGCCGGCATTGATGCCGATGCGCACAAACATCGGGAACACATCCTTGAGCTTCAAAATGCGCATGATGAAGACGGACAGGACAAAGGCATAAAAGACCGCCACTGCCGCCGCTTCGGTTGGCGTGAAAATGCCCCCATAGATGCCGCCCAGAATAATGACCGGTGTCAGCAGTGGCAGAATCGCCGCCTTGAATGCCGCGCTGCGCTCGGCACGCGGAGCACGCTCAAACTGCTCGACGGCTGGATATTTCAAAATCTGCCAGCGGTTCACAAGCATGAGGGCAATGCACAGGATCAGGCCGGGCACAATGCCAGACATGAACATGGCCGCAACCGAGGTATTCATCACAAAGGCATAAATCAGCATGATACCGCTGGGAGGAATGATCGTACCCAGAACTGTCGCCGCGGCCGTGATCGCAGCCGCATAGGTGCGATCATATTTGAAGCGCTCCATCTCAGGGATCATCATATTGCCAATGGCGGAGGTGGCCGCCACAGAGGAGCCGGTAAGAGCACCAAACAGGGTGGCGGAAATGATTACCACGTGACCAAGCCCACCGCGCATATGCTGCACCATTTTCTGCGAGAAACTGATGATGCGTGTGGTGATACCGCCGTTGACCATGAATTCGCCAGCCAGCATGAAGAAAGGCAGCGCGAGCAGCAGAAAATTGTCCAGGCCTGCATATAGACGTTGATAGAGAAGGTTCATGAACAGCACCTTGTCAGCTTGCAACAAGGCGATGGCCGGGGATAGCCCGAGCGCAAAAAGAACCGGAACGCCGATAACCAGAAGGATCAGGAAATAAACGGCAAAGATCGGAGAAACCATAACTATTTTCCTCGTTTACGTCCTCGCCCGTCAGGCTTTGGGCGCGTCATCGGCTGGTATGAAGTGAAAAAACTGACGCAGCTCGGAAACAATCTTCTGCAAAGCGGAAAGCAGCGTGATGGCCATCAGAAGCGGCGGAGCAATATAGATGACATTCATCTTGATCGGCAGGCTGTCTGCATGGCTGGTGCCGCGCAGGAAGAAGTCGTAGCCGAACTTGATCCAAACCAGAAATGTGAGGATGGCAAGTATATGAATCATGACCATGAGCAGATGGCGTATCCGGGTGCCATGCAGAGCATCAAGCAAAAAGGTCATGGCGATATTCTTGTCCTGCAGATAGATCAGCGGCAGGCACAGATAAGTCATGTAGATCATCAGAAAGCGCGAGGCTTCATCGGTCCAGCTCAATGGCATATTCAGGATATAGCGGAAAAGCACCTGTAGCAGCACGATGATGGTCATGATGACCAGCATCAAGCCCCCCACCCAACTGCCGAACTTGCCCAAAGGCGTATTGATGGCATTGAGGCCTTTTTCAATTGTTGCCAACATCATTTTCATTCCTGTTTGAAAGAAATCCGGACTGGAGCGCATGTCGGCACACTGTGCCGGCATGCGTTGGCAGCATCAGGTCAGTTCAACCACTTCAATTCCAAGGCGCTTTGCAATCGCACGTAAAACCGGACGATGATCGCCATAAGTCAGTGCGGTGTGATGCTCAAGGCCTTCGGAAATCATGCGATCAAGGAAATCAGCCACAGGAATATCCGGCTTGGCCGTTCCTGCCGTGCCGGAGAAGGCAAGCGGCGCTTTGATCATTTCAGCCCCAGCCAGAACGAGGCGCAGTTTTTCATGCCCCTGAGAGAAGCGGGCAACCGTAATGCGTCCGGGTTTGAGGGCAAATTCGGACAGAAGCGGCAATTTGCGGTTGGAATGGATCGTTCCCTGAATGGGCTGATCCCTGTCTGCCATATCGATCGGTGCCTGTCCGCAATGCCAGAAGACGATGGTGTCATCCTCGATATTGACGTCAACAAGATCGGTATTGAAGACACTGCCGCCAGAGGCATTCTGCAACACGACAGAGGTGAGCACGCCAAGCATGTCCGCTTCGCAACCACCGGGGGTGTGGTCTTCATTGAGCAAGGCCAACGCACCACAAGCCGCGCATCCATATTCGGTGAAAAAATCAGGCCAGCAGCGCACAGCAATGCCTTTATAGCCGTTGTCATCGGCATCCTGACGCAGCTTGGAATAGACCTTCAGGGTCTTGCGGGTTGCATCCTGATCGAGCTCGGAAAGATTGGGGAAATCCTTGGCGCGCCGTTCATAAGGCGCATCGGAGACCGAATCTGGCAGTTTCTTGACTTCATTGATGAAATCGAGGATCGGGGTTTGGTCCACTTCGACGCCGAAAGTCTCCTTGAGCTGCTCGGCCTTGAAGTTGCAAGCATCGAAGCCATCGGGATGGTGCCCCACCAGCTTCATGCGTGCGCCATTCAGATCGTTGACCACGGCACCCGCGCGCGCCAGAACCATAAGCTGCTCACGTGCAGCGGTGCTGTCGGGTACATCATGAATATAGTCGATACCGAGATTATTGCGACTCAATGCATGGCTGGCCAGATTGACCCCGCAAAATGAATTGAGACGCAAGCGGCCACCGGTGCGCGCTTCCGGGAAGGACCACATAACCAGAGGCGCATCAATTTCTTTACCGAGCTCCACGGTCATAGTAGCATCGGTGAATGTCACTTGCAGCAATAGCAGCATGTCAAGTTTGCGGGCTTTGAGATGTGGCAAAGCGGCCAGCACTGCCTCCGCATCAAACAACAGCTGGGGCTTTCCAACCAGCTCAACATCCAGTTTTTCGAGATTTTGCCAAGCCTTGGCCAGAATTTCTTCTGCATAGGGAACATCAAAAGTCGGCCTGCCCAAGGCAACAACTCCGACGCACGGTCTTTCAACGGACATCTCATTCCTCCACAACTCCGATCCCTTGCCAGTCTGCAATGCTGTATCTTGGCCGTGCAGGCTGAATGCCTCCAATATCAAGAGATCAGAAATTTCGTTACCGATCACAATAAGTCGATAAACGCTCAATATCCATCAGTTAAACTACTTATACTCATTCATTTCACACAAAAAAGATCATATTTGGGATCGTTATTGATTATTATATTACATTTATGATCAACCCCACACATCGGGTCTTCCAGACCATCCTGCGCCGTTCATATGCAAGCAGACGGCTTCCGCTGACCCGCAGGGCTTCATCAATTGGCGTGTTGATGCCTCCCGTGAGCACGGCAAAGATGCGCGAAACGGCAATCGCAGAATGTCCACGTAGTCGATTGACCGGGCCATCCGGCAATCAAAGTGGGCACTATATATAATGTGAAGGTCGAATCCTGGCTTTACGAAGCGTTTTTACCGGCAGCCACCGCGCACACTGCTCGACAGCCTTTCAACCGGAGAGATCGCCGATCCAATCTGAATATATGCAGGAAAAGGGGCTTTAGCGCGTGTTTCACCCCCAAGTCAACATATCGGCTCGACAGGATCTGCTCATACCTACCAAGCCGACATGTTGACACTCCAGGAGGGAGGGGGAAATTCCGTATAAGGATTTCAGTCATCCGCTAGAGAGGCGCAACGGCTGATCGGCATTGAGTTCGTCGATTGGCTCAAGGATCACCCCCCAAGGCTTTGCGCCTTGGAATGCGCAGCAACCGGGCTTACGGTTTCAAGCCGCGATGGGCGCTCACGTCGCTATCACAGATGCCGGTTGTTCATCAGGTAGTCTTCCCTGATGCTCCGGATAAAGGATGGAGAGGGAGCCCCTCCACCCGTTTTATTATTTTTGGCTATTGCGTTTGGCCTATTTGGCTTCTTCTGCCCATTCGGCACCATTGGGGAACTCGAACCGATCCAGCGAATCCGCTTTCATGGTTGCCCCGTAGCCTGGAAGCGGGTTCGGATAGTAGCGCCCCTTCTTCACGGTAAGCGGTTCCTTGAAATTCTCATGAAGGTGATCGACATATTCGAGCACCCGGTTTTCAAGATTGCCTGTCACTGCGATATAATCGAACAGCACGATATTGAGAGAATACTGGCAGAGCCCTACCCCGCCGCCATGCGGACAGACAGGCACACCGAATTTCGCAGCCATGAGCAACACGGCCAGCACTTCATTGACGCCCCCAAGGCGCGCCGGATCAAGCTGGCAGAAATCCATGGCGCCAGCCTGGAAGAACTGCTTGAACATGACACGGTTGTGAGCATGCTCGCCGGTTGCGATACCAATTGGGCTGATACGATCCTTGATGGCGCGGTGGCCAAGAACATCGTCCGGGCTGGTGGGCTCTTCAATCCAGAGCGGGTTGAATTCGGCCAGACGACGCATATTCTCGACCGCCAGATCCACATCCCAATTCTGGTTGGCGTCCATCATCAGGTGACGATCCCACCCCAGTTCCTCTCTCAGAATCTGGGCGCGGCGGACATCCTGCTCGATATCCGCACCAATCTTCTGCTTAAGATGGGTCCAGCCATCCGCGACAGCTTCACGCGCCAGACGGCGCATTTTTTCTTCCGAATAGCCAAGCCAGCCCGCTGCTGTGGTGTATCCCGGGAAGCCCTTTTCAAGCATTTCCGCTTCGCGTGCAGCCTTGCCCGGCTGTGCCTTGCGCAGAAGGCCGATTGCTTCATATGGGGTCAGAATGTCGGAAATGTAGGTAAAGTCTACGCAACGCACCAGCTCTTCCGGGCTCATGTCGACCAGCATTTTCCAGACCGGTTTGCCCTGCGATTTGGCCCACATGTCCCAGAGGGCGTTGACGAGCGCAGCGGTTGCCAGATGAACCAACCCCTTTTCAGGACCAACCCAACGCAACTGACAGTCCCCAGCCACCAGCTTGTGCCAGAAGGCACCGAAGTCGGCAGTGATGTCTTCCAGAGTCTGACCTATGACGAACATTTCCGCCAATTCACGCGCAGCGACAACGCACAGATCGTTGCCCCGACCAATGGTGAAAGTGAGGCCCGAGCCTTCCAGATCGCTATCGGTCTGGAGCGTCACATAGGTTGCCGAATAGTCGGAGATTGCATTCATGGCGTCAGAGCCATCAAGATTGCGCGACGTTGGGAAGCGGATATCGCGTACAACGACATTTGTAATTTTGGTTGCCATTTTATACCTCATTAGAAAAGGGCAGTCTGACCGCTCGGGCGGCGGACAGAGTTGGACCGATGCATTCAGACCGGCCCAACATATTGGGGATACCTAGAGAAAGACCATTGTCAGCTCAGGGAAGAAGAGCACCAGCAGCAGAACCAGAACCTGAATTCCGATAAAGGGGATGAAGCCCTTAAAAATGTCAGGCAAGGTGATGTGCGGAGGCGCAACCGACTTGAGAAAGAAAGCAGCCGGACCAAACGGAGGCGACAGGAACGCAACCTGCATCGCCACGGTAAAGACCACACCGAACCAGATCGGCACGAGGGATGCGTGATCGACCATGGGCCCGAGAAGTCCCAGTTCAGCGCGGGGCAGCTCGACAATGATCGGCAGGAAAACCGGCATGACCAGCAGAACGATGCCAACCCAGTCCATGAAGGCCCCCAGGAACAGGAAGATCACCATCATGATCAGCAGGACGCCGTAGGTCGGCATATCTGCACCGATGATGAGATTGGCGATATAGGTGGGACCGCCCGCCATGGTATAGGCGCCAGCCAGAGCCGTGGCACCCATGGTGATCGACAGGATGGAACCGGTTGAAACAAAGGTCTGGCTCGCGGCCTGCCGGATCAGATTGAAGTTCAGTTCCTTGCGGACGGCCACGATGATCAGGACGATGATCGAGCCCATGCCAGCAGCTTCCGTGATACCGGTGATACCGCCATAGATCGAGCCCAGAACCACGCCCACGATAATGAACGGCGCGACAAGGCCTTTGGACATGCGCCAGGTTTCAGCGATGATCGCCTGACCAAAGGCCAGCCGGGTTCCGAGCCAGCCAATGAGCAGAGCACCAAGGGACATCAGGTGTTCCTGCATTGAATAAGGCAGATATTCCTCAGGGCGCAGACCGCCAAAAGCATTCTGGATTTCGATTGCAGCCCCATGAGCCAGACGCCCGGCGCCCCATACAGCCAGCATCCAGCCAAGCAATGTGACGAAGCATTTGGTTTTCTCAATTCCGACAAGCTGCTTTTCGTCCAGTTCAGGCAATGGTGCCAGTGATGGATTGAGGCGGGTGCGGATGATGATATAGATGATATAGAACCCACCGAGCATGAAGCCCGGAAAGAAGGCTGCCTTGAACAGGGAATGGATCGATGTTTCCGTGACCAGCCCATACATGATGAGAACGATCGACGGGGGGATCATTGTTCCAAGGGTACCGCTGGCACAAATGGTGCCGATGGCAAGGCTCTGGTTATAACCAAGTCGCAGCATCTGCGGCAGCGCGATAAGGCCCAGCAAGACCACTTCGCCACCGATAATGCCGGACATGGCGGCCATGACAATCGCCATGATAGAGGTGACGATAGCGATCCCGCCCCGGGTTCGCGAAAGCCACATATTAAGGCTGCTATACATATCCTTGGCGATGCCCGATCGCTCGAGCATCAAGGCCATGAAGATAAAAAGCGGCACGGAAATCAGCGCATAGTTGGTCAGGACCCCATAAATGCGTTGCGCCAGAATATTAAGTGGCCCCATGCCAAAGTGACTGAAGAGCATTCCAACGCCAAACTTCATCGCCATGACGGCAACGGCGAGTAGGCCGGATGCAAATGCTAGTGGCATACCGATCGCTAGAAGAAACAACATTCCCATTAGCAATACGGCCGAGATTAATCCCGCATCCATAGCTCTGGCTCCTTTGATGTGAAGACACAGCTTTCCTGCTGACTGCCGCAACCTTTTCAAAAGGCATGAATAGGCGGTCCCGAAGAGGTCTTCTGAATTTGATTTGAATGAGTGGGAGAGCGGCGAGGCTCAGCTTTCGCCTTCGCCGTCTTTCCAGTCCATGATCAGATTAGAAATCGCTTGTACCAGCATCAGTACGAAGGCGATCAGCAGCAAAGGCTTGAGCGTCGCCGGAATGGGAGGATCCCAAGCGGTTCCGAAGGTCTCCCAGGAAATCAGCTTGCGGACCGCATCCGTGTAGCTGCCCCAGACCAGCGCCATCACATATATGCCAAGAAGCGCCACCGATATGACATCGAACACATGCTGCAACCAGCGCGGAGCAATATCATAGATCACTGTGATCCGGATATGAGCGCGCTTGCGCATGGCATAGACGCCAGCAAGCAGATAGACAGCCCCGCAAATCCAGAGAGACAGCTCATTTGCCCACAAGGTGGGGCTGACGAAAACATAACGCATCGTGACTTCATAGAAGATCACACAGACAACAACAGGCACGCCCCACATGCTGATGCTTCCCAAAAGAGAAGACGCATAATCAATCGGCGACCGTTTTTTCTTAACGTCCTTGTGAGAGCTTTCCATCTCACATTCCTCCTGTTTGGCAATGAGCAGACCCGGAAAGGCCCTGTTTCCAGCCAATGACGGACGGTCGCAGAAGCAGAACCTGGGTTCCGCTTTTCAGGTGCTGCGATCACTCCTCTTTCAAGTCTTCCATAGAGTGCAACCGGTTCATGATTGTAAGGACAATGTCATCCTTGTCGGATGCACTTTTTCCTTCCAACCCTTCCTCAAGGAAAGGAACACCGAAATTCTTGCAATGAACCTGCATGGCTCGACGAGCGGCAACAGGGTCATGCGCTTCAAGCGCCTCCAGAATGACTTCATGCTCTTTTTGCACGGCCACGATATTTTCTTTGACGCCCAGAATCTGGCGTCGGATACGGGCCCAGTTCGGGAACCTCTCGCGTACACTCCAGATCTGGTCCATGATGGATATGAACATGTTGTTTTGCGTTGCCTGGGCGATCCCGAGATGAAAGTTCGCATCATACGTGTCCAGCTCCTGAACAGGCAGATCGGGTTCTTTCATCTTTTGCAGAATGTCACGCAATTCAGCGATCGCTTCCGCAGAAATCGTCAGTGCAGCAACAGCAGCGATATCAGCCTCGAACCAGTAACGCGCCTCAACGAGCTCGGAAAAGCTACAATCGTCGATCAGCCCCAGTCCCTTGGATGGCAATCGCTGCGCAACAAAGGCTCCATATCCAAATCGTGTTTCCACATATCCCATCATTTCCAGAGAGATCATGGCCTCGCGAATGGTGGGGCGACTGACCTGCAGCAGCTCCACCAATTCCACATCCGGTGGCATCTTTTGTCCTGGCTCGAGCGCGCCCTGTCGAATAAGCTCAGCGATCTGGTCAGCCACAACGCGATAGCGTGGCAACGGCGCAGCTGCAGGATTGATCGCCAATTTCTGCTTAGTAACTTTGGACATGTTCCCTCACCATCATTTCGGTAATCTTCAATCTTACAGGAGTCAGCTTAAACTCCAAACAGTAGACTGAAGATCAATACAATGCTTACTTGCAGACCACAACATTGCAAATTCCGGCATGATAGAAACACCACCAGGTCAGGCCCGGCTGGCTTCCAACCTGAACTCAGGAAGCCAACCGAACAGAGAATAGCAGCCGGCTACTTCTCTCCACCCAGACCGATACGATCGAGAAACTCGATGTGGCTCTTAACAAGCTTATCGGTTTCAGGGGTCTTTTTCGCCCATTCCAACCAACGCGCTTTTGCAGCCGCGCGGAAGACTGCACGATCTTCCGCAGACCAATCATGAAGCGTCACACCAGCCGCAGGCGACTTGGCAGCTGCCTCACCGTTCAGAACCAATGTCTTCATCATCAGGTTCATGGACAGCTTCTGCATGGCGGTTTCGAGAATGGCGCGGTGAGCCTCTGGCATGGCATCCCAAACATCCTTGTTGCAGGCCAGATGGTCAGCAGACATGGAATGGAAGCCAGGATAGGTCGTTTCCTTGACCACATCATAAAGGCCCAGACGATAGTTGTTTGTCAGCGTGGATGCGTCAGCACCATCAATAATCTTGGTTTCAAGCGCGGTGAAGATTTCGTTGAAATCCATCACGACGGGTTTGGCACCCAGAGACGCAAAGATTTCGGATTCCATTCCCGGAGGAGAGCGGAACTTGAAGCCTTCCAGATCCTTCACACCATTCAGAGGGCGCGAGGAGACCAGCGATTCCTGACCGCCCATGAACGCGCCAACAAACTGCATGTTGTAGCTGTTGTACAATTCGTTGATGGCCTGCTTGCCGCCACCATAATAGATCCATGACATGAACTGAAGCGGGTTGTCATAGCCGCCCATAACGTCAGCAACAAACTGGAAGGCAGGGTCTTTCCCTGTCTGATAGCTGCCGTTGGTCATATCGCAACTGGCAACGCCATTGCGCACGGCATCGAAGGTTTCAGACGATTTGACCAATGATCCTGAATAAAAAATCTCAACGTCAATGTCACCATTGCCCATGGTGCGCACATCATTCTCAAACTGTTTGATCAGCTCCCCGGTCGTGGATTCTGCCGTCGTGGTCGTAGCAATTGTCAAGGATGTCTGCGCGGCCATTGCTGCTCCTCCCAGACATGCTGCGATGGCTGTCGCTCCCATCAGACGTGCTGACATGCTTAGAAATCTCTTCATGATGCTAATCCTCCAAATCCTCATGAATACGAACCAAATCGATAACAATGTAATATTGACATATTGAAAGATTGTCAAACAATATTACATTTTTACAATGCTATGCCGCTGAGAAGCACTCGACACAACACGAGCAATCAATTGATATTCATTGGAAAATTGTGATTTCTACAGGCTGAGTTCATAGAATGAGCAATGGAGTTGCAAGAGCCCCTTTGGCTCTTGCAAGCAGCGCCACTTAAAAGCGCACCAGAAGCGGAAACAAACCGTATCAGGCCCACATTATGGCATCCCTTTTTGGGGAGGAAGAGGCCGTCCTCTCACGCGAGCCAGCACCAAGCGCATAAAAAGAGGCTGCAAACTATTGTCTGCAGCCTCTTTTGATATTGCGTGAAAGTGCTTTTACCCAGCGCGCACCTGAGCGATGAACTTATCGACCTCAGTCTTCAGAATAGCTGACTGTTGCCCTAGCTCAGAGGCTGCCGACATCACTTGCCCAGATGCCGCCCCAGCCTCCTCAGAGGCTTTCGACACGGACATTACACTGGTATTGACGATTTCCGTCCCTTGCGCAGCTTGATGAATGCTGTTGGAGATTTCGCTGGTTGCAGCCGTCTGCTCTTCCATGGCCGAAGCGATGGCCGCAGAGATTTCATTCACTTGCTGAATGGCCTGGCTGACATCCTGCATGGATGTAGAAGCCTGATTGGTTGCAGACTGAATTTCGCTAATCTGCAGGGCAATTTCTTCTGTTGCCTTTGCAGTCTGACCAGCCAGAGCTTTCACCTCGGAAGCAACCACGGCGAACCCTTTGCCAGCTTCCCCGGCGCGGGCAGATTCAATCGTCGCATTCAGTGCAAGAAGATTGGTTTGCTCTGCAATCTTGGAAATCATTTCCACGACTTCACCAATTTTGGACGACGTTTCCGCCAGCGTGGACATTTGTACGTTGGTCGCACTGACCTTGTCCACGGCATCACTGGAGGCCCTTGATGCATGGCCAACCTGAACCGAGATCTCCGAAATTGTGCTGGTCATTTCCTCTGTGGCGGTCGCAACCGTCTGAACATTGCTGGAGGTTTGTTGGGAAGCTGCCGAAGCCTCGGTTGCCTGACGTTCGGTTTCCACGGCCACATCAGACATCAATTTGGCGCTGGCATTCAATTGGCTTGCTGCAGCCGAAACGGAATTGACGACGGAGCCAATTTGCGTATCAAATTCTTCGGCCATATCCATCATCATTTTGCGTTTTTCTTCTTCAGCTCGCTTTTCCTGCTCGTGCTGCTCGGCTTCCAGTTCTTTTGCACGTATTCCATTCTGCTTGAAGATCTCAACCGCCCGAGCCATCTGCCCAAGTTCATCCCCTCTTTCACTCCCCGGAACGATGGTGGAATAATCCTGATTGGCGAGCTTGCCCATTGCACTCGTCAAGCTGAGAACCGGTTTGGTAATACCCCGAGCAATAAAGAAGGCAGCTACGAGACCTGCCACCAAGGCAAAGGCACTCACGATGATCATCAGATACTCAGCGCTGCTGAGGCTGGCATTTACGCTTTTTTGCAGATTTGTCTGATCCTCACCGGCAGAGTCTGCAATTGCCTCAGATGATTCCATAATTGCCTTTGCATCTGAACTCAATTCTCCATCCCGGATTGCATTGCGCGCCACAATTACCTTGTTCAGATCTTTCACGGCCTGATGATAGTTCGGAATGTCTTTTTGAATCTGCGACAGCAACGCTCGCCGTTGGGGATTGACAAGACTCCTATCGAGCTGTGTCAGCGCATCTTCCAAAGCAGAAAGCTCTGACAAGGCGCGCTCCATCGATTCCGCATCGTTGGCGTCAAGATATTTCATGACATACAGTCTGGCGAGCAGCAAATGCTCTTGGGCGGTACCTGCAAAACTGGATGACTCATAGTCATTTGCGGCAAAGGCGCCTTCTCTAATATTTGAGAGATTCTCCCGAATTTTGATGCCAACCACACCCAACTTTTCATAAACGAGATCGTTGCGCCGATCAGCCAATGCAGCCACCTTGTCAAAGGCAGATTTATAATCACCGAGAGATGAACCGATTTTATCGAGCAAAGCGACCCGTGTGGGGTTTTTTATTTCTTCTTTCGCATTGCCCATGAGCTTCAAAATATTGTTGTACTTTGCGTTAAACTGGGCCTTTTGAGCATCCGCAGACGTCGAGAAGAACTCTTTCAGCGACAACTGCGAGGCTAATACCGCGCCTTTGAGATTATTGACCAGTAAAGCGTCTTCAGACATATCGCTATACGTTACAAAGCTTTGCTGCTGGTCTTTGAAAGAACTGATTGAAAAACCGGCAAGGCAAACAAGCAGAACCAAAACAGCAGCAAAACCTGCATAAATTCTTGAACCAACTTTAAGTCGAGACAAGAATGATCCCGATTTATTCAATCCAGTGTCACTGGGAGAATAATCACCCCCAATTCCAGTGACGGAATTCTTAGTAATATTGGACATCGCAATCGATCTCCTCGCAATTTGAGAATTGGAGCCTGCCCAACACCCAAGCTCCGGAGGACTATGAAAAGTTACGGTCCTGATAGTTTGGTGGATCAGAAATTGCGCAACTTTGGCTAAATTTATATTTACAATTCATTAACCATGTTTGTTAATTTTTCGTAAACATTTCAACAAAACCTAGTCCATTGTACTTAGTAAAATAGATTTACGTAAATACTCGCTCTATAAAATACTTAAACATAATGTTCTAAACTAAGAATATATAGAAGTTGAGCAAGTTATATTGGCAACCCATCCCGGCATGAAACGCCATCAGCAATATATGCATGAGCAGGCCTTTATCACATCTATGTGAAGGCGGGGTCCTCGAAGGATCTCAACGTTCCAGCTCGCAGGCCAGTCATGAGAAGGAAACTTCCCCAATAGAGAAATAACATGCAATTAGATCAATGCATTAGATGCCCTGTCATCACGCGCAACGATGCTCGCATTCAGTGAGACGGGTTCACCAAACCGGCCCATGAGCCACAAAGCTGAAGCCTTGACTTCCGCTTTGTGACAGCCCAAATTGAATTCATGACGCTCAAGACCTCAAATACCGTTCTCAAACGTATGTGCCTTATCGCAGGTGGTTAGCCCCCGGCCCGGTAGCGTCGCGCCCGGTCGTGGGGTAGCGGCAAAGAGCCAGTAAGCGGTTTATTCCGTCAGTTTAGCGACAATTTTCCGACACAAAAAATATGTCCCACCTCAATGGGAAAAATGCTTGCGCATTTGCGCCAAGCAACGAAGGCGCATGGCTATGAGCACGACCGAACTCCAGAAACCCGAGATCTGTATCTCCCAGACCGATTTCGAACGCCTCAATCTGCTGGCAGAAGAAAATGAAAATCGCATCCCCGCCGTCACAGACAGACTGTTTATGGAACTTGATCGTGCCACGATTGTTCCCGATGACCGTATCAGTGACGATGTATTGAGGATGGGGTCCTTTGCGCGCTTCACAAGCGATACCGAGACAAACCGGTTGGTTTCCCTCGTCTATCCGGGCATGGCCGACATAGAAAGCGGCAGGCTTTCGATCCTGACGCCGATAGGCGTTGCGCTGATAGGCCTTTCGAAAGGTCAGTCGATAGACTGGCGCACAAGAGATGGCCAAACTCGCCACCTTACCGTCGAAGATGTATACCAACCCAACCAATCCCCTCCAAAATAGCAAGAATGGATGCGACCATTCTTATCTCCGGCAGAACACAAGTTCCTTGAATAGGGATCAATCAATCATGAAGAAATCGCTTTTGTCGTTCATGACGGCGAATGGCTCGGATTTTGGGCGAGGGTTGCTTTGGATGGCGCTTAGTATGGCATCATTCATCGGCATGTCCGTTGGCTCCCGCGAGTTGGCGGCAACTCTATCCATTCGGCAGGTGCTGTTTTTTCGTGCGCTCGTCGGTTTGTTCATCATCCTGATATTGGCCCGAAAGCTCCTACCAGAAGTGCGCGAGATGAAAATGCTACACCTGCATTTCATCCGCAATATCGTTCACTTTACCGCACAGTATTTCTGGACAATTGGTGTTGTGTTCCTGCCGTTGGCGTCCGTCTTTGCGCTGGAATTTACAATGCCGATCTGGGTCGCATTTTTCGCGTGGTTGTTTCTGAAAGAAAAACTGACCATTCCCAGACTCTTTGCCACCCTTGGCGGCTTCATAGGAGTCCTCGTCATCGTGCGTCCCGGCAGCAGCATGATGGATCCTGCTTCCGCACTGGTGCTTCTGGCTGCGGCCGGGTATGGCCTCTCTCTTATCTGTGTAAAGCAGCTCACCCGGCAATGCTCCCCGGGCGCAATCGTCGTCTGGATGATACTGATCCAATTGCCGCTCGGTTTTCTGCTTGCCGTAACCGATTGGCAGCCGGTCAGCTTCAGCGCAACACCTTGGATGCTTCTTGCAGGTGCTGGCGCCCTGAGCGCGCATTTTTGTCAGGCACAGGCGTTAAAGATCCTTGATGCATCCGTCGTTATTCCGATTGATTTCCTGCGCGTACCGATCGCAGCTGTCGTTGGATACTATATCTATGGTGAACTCATCGACCTTTGGGTCTTGTTTGGAGGCGCCATTATCCTGTTTTCCAACTATCAGGCCGTCGTGATCGAGCGCCGCAAAAGCAACGCTTGAGTAAAGCCTATTAGGCCTTTTCGTTTTCCCTGAATGTATCGCTTATCAAAGGACTGGTTGGGAATGAAAACAAGATCAAGGAGAAAGCGGATGTTCCATAGCAGACCATACCCATTTGAGCTGACTCCAATTGGCAAAATTTGGACTTTGGACAGAGAGCAGGATATGCCCGTCACATATCCTGATTATGAGCGTCCCTATATGATCGAGATTGATGCCGTTTTCTTTGAGGGGAGCGTTGGGCTTGATACCGCCAGTCACCTAACCATTCTCTATTGGCTTAGCAGGGCAGATCGCTCTGTTCTCAAGAGCAAACAGCCAGATAGCAACATCGAGCATGGCGTCTTTTCGACCTTCTCGCGAGATCGTCCAAACCCGATTGGTTTGGGGGAGGCAAAGATACAGCGAATAGAGAAAAATCTCATTTTCGTCAGAGGGAACCTGGGCTGTCCGTCAGGCACAGCGCTTCTTGATTTACGCCCACTGAGCTGTCCGGACGTGAGCGGCGACCACACTGTGAATTAGATGCTACAGACTGCGCATTTTCCAGAAATTGTAAAAAGGCAAAGACCATGAAAAAGATCGAGGCAATTATCAAACCTTTCAAACTCGATGACGTCAAAGAGGCTCTGCAGGAAGTTGGTTTGCAGGGTATCACAGTGATCGAAGCAAAAGGGTTTGGCCGGCAGAAAGGTCATACCGAACTATATCGTGGCGCAGAATATGTCGTCGATTTCCTTCCCAAAGTGAAGGTCGAGGTCATCCTCGCCGAAGAGCAGGTCGATGATGCCGTGGAAGCAATCCAGAAGGCAGCCCAGACCGGCCGCATCGGCGACGGCAAGATCTTCATTTCCACTATTGAGCAAGCCATTCGCATTCGGACCGGGGAAACCGACAACGACGCCATCTGATACCGGCTTACAGAAGCCAGAGCCGAAAGCCCGACGGGCTAAAACTCTTTTAAAAATGCGGTCAATAGATGATCGAAGAACAAAAGGTCTTCAATTTATTGCAAGGCAGATACAAAAGGATACTGGAATGAGCACACCAGCTGAAATCGTCAAATTGATCTCAGATCAGGACGTCAAATATGTTGACATCCGCTTTACCGACCCGCGCGGTAAATTGCAGCACGTAACCGTTATTGAAGACCAGGTCGATGAAGACTTCCTCGAAGAAGGCTTCATGTTTGACGGCTCCTCTATCGCCGGCTGGAAATCCATTGAAGCTTCTGACATGAAGCTGATGCCAGACTGCAACAGCGCTTACATCGATCCGTTCTATGCAGAAAAAACCCTCTGCATCCACTGTTCTGTTGTTGAGCCTGATACCGGCGCGCCTTACGAACGCGACCCGCGCGGCACCGCAGAAAAAGCCGAAGCTTATCTGAAAGCCTCCGGCATCGGGGACATGTCTTACTGGGGGCCGGAAGCTGAATTCTTCCTGTTTGATGATGTTCGTTTTGCCAACAGCATGAACAAGGTGTCCTACGAAGTGGACGCAATCGACGCTTCCTGGAACACCGATTCCGAATATGAAACCGGCAACACCGGTCATCGTCCGGGCGTTAAAGGCGGCTACTTCCCTGTGAACCCGACCGACTATGCTCAGGACATCCGCTCCGAGATGCTTTCCACCATGAAATCTCTCGGCATGAAGGTTGACAAGCATCACCACGAAGTGGCCTCTTGCCAGCACGAACTGGGCCTGATTTTCGATAGCCTCACCAAGCAGGCTGACGAGCAGCAAAAATTCAAATATATCATTCACAATGTGGCACAGGCATATGGCAAATCCGCCACCTTCATGCCCAAGCCAATCTATGGTGACAACGGCTCGGGCATGCATTGCAACATGTCCATCTGGAAAGACGGCAAGCCGCTCTTTGCTGGCGACAAATATGCTGATCTGTCCGACGAAGCCCTGTATTTCATCGGTGGTATCCTGAAGCATGCAAAAACCCTGAATGCTTTCACCAACCCATCGACCAACTCCTACAAGCGTCTGATCCCGGGCTTTGAAGCACCGGTTCTGCGTGCCTATTCCGCAAGCAACCGTTCTGGCTGCATCCGTATTCCCTGGACCGAATCTCCAAAGGCAAAACGCGTTGAAGCGCGCTTCCCGGATCCGTCTGCCAACCCGTATCTCTGCTTCTCCGCACTGCTGATGGCTGGCCTTGACGGCATCAAGAACAAGATCCATCCGGGCGATGCAATGGACAAGAACCTGTATGATCTGCCTACAGAAGAGCTCGAAGGGATCCCGACCGTTTGTGGTTCCCTGCGTGAAGCCATCGAATGCCTCAAGGCTGATCATGACTTCCTGCTGGCTGGCGACGTATTCACCAAAGACCAGATCGACGGTTACATCGAACTGAAGGAAGAAGAAATCCAGCTGTTCGAACACACCCCGCATCCGGTTGAATTCGCAATGTACTACAGCTGCTAATACCAGCCGCTTGGCCCTCGCCAGGCGGATCGGGAGCCTGACCTCACCGAGGTTAGGTGCGGCACAAAAATATATGAAGGGCCGGTTTTACCGGCCCTTTTCTTCGAAATCCTATAATGAAAGCGCGCAAAGGGTGTTGCAAGCCGCTCAAAACGTCCCTTCCGATAGCGGTGACTGAGATGCTACAAAACAGATCTTTGCCAATTCCAGAAAGGTGCGCTTTATGATCTATCTGGGAACGGAATAGAAGCGCGCCGCATTGTCGTGAAACACCTTGCGCAGAGCCTCTTCGCCATAGGACGCGATGAAGCGCCGGGCAATCTCGAGCCACTGGGCATAATCACTTGCGCTTTTGACAACCGGCCAATCGCTGCCCCACATCAACTTGTCTGGGCCGAAGGCCTCAAAGAGGGCTCTCATATAAGGTGTCAGGTGCTCTGGCTGCCAATTTTCAGCCGCTTCGGTCACGAGGCCGGAGAGTTTGCACCAAAGGGTCCCATGGCGTGAGAGCGCGTGCATTTCTGATGCCCAAGGCTCGATTTCGCCGCTCTTGATAAAAGGCTTTGCGCCATGGTCAATCACGATTTTCAGATCCGGCACGGCCTCGATCACCTTGGCAAGAACGCCCAGATGCCGCGGCTGGATCAGGGCATCAAAGGTCAAACCTCTCTCTGCGAGTTCCATCAAGATTTCAAGGCGATGAGGGGCGAGGATCCAGTCCTTGTCGCTGATGCCCTGAAGGACCGGACGAATGCCAACAAATTTGGCCGATTTTTGATAGGAATCAAGAACATCCAGACAGTCCGGATCATCAAAATCAAGCCAGCAGACAACGCCCAGAATGCAGCCAGCCTTTGCTGCCAGATCAAGAATGAAACGGCTTTCCGCAGTTGTTTCAGCGGCCTGAACAAGGATGCTTCCCGCAACGCCACATCGCGTCAGCTCCATCGACAGATCTTGGGGTAGATAATCGTGATCGCGCAAGACCGGCTTCTCGCCCGCGAGCCAGTCATAATCGCCGCGGGATCGTTTCCAGAAATGCTGATGGGCATCAATCATGAGTCAACTCCTTGCGATTTCGTCACATTGGCTCCAAAGCGCATCGGGAATGGGCTCCTTTATGCCATCAACGGAACGCTGCACCGATGATGCGCGCCCTGTGCCAACCAGAACCGAAGCAACCAGATCTGAATGGAGCGCAAACTGCAAGGAAGCGGAGGCCAGCTTGACGCCATGGTCCTGGCAAACAGCTTCCAGTGCATCGACCTTCTTGCAGATTTCCGGTGTTGCAGGCTCATAATCATAACAGGCGCCTTCAACGGCGCCGGTTGCCAGAATGCCAGAGTTGAACACGCCTCCGATGACAAGCCCGATATCCCGTTTCCGGCAAACATCAAGCAACTGCGTTTCAGCAGAACGATCCAGCAATGTGTAGCGCCCTGCGAGCAGCAGGGCATCCAGATCATATTCGCTTGCCAGCGTGAGGCATATCTCGACCTCATTGACCCCAAGGCCGATTGCGTCAACATCGGTGGTGGATTTCAACTCATCAAGGGCCTTGAAGCCCCCTTTCAGCAAATCTCTGATATGGCGTGTGTTTTCGTCTTTGCCATGGGTCAGTTCACCGATATCGTGGATATAGAGAATCTTGATCGGTGCGTCTGGCATCCTTGCGAGACTGCTCTCATAGGAGCGCATGATGCCATCATAACTATAGTCGAACCGGGGGCAATTCTGAAGCGGATCAACGAAGCCAAAGTCGGGCACGTTCGCTGCATCAACAGGTTCCAGAATGCGCCCCACCTTGGTTGAGACAACAAAATCTTCGTGCCGTTTTCCTTGCAAATACTGGCCCAGGCGGGTTTCGGCAAGGCCGAAGCCATAATATGGCGCAACATCCATATAGCGGATGCCCGCATTCCAGACGGCATCCAGCACATCAACAGCCTCTTCATCGGAGACCGCGCGATAGAGATTGCCCAGCGAGCTCACGCCGAATGAAAGCTCGCTAAGCTCAATGCCTGTGGTGCCAAGGGAGCGTTTTGATATGAGATTATTCATGATGCATATCTGCTGTGGTTGAAGTTGCAAGGAAGGGCAGCGGCACGAAGGCGTATGTTATTTCTCGCGCAGGCCGTAATTGACAAACTTTTTCAGCACAACAGCGATCTCTTCATCCGGAAGGCAATCGGGGGTGGCCGTAATCTGCAGCAAGTTCACATACATCTGGGCAAGCGCTTCGACCTCGACGGCGAGCCACATGGCCTTGTCCAGGCTGTCGCCTGTCGCGATCATGCCGTGATGACGAAGAAGGATCGCCTTGCTGTTCTTTACCCCTTCGGAAACGAGCTTGGAGAGTTCCGGCGTGCCGTAGGTGGCATAATCGACAACGGGGATGGAGTTTCCGCCTGCCGCCCCAATCATGTAATGGATGGCGGGAATGGGCTTGTTGAGAATAGACACGATCGTGGAATACATGGCGTGGTTATGCACCACCGCATTGATATCCTTACGTGTATGGTAACAGGCAAGATGGAAGCGCCATTCACTGGAAGGAATCTTGCTTTCGTCAAAGTCGCCATTGTCATCGACAAAAACCAGATCGTCGATTTCCATTTGGTCATAAGCAATGCCCGACGGTGTAATCAGCATGCCATTGTCTTGCCTGACGCTGATATTGCCTGCCGTGCCTTGATTGAGGCCAGAGGCGTTCATGTTTTTGCACGAATTTACAATCTGCTCGCGCAGAGCATTGTTGCTCACGTCCATAATGACTTTTCCATTCTTTCCGTGTTCAAGATTGACCCGAAATAGTTGTGGCCTCTGCGATGTTGGAGCGGGCTTGACTAGCAAATGCCCGTTATTGACCGAATTGACCGTTTATTGCTGATTTATCATAAGAATCGAAACTCGACAAGCCAAACTTTTCTAGTTGTTAAAACAGCAACTACAATTAATAATTCTATATACAAGATAATTATGTTAACAAATTCAACTAGATAAACTAATTCCTTGATTATGCGGCGCCATTGGTGCGACATTATGGAGCCGGTTTTGATATAGATCAATACCGACCGTATTTGACCGTTTATAGTCACAATCAGAGGAGTTCATATGTTAACGGGTCGTCTGAAAGACATTGTCAATCGCGTGGATCACGTTGGATCTGTTTCGGTCCATACGCTGGCTGAGCAATTTGGAGTTGCGGTGGAGACCATTCGCCGTGATTTGAGATCGCTGGAGGATGCTGGCTATCTGAAACGGGTTCATGGTGGAGCGGAATCCTTGCAGGACAATGCCAGCGTTAGCAGCTTTGGTCATCGCCAAACCGAAAATTCCCTGGCCAAGAATGCCATGGTTGCTCGGGCGGTAGAACTGATTAGGCCTGGGGATGTCGTGATGATCGACCCCAGTTCCAGTAGCTGGTTTCTCGCACAGGCCCTGCCCAACATGGATATCACCGTGATCACGAATTCCATTCGGATCGTGTTCGATCTGGTGACCAAACCTGCCATCAATACGATTTGTGTTGGTGGACGCTATGTCGAGAAATACAGCGCGTTTCTTGGCGCGACTACGGTAGGCAACATATTGGATTTTCAAGCTGATATTTGCTTCTTCTCCTGCGTTGGTTTCCAGCAGGATAAAGGCGCATGGGACAGCAACGCCCTCAATGCGGGTGTGAAGAAAGCAATGCTGCGTTGCAGCTCTAGCAACGTGCTTTTGTGTGACAGTTCAAAATTCGAGCGTGGAGGATTTACGCTCATCAGCCCCATCGATCACATCCATTGTGTTGTGAGTGAAGAGGCTGTCGTTGGGTCGGTTCGCAGGAATCTTGGGCCCAGCGGGGAATAAAGGTCGCGCTTGAGGGGCGCAAGTTTCTGGACCTCTTGAGTTGGCCGGTGGAGGAGAATGGATGCCGATGGCGTCCGTTCCGGTAAAATTGGGAGTCGAAGACTATGGGAATGCTTCCTAAAATAGGCATTCGTCCGGCTATTGATGGCCGCAGAATGGGAGTGAGGGAGTCGCTAGAGGCTCAGACAATGGGAATGGCCGAGCGGACAGCCGCCTTCCTTGTGTCTTCCTTGCGCCACGCCTCGGGCGAGCCTGTGGAATGCGTCATTGCTGACACATGCATTGCAGGGCTGGCTGAGACCGCGGCTTGTGACGAGAAATTTGCAAGAGAGAATGTCGGCCTGACCATCACTGTTACGCCATGTTGGTGCTATGGCAGCGAAACGATCGACATGCATCCTTCGCGCCCCAAGGCAATCTGGGGCTTCAACGGCACAGAGCGCCCCGGCGCTGTTTATCTGGCGGCTGCTTTGGCTGCACATAATTACAAAGGTTTGCCCGCCTTCTCTATCTACGGACAGGATGTACAAGATGTCGACGACGAGAGCATTCCAGCCGATGTGCAAGAAAAGCTGCTGCGGTTTGCCCGGGCAGGCCTTGTTGCTGCGACCCTGAGAGGGCAGAGCTATCTGTCGCTGGGCGGCGTCAGCATGGGGATTGCAGGCTCCATCGTTGACCATAAATTCTTCGAAAAATATCTCGGCATGAAAGTGCAGAGCGTTGATATGACCGAGATCCGTCGGCGTATGGACAGAGGCATTTATGATCCCGAAGAACTCGCGCTGGCGATCAAATGGTCTGAAAGTTACATGACCGAAGGCCCGGACAAAAATCCGCAAACCGTGCAGCGTACACCGGAAGAGAAGAAAAAGATCATGCATGAATGCCTGATGATGACCATCATCATCAGAGACATGATGCAGGGCAATCCCAAGCTGGCCGAAATGGGCTTTGAGGAAGAAGCACTCGGGTTCAATGCGCTAGCAGCAGGCTTTCAGGGCCAGCGGCACTGGACAGACCATTATCCCAATGGCGACACTGCAGAGGCCATTCTCAACAGCTCGTTTGACTGGAACGGTCCACGTGCTCCCAAGATCGTGGCCACAGAGAATGATTGCCTGAATGGTCTCACCCAGCTGTTTGGTTTTGGTTTAACCGGAACGGCACAAATCTTTGCAGACGTGCGCACCTACTGGTCGCCCGCTTCGGTGGAGCGCGTCACAGGGCACAAACTGGAAGGCCGCGCAGAGAACGGCATCATCCATATGATCAACTCCGGCTCTGCCGCGCTTGACGGGTGCTGTCGCCAACGCGATGAAAAGGGCAATCCGACCATCAAACCTCATTGGGATGTCACACAAGAAGATATCAACCAATGCATGAAGGCGACGCAATGGTGCGCTGCTGTCCATGAATATTTCCGCGGTGGCGGATTCTCAAGCAAGTTTCTCACCGAAGGCGGTGTGCCGTTCACCGTGTCCCGTATCAACCTGATCGACGGATTGGGACCAACTCTGCAGATTGCAGAAGGCTGGTCGGTATCTCTGCCTGATGAGGTGCACAAAGCCCTTGATGACAGAACGGACAATTCATGGCCAACCACCTGGTTTGCGCCACGGCTGACAGGGGAAGGTGCCTTCAGCGATGTCTATTCGGTCATGGCCAATTGGGGCGCAAACCACGGGGTTCTGACCGTGGGTCATGTGGGCAGTGACTTCATGACGCTGGCATCGATGCTTCGCATTCCCGTTAGCATGCACAATGTCGATGAGGGCGCCTTGTTCCGCCCCAGCGCCTGGAGTGCATTCGGTATGGATAAGGAAGGGCAGGACTATCGCGCTTGCCAGACCTACGGTCCGCTCTACGGATAATTACGACAACGGGCGGGGTGTATTTCCCCGCCTTCCTTATCGTCCGAAATTTTTGGCTAAATCATGACTGAAGATGTTGTCATAGTCCTCGACTGTGGTGCTACGAATGTGCGAGCCATTGCCGTCGATACCAGCGGTAAGGTCATTGCCCGTTCCTCCGAGCCCAATGTCACAGAGCCCGATGCCGATCATGCCGATTGGCACTATTGGCCGTTTGAGGGCATCTATGAAAAATTCTGCCGATGCTCTCAAAAAGTGGCCGCGGAAATCGGCGCTCAGCGGGTCAAGGCGGTCTCGGTCACCACATTCGGAGTGGATGGCACAATCATTGATGAGGCGGGCAGCCTCCTCTATCCGGTGATCAGCTGGAAGTGCCCCCGCACAATCGACGCCCAGAAGCATATGGCCCGTTACATTGATCCTGATCGGGCTGTTGCGCTCAGTGGTGTGGGACATTTCTCTTTCAACACGCTCAACAAATTCATCTGGATGAAGGAAAACCGGTCTGACATCCTCGAACAGGCCAAGCATTTTCTATTCATCAGCTCACTATTTACCCATCGCCTGACCGGTAGGGCCACTGCCGACGCCACGATGGTGGGCACCTCGCAAATGACCGACATGCAAGCGCAGAACATGAGCGAGGAAATGCTGAGCACTCTGCAAATTGATCGCTCGCTCTTTCCCGATTTTGTCTATCCAGGCGAAGTGATTGGAGCTCTTTTGCCAAAGGAAGCTGAAGCACTGGGACTGCCTTGCGGTGTGCCCGTTGTCTCGGCAGGGCACGACACGCAATTTGCCGTGTTTGGTGCAGGGGCAGCCCCCGGTCAACCGGTTCTTTCCTCGGGCACATGGGAGATCCTCATGGCGCGGTGCGAGAGCGTGAAGCTGCCTTCAAAAGCAATCTATGATCAAGCCTTTACCTGTGAATGGGACGTGGAGCGCGGCCATTATAATCCCGGAATCCAGTATCTGGCATCCGCCGTGGTGGAGTGGGTTGCCCGCACCCTGTTTGGCGAGCTGTCTGGCCCTGAGAAATATGACGTGATGATCCACGAAGCGATGCAGGCCCCTGAAGATTGCCGGGGTGTTTCCTTCTATCCCGACCTGCTGACAAGCCAGAATGGCGGACAAGGGATGCTGCGAGGTCTATCGCTCGATGCCGACCGCGGGGCTATTTTCCGCGCAGCCCTCACAGGACTGGTCGGGCGCCTCAAGGACAGCCTGACCATTCTGGAAGAAGTTGGTGCATTCAAAACGACAGAACTGACCCTTGTCGGAGGCGGTGCACGCAACGCTTTCTGGACCCAGCTCAAAGCCAACGCACTCAATGTTCCGGTCAAAACACTCGAAGAGCCGGAAACGACCGTTTTGGGAGCGGCCATGTTCGCCATGCAAGGAGCCGGCCTGTACGAGACAGCCACACAGGCCAGAGAGAATTTCAATCTTCGCTATGTCACGACGCTGCCACAGACGCAGCAGTCTTGATAGCTGATATCTGGATAAAACGACCATGCTCAAAACCATAAGTCCGCTCATCTCGCCAGAACTGCTCATGATGCTTCATCAAATGGGGCATGGCGATGAGATCGTCTTCTCGGATGCCCATTTCCCCGCCAACAGCTTCAGCGACACGGTTCTGCGTGCCGATGGGCTGGAAGTGACGGCGCTTCTGGCCGCGATCATGCCGCTTTGGCAGCTTGATCAATATGTCAAAGACAACGTCGTGATGATGGCCGCAGTGGAAGGGGACACGCTGCCCGACGGGCTGGTTGCCGACTATGCGGCAACGCTTCCCAATGACGCTGAAATCACATTTATCGACCGTTTCGCATTTTATGAACGAACCCGTTCCGCCTCCTGTGTGGTCGTAACCGGCACAACGCGAAAATACGGAAACATCATCCTTAAAAAGGGTGTCGTAGATGCTTCGGTCTGACCGCTGAAACAATGAGGAGAAACCAATGGAAGAACCCATTCTGACGATGCGGGATATCTCCAAGTCGTTTGTCGGTGTTCAGGCGCTCAAGGGGGTGCAGCTTCAACTCCGCAAAGGAGAAGTGCACGCACTTATGGGCGAGAATGGCGCCGGCAAGTCGACTTTGATGAAAGGTCTGCTTGGTGTTTACAAATTCAACGAAGGCGAAATTGTCTACAAGGGAAAGACCGTAGCTTTTGACGGCGTGATGCAGGCCCAGGAGGCTGGCATCTCGATGATTTTTCAGGAGCTCAATCTCATCCCTCACCTGTCGGTCGCCGAGAATATCTTCTTTGCGCGGGAGCCCAAAAAAGCGGGCATCATCGACAAGAAGAAGATGGAACGCGACTCCGCCAGACTGCTCGAGGTTTTCGACATTGATGTGAAGCCGACAGATATCGTGCACACCTTGTCTGTTGCCAAGCAGCAAATGGTCGAAATCGCCAAGGCGCTTTCTTTCGATGTTGAAGTTCTGATCATGGATGAGCCGACATCGGCCCTGACAGAACGTGAAATCGAGAAATTGTTCGGCCTGGTCGAGCGGTTGAAATCGGAAGGCGTGTGCATTGTCTATATCTCGCACCGCATGGAAGAGCTCAAGAGGATCTGCGACCACATCACGATTTTCCGCGATGGCACCTATGTGGCAGATGCCCCGTTCCATTCCCTGACGATGGATCAGATCATTGCGCATATGGTGGGCCGCTCTTTCGAAAACCACTTCCCCAAAAAGCAATCGGTGGTGGAAGACGAAGTCATTTTCTCGGTTCGCAATGCGGCCCGAACTGGGGTGTTCCAGCCGGTCAGCTTTGATTTGAAAAAAGGTGAAATCCTTGGCATTACCGGCCTCGTCGGAGCCAAGCGAACAGAGCTGGCGCGTGCAATCTTCGGTGCGGATCCGCTCGATCAGGGCGAGATCTATCTCCATGGCAACAAGATCACAATCTCCAGCCCTGCAGACTCGGTGAAACACGGTGTCGCCTATCTCAGCGAAGACCGCAAGCTGAACGGTGTCGCCGTCACGATGACCCTGAGGGACAACGTCACCATGGCCTCTATGGACAAGGTCACGAACCGCTACACCGTGATTGATCACGCCAAAGAGGTCGAGGCGGCCCAGTCCTACATCGAGAAGATGGAAATCAAGACCCCGTCGGTCGAGCAGGTTGTTCGCAATCTGTCCGGCGGCAATCAGCAGAAGGTTGTGATCGGAAAATGGCTCTTCCGGGATGCCAAGATCATGATTTTCGATGAACCCACGCGTGGCATCGACGTGGGTGCCAAATATGCAATCTACGAACTGCTTGATGAGCTCGCCAAACAGGGCGTGGGCGTCATCATGATCTCTTCCGAACTCATGGAAGTTCTTGGCATGTCCGACCGTGTGATGGTCATGCATGAGGGCAAGATGACTGGAATTCTGGAAACTGCGAAGACCAGCCAGGAAGAAATCATGCAATACGCAACAGGCATCAAATCGCAGTCGCTCAACGCCTGATAGGAACGAGAGGTCGTTATGACAGATAAACAAAAGGATATGCTGCAAAAACTCGCAGCACTCGGAGGCTTGGTCTTCCTATTTATCGTGTTCGCAGCTGTAAGCCCGCACTTTTTGACACTCAACAACGTCATGACCATTGGTCTTCAAACCTCGACGATTGCCTTCATTGGTATCGGCGCGACCTGTGTCATTCTGACCGGTGGCATTGATCTGAGTATCGGCTCTGTTGTTGCCCTTTCCGGGGTTGTCTCCGCATTGTCGGTCAAAGCTGGTTTCCCTGTGCCGGTTGGCCTGCTGGTCGGCATCCTGACTGGTGGCTTCTGCGGCTTCCTGAGCGGTATTTTTGTGACCAAACTGCTGTTGCCTCCTTTCATCGCCACATTGGGCATGATGATGATGGCCCGCGGCGTGGCACTTTTCATCACCAACGCAGCGCCGGTTTCCGGTTTGCCTGAAAGCTATTCAGTGCTGGGCAACGGATCCTTTTTCAAGGTCATGGAAATCGGGCCGAATGGCTTCCCGAATGTCACATTCCCCGGCATCCCCTATCCGGTTGTTCTGATGGTGATCTTGGCCCTGATGTTCACTTTCATTCTGAGAAAAATGCAAATCGGCCGGTATCTGTATGCGATCGGGTCAAACGAAGACGCAGCGCGCCTGTCTGGCATCAAGGCTGATCGCGTCAAGGTATTTGCCTACATCACCTCGGGTGCTTTGGCAGGTCTTGCCGGTATCGTTCTGGCATCCCGCCTTGTCACCGCGCAGCCAAATGGCGGCGTGATGTATGAGCTTGACGCGATTGCCAGTGCGGTTGTCGGCGGCACCTCTCTCATGGGCGGGGTGGGAACCATCCCCGGAACCATGATCGGTGCTTTCATCATCGGCGTCCTGAGAAACGGGCTGAATATGAACGGTGTTTCATTCTTCGTGCAGCAAATCATCATCGGCGGTGTGATTGTGATCACCGTGGCATTTGACCAGCTGCGCCAAGGAAAAGCGAAGAAGGGCTGAGACAATCTCGGCTTTATAGAAAGACAAATTGGGAAACTTCATTCAATGGGAGAGAGAATATGAAGAAGTTTTTAATGGCCACAATCATGGGAGCAGCAGTTGCATTTGGCGCAGGATCCGCCATGGCACAGCAAAAAGAGATTGCGGTTATCGTTAAGTCTGAAAATGCGAATTTCTGGCAGAATGTAAAAGGTGGCGCGCTCGATGCAGCCAAAGAGCTTGGAGACTATGAGGTAACTTTCCAAGGCCCGGCAGCTGAAACCGATGTGGTTGAGCAGGTCAATATGGTTGAAAATGCGATCAACCGCAAAGTCTCCGGCATCGTGCTTGCTCCGTCCGACCCTGTCGGTCTGGTCCCAAGCGTGAAAAAGGCATGGGAGAGCGGTATTCCGGTGATCATCATCGACTCTGCGCTTCAGAATGCCGACAAATATTTCCAGTCTTTCCTTGCAACGGACAACCGCACTGCAGGTGAATTGGCCGCTTCCAAGATGATCGAAAAACTGGGAGACAAGACAGGCAAAGTTGCCATGATGTCCTATGTTCCAGGCGTTGGGAGTTCCATCGGTCGTGATGGTGGCTTCAAGGATATCATTGAAGCAGCCGGCAATACGGTCATCGGGCCATTCTATTCCCAGTCCGATATGGCACAGGCTCTGAACCAGACCGTTGACGTTCTGGCCTCCAACTCAGACCTGGTCGGCATCTTCGGCTCAAATGAACCAACCGCCATTGGCATGGCCCGGGCTGTCAAACAGCAAGGTTACGCTGGCAAAATCGCAACCATCGGCTTTGATGGCGATTCCACTTTGCAAGATTTTGTTCGTGACGGCACGCTGGACGGCATCATTGTGCAGTCTTCCTATGCAATGGGCTACAAAGGCGTGATGACAGTCGATCAAGTGCTCAAAGGCGAGACCGTTTCCAAAAGAATCGACACCGGTGTTGTTTTCGTCACCAAAGACAATATTGACGGTGGGGAAGCCCAGTCTGTTCTGTACTAAGATCCAGATTTCTTGAAAAAAAGGCCTCCCCCTTTTTGGGGGGAGGTTATTGATTCAAAAGAAGCATTCAGGCTGCTTTCTTGATGATCTCGTCGATGCATTGCCGCTTAGCCTAGCCAACTTGCAAAGCCGCGCTCTCCTTCCGGGCTGAAACGGATAACGCGCGAATCTGCGACGCGTCGCGCCCAACGCTTTGCCAAAAGACTATCCAACACCGCCTTCCCCAAGCGCCCCGCCAGATGGTGCCGCCGCTGGCTCCAATCCAGACATGAGCGACAGAGCTGTCGGTTGGAAGCTGGAAGCGCTTCAACATCCAGCCCGATTTCCATCAATCTGGACCGGCCCAGATCAGTGACGGCAAGATCACCATCTAGCCAGCTCTCTTCAAGCATCTTGTCATAAAGGCGCACGCCCATTTCGCCCGCTAGATGATCGTAACAGATCCGTGCCTTGCGCAAGGAAGGATCGCGTGGCCCCGTATGCAATGGAGGCACTGCATCACTGGAAAAGACCATCAAGGCCTCAAGCAAACTGGCAACATGAGAGCCGGCCAGACGAAAATAGCGGTGACGGCCCTGAGCTTCGACCACGAGGATTTCTCCATCCACCAGCTTTGCCAGATGACTGCTGGCGGTCTGTTTGGTAATGCCGCCAAATCCGGCCAACTCGGTTGCTGTCAGGGCACGGCCATCCATCAACGCGATCAGCATCATGCTGCGCGCCGGATCCGCAACCAATGCGGCAACTCGGGCGATATCTGGACCTTCTCTCATAGTTCGATCGTAATCGAACCATTCCTCTTTGGCAATGGACTAGGGTGACGCGGAGTGAAAAGGAGAAACCGATGATCACCTGCGTCATAACCTATGAGATAGATCCCAACCGACAAGAGCTCTTTGCCGAATATGCACGGAACTGGGGGCAATGCATCCCACGCTGCGGCGCCAACCTAATCGGCTATTTTGCGCCGCACGAAGGCTCCACATCCACGGCATATGGTATGTATTCCTTGCCGTCGTTGACTGACTATGAAGCCTATCGGGCCCGCTTGGCAGCGGATCCTCTGGGGCGGGAGAATTACGAATTTGCCAAACGCGAAGGCTTCATCCGTCGGGAAAACCGGCTGTTCGTCAAGCTTGCTTCGGCACCCCACGGAGCGGCATCATGATTGCTGTCATTTTTGAAGCCTGGGTGCCCGGAGGCGCGCGGTCAGACTATTTGAATCTGGCCGCAGAATTGCGCCCTCTTTTGAGTGATCTGGATGGCTTTCTATCCATCGAGCGGTTCCAGAGCCTCAACGATCCGGAAAAGGTGCTTTCCTTGTCTTTTTGGCGGGATGAAGCGGCGGTCGCCGCTTGGCGCAATCTGCCGGAGCATCGACGCGTTCAAAGCGCGGGGCGCGATCATGTTTTTGCCGACTATCATCTCAGAATTGCCGCGATCGCACGAGACTACAGCATGACATCGCGAGACGAGGCACCAGCCGACAGCCAAACCATACACAAGGAACGCACCAGCCTAGGAGAATTTATGGGAAAGGGGCATAGTGATACCGGCTTGACCTGACGTTCGAAGGCCGGTATCCAGTTGGCACTTAACTTCAGAGTTGGACAAGAGATACCCATGAAACTTATCCGTTAGCGAAGATTGTAGTGACTTCATTGCCAACCGTTCAGCTTCGTCCCGGTTGGACATTTAGCGACTAAAATCGGAGCGCAAGAAAGCACTTCTTGCGGATAATTTGTTATGGAAAAATTTAACGCTCATAAAGGGCAAATCCAACGTGATGGATACACACTTGGCTACAGGATTGAAGGGCATGGCGCCCCTTTGCTCATCATCGGTAGCCATGTTTTTTACCCCCGCACCTTTTCTGCAAATCTACGCACAAAGAGAAAACTGATCTTTGTTGACCACCGTGGCTTCTCTCCGGTCAACAGAGCGATCCATACACGCGATTGCGCATTGGGGACGATCATGGATGATCTCTCCGCTCTATGCCAAACGCTTGGTCTTGCTCAAACAGACATCCTTGGGCATTCAGGCCATGGCTATATGGCACTGGAATTCGCTCGGCGCTGCCCGGAACGGGTGCGCAAGACTGTACTCGTGGGCACGGGCCCAAACCAGGACCCGGAAACCATGGCCCATGGAGAACGCATCTGGGCGATGCTCGCAGCGCCTGACCGCAAGAAAAGGCTGGAGCAAGATCTGGAATGGATGACGCGACAGATTGAGGCCGAGCCAGAAAAAAGATTCATCTGGATGTGCCTTGGAATGGGGGCGCGGAGTTGGTTCGATCCGCATTTCGATGCGAGGGACCTTTGGCAGGATGTGCATGTCAACATGCCCATCTTTGACCATTTATGGGGAGAAACATTCCGCGACTATGATACCCATAAAGCATTGTCGGAAATGAAGAGCCCACTTTTGATCTGTATGGGAAGACATGACCATCTGGTTGCGCCGGTGGAAACATGGTTTCCTTATCTACCAGAGAAAAACCAGCCGGTCTTTGCGCTTTTTGAGTATAGCGCTCACACGCCACAACTGGAAGAAGCAGACCGGTTCGATGATACGATCTTGACCTTTCTGAGCTAACCCTTGCCCCGCGCGGCCACAAGCCGTGCGGGGTGACGTGAACAGGCTAACAAGATCTAAAGCTGATATGCAGCGCTCCGCTTTCATGTTTCACTTCAGCATTGACCCTGAAAACATCCCTTATCAGTTTTTCCGTCAATACCGTTTGAGGCGTGCCGCATGCGTGCAAGGCTCCTCCTTCAAGGATCATGATCCGGTCGCAGAACATGGCTGCGAGATTGAGATCATGCAGGGCAATCACGCTGGTCAGGTCGAGATCCCGCACCAGACGCAAGATCTCGATCTGGTGATGGATATCAAGATGATTGGTCGGCTCGTCAAGAAACATGACTTTCGGGTCCTGAGCCAAGGCTCTGGCAATATGTACACGCTGGCGCTCGCCACCTGAGAGGGTTTGCCATGCCTGCCCGCTGAGGCTCGTCATATCCACGCGCTCAAGCGCGGTTGCCACGGCAGCTTCATCAGCATCCGTCCACCCGGACAAGGCCGAGCGATGCGGTGTCCGACCCAAGCGCACCACATCACGCACCGTCACATTGGTGTCTGTCGCCGCATTCTGGTGCACAAAAGCGACTTCACGCGCCAAGGCGCGTCTTGGCACTTTGGCAATGTCCCTGTCGCTGATTTTCACATGGCCGGAGTGCGGGGATTTGAGACCTGCGAGCAAGCGCAGCAGCGAAGACTTGCCGGATCCATTTGGCCCGATGAGACCGAGGGTCTCCCCTTCGCTCACTTCAAGGGAAACATCGCGGACGATCTCTCTGCGCTTGACGCCCCAAACGAGATTCTGGGCTTTTACACTCATGCCTGAGGCCTCGCACGGTATAGAATGATTGCAAAGAAAGGCACGCCAACAAGAGCTGTAACAACCCCGATGGGAACTGTTTGCTGGTCGGCGACCACGCGGGATGCAATATCGGCGATCACCATGAAGATAGCCCCTACAACAGAACAGGCAGGCAACAGGCGCAAGTGCATCGGCCCAACAACAAAACGTGCTGCATGGGGAACCACCAATCCGACAAAGCCGATCGCCCCCACCATGCTCACAATGGTTGCCGTCATCAAGGCTGTCACCGCAAACAGGATCAGACGGATCCGCACCACCGGTACGCCCAGAGCCGCAGCATCCTCATCGCCAAATGTAAAGGCATCCAGCGCACGCCCCATCCAGATACAAATCGCAAGACTGATGACGATAACAACCAGCAAAATATGAAAATCATCCCAGCGAACCCCTCCAAAACTCCCCAGGAGCCAGAACATCACGTCCCGTGCTTGCTGGGCATTCCCAGAGGTGGTGACGATGTAGGAGGTCAGGGCATTAAACAGCTGTGACGCGGCGACACCGGCCAGAATTGTGTGGTTCGGCCCGCTGGTTGCCCCATTCGAAAGCAAGGCGACCAATCCGAATGCAGCAAAGGCCCCGGCAAACGCACCAAGTTGCAAGGACAGGGTCCCTGCCCCAATCCCCAGTACGATGACACAAACCGCACCGGTGGATGCACCTGCAGAAATACCAAGCACAAATGGCTCCGCAAGCGCATTGCGCAACAATGCCTGCAAGATGGCTCCACAAAGGGCCAACCCTGCACCAGCCAGCGCCGCCACGAGAGCACGGCTCAGCCGCAGGCTCCAGACCACACTTTGCTCGATGGGGGGAATATCGGCATTCGTCAATCCAAGCTCATTGCAAATGGCCAGAAACACCGTCCGCAAGCTGATGTCATAAGCACCAATTGTCGTCGCAAATGCGATGACAAAAGCAAGGACAATCATCGATAGGCCCAGAAACAGGGAAAGTCGCCCTTTCCCCATGTCTGGATTGTCTAGTTTGGTCACGGCAGATCAAGCGTTTTGAGTTGTTCGGCAACCTGCTCAGCACCATAAAGAGTGCGAATGCTCGGATTCATCGCAGCACCGCTCATAACCACGATGCGTCCGGATCTGACCGCGTCCATCTGGCTGACGGTCGGATCGGACTTGAGGAATTTGATCTTGTTCTCAGCCGTATCCAGATCCCAGCGGTTCCGATCCACTTGGGCGGCAACAAACACGGTGGGGTTGGCTGCCATGATGCCTTCCCACCCCAACGTCGGCCAGTCGGCTTCGGTCTGGATTGCATTTGATCCGCCAAGAATATCCGCAATATAGCCGGAAGGGCCGTTCCCTCCGCCCAGATAGGCGTCGTCAGCGGGTGATGAGCTGGAGAACCAGAACAAGAATGTGAGACCCTTCTGGTCGGCGAATTCAGTCCGCAGCGCAGCTTCTCGTGCCTTGAAATCTTCGATCAAGGCCTGACCGCGATCCGCCACATCGAAGATCCGTGACAGATCTTCAATTTCCTTGTAGAGCAGATCCATGCTCCACAATGCATCGCGGGAGCCATAGGCATCACCAGCATCAAGGGTGGTTGAGCAGGCACTCGGGGAGAGATAGGAAGGAATGCCGAGCTCGGAAAAATCCTCTCGCTTGGCCACCTTGCTGTCGGGGCCAAGCAAGGTGGTCAGCATCGCTGCCACGAAATCCGGCTGCTTTGACAGCACAGCTTCCAAAGAAGGAAACTCGACGGAAATCAAGTCGACTTTGCTGTTGGCGTCGGCCAGTTCAGGCAATACCTTGTTTGGCCAGAAAGCGGTTCCCGCCATGCGGTCCTCAAGGCCGAGCAGCAGCATGATCTCAGCGCTGTTCTGCCCAAGAGCCACAGCATTCTGGGGGGCCTTTTCGAACGTGACAGCCTGACCACAATTTTCGATGGTCAGAGGATATGACGTTGATGCTGCGTAGGAGGATGAACACGCGATCGCAAGTGTCGCAGTTGCTATAAGAGTGACAGACCTGATGGACATGATGCTTCCTAATTATGAATATCAAATTCAGGTTACCACCTACAAGCAATCCATTCTCAAATCAAGAGTGTTATACTCAAGTTTACACATTTTGGATAAGGTTGGCGAGATCGCTCCAATCCACGCCAAATTTGATCGAATGCCGGAATTGAATGGGTCGCTGGTTGCTCCTTATGCTATCTCCCATCTCATCACTTTATTGTTGAGGAAAGCTCTATGACATTGGACCTTAAAGAAACCAACCGCGACCGCACCTTCACGGATCACTTGGTGACACCTGGACTCATCCTCTTTACCGAGCGGTTTGACGATTGTGTGAAATTCTATCGGGATAAACTCGAACTGCCTGTTTGGTTTGAGAAGGAAGCCCTATGTTGCCTCCATTTTGGATCCTGCTATCTGATGATCGAGGATGGGGGCGTGGCCAAATCTTCACGCAAAACAGTTACCGAGAACCCGACTTCCCTCAGGTTCAATGTGGACGATGTCGAGGGTGCCGCAGAGCTGCTTTCTAGCAAGGGTATCGATGTGGAAATTGTGCGCTATGATTGGGGGACTATTGGCCGGTTCATTGACCCGGACGGAAATTCCTGTTCGCTCAAAAACGCTGATGATGTATTTTTCAGCTAACGCGATCAGGGCTGTTCCGGTTTCTTTTGACAGCGTTTTTTTGCGTGTCCTTGATTGAGGTATGCTGGCCGGAAATCAATTCTTGCCAGCATCCTCATCACTTTATCGAAGAACTCACATCAAGGAGCGATAGAGCTCTTTTACTTCTTCGAGCTTGGCCTCACGCGGATTGCCTCCGGTGCAAACATCCGCCATGGCAGCCTCCGCCAACGCATCGATATCTTCAGCTTTGGCACCAACATCGGTGAGCTTGGTGGGAATTTTCACGTCAACAGACAATTGCTGAACCGCATCAACAGCCGCTTTGCGGGCATCTTCAAGTGTCATGGTTTCAACGCCCTTGATGCCCATAGCTGTCGCGATCGCACGATATTTTTCGCCAGTAAAGTCGGCATTGTAGGACATCAATGTCGGCAGCAGAATGGCGTTTGCCACGCCATGGGGTGTATCATAGAAAGCACCGAGTGGATGCGCCATCCCATGCACCAGCCCCAAGCCCACATTTGAAAAGCCCATACCGGCGATATATTGCCCAAGCGCCATACCTTCAACGCCAGCAGCATCTCCCGAGCAGGAGGCGCGCAGGGACTTGGCGATGACTTCGATGGCCTTGAGATGCAAGGCATCGGTCAGCTCCCAGGCACCGAGCGTGATATAACCTTCAATCGCATGGGTAAGGGCATCCATACCGGTTGCGGCCTTGAGCGAAACAGGCATGCTTTCCATCAGCTCGCTATCGATGATTGCCACAATCGGAATATCATGCGGATCAACGCATACAAATTTACGGCGTTTCTCGACATCGGTGATGACATAGTTGATGGTCACTTCAGCCGCCGTTCCCGCTGTTGTCGCCAGAGCAATGATCGGAACGCTTGGTTTTTTGGTTGGCGCAACCCCTTCAAGACTACGAATATCTTCAAATTCGGGGTTGTTGACGACAATGCCTATGGCTTTGGACGTGTCCTGAGGTGAACCGCCACCGATGGCGATGAGATAGTCTGCGCCACAAGCCTTGAAGGCCGCAATACCGTCCTTGACCACTTCGATGGTCGGGTTCGGCATGACCTTGTCGAATATTTCATAGGCCAGTCCGGCCTCATCAAGCATGTCGGTGATCTTGCTCACGACACCGACCTTGCCCAGAATGGTGTCTGTGACGATCAGGGCCTTGGAAAATCCACGGCACTTGACCTCGCCTACCAGTTCTGATCGACAGCCGGCTCCGAAGTAAGATGTTTCATTTAAAATCATGCGTTGCATATCAACTCGTTCTCCCGTTTTGAATGAGTGTGTATCTTGATGGCTTGAGTGGGGTTTTGAGCCTGTTGCAGAGGCATGTCGGAGGTCAGGAGGCAGCTATTTTTTAAAGTGCGTCAGATCGGCGAAATGCAGCCGTTAGGTTCAAATGGTTTGGAGCTTGAGGAAGCTATTCAAGATGGAACATCTCTTTTAGCGGCACACTCACCGGCTCGTTATCCGGCATGACCTCCATGAGAGGGGCATTCCAGTCCCACCACTTCCTGACGATTTCCTTGTTTGGCAACGCATCCATCCGATGCGCTTCCTCCCGACGCAGGAAAGCAAAGAGCTCCCCGGTTTCTTCGTCCAGAAAGATCGTGTAGTCGGACACTCCGGCTTCCTTGAGCACAGAGATCATCTCTGGCCAGATTTCATCGTGACGTTTCTTGTATTCTTCTTGCACGCCCGGTTTTAGTTGCATTTTGAATGCATAGCGTTCCACAAGCTTGTCTCCTTTTATAAAGAGCACGCCCGAAAGCGGCTCTCTTTTCTCATGCGAACTTGGAGGTCATGGCGCAAATCGATAGGGGCCGATAGCGTGATCTGCGCCATGAAGGGGTCACTCCCTTTTCTTCTTGCCCAGTTTGGGAAGATATTTCTGCCCAACAATCGGCAGGGCGACAGAAATGACCAACAAGGTGCCGGTGAACACGATCAGGATATTGCCCGGAACATTGTTCAGCGTAATCGCCAATCGCAAGAAACCGATCACAAGCGCGGCGATAAAGACCCCCGAAATGGTGCCTTTGCCGCCATTGAGCGAAACCCCGCCAAGCACGACAATCGTGATCACTTCCATTTCAAGCCCATTGGCGATATCGGGGCGGGTGCTGCCCAATCGCGATGTCAGGAAGACCGCAGCCAAGCCCGCCATCAGACCGTTCAAAGTGAACAGGATGAAGCGCAAGCGGTCAGTGCGGATGCCAGAGAATTTGGCGCCTTCGGGATTGTTGCCCAGAGCAAAAATCGACCGCCCGATCGTTGTGTAATGAATGACGACAATGAACACGATCGAGAGCAGGACAAAGGTGATGAAGGAATAAGGCACCATGTCCATGAAGTAGGATTGCCCGATGGCATTGAAGGCAGCAGGATATTCAGAAATCTTGCCATTTCCCAAGACACCGGCAGCAACACCGCGAAACAGTGACATCGTACCAATCGTGACAACGATGGCAGGCATCTTCAGGCGCGTTACCAGAAATCCGTTAAAGAAGCCGCAGGCCGCGCCCGTCAGAAGTCCGACAACACACAAGGGCAAGGCCCCAAGACCAAGAACCTGACTGGCATATCCCATCATGAGCGAAGAAAGCGCCATCACCGAAGCCATCGAGATATCAATATCCCGACAGATGATGACCAAGGCGGTCGACAGGGCCATCATCGCGATCTCTGAGAAGATGGCCGTTGAATCGAGCAAGTTATAAATATCAAGAAACCATGGGCTCGAGATATCACCACCAATAAAGACCAAAATCAGCAAGCCGATCAGCACGATCTCCCGCGATTTGAGCACCGACCCCATCGAAAAAGTCGATGGCGCATCAAGAGAGGGGTGGTTTTTCGTTGAAACAGTCATGCTCATTCCTGCACTCCCTCAGTTGCTGTTTGCGGAAGTATCCGCCGCACCGGAGGTTTTCTGCTGATCATGTTGAAATAGACGGCAACCAGAATGATTGCTCCAGACAGGGCCTGTTGCCAGAACTGGCTGACACCAATCACAGGCAGGATATTGTAAAGCGTGCCAAGGAATAACGCGCCAAACATGGCCCCGATGATGGTTCCTGCGCCGCCTGAAATTGCCACTCCGCCGATGACACAGGCAGCAACGGTCTGAAGCTCAAATCCCAGCGCCACATCCGTGTTGGCCATTGCGTAACGGGAGGTCCATAACCAACCACACAGACCGGAAAGCGCTCCGGTGATGGTATAGACCCAGAATTCGTGATGCTTGACGCGCACGCCCGCATATTCCGCGGCCCGGGGATTGCCGCCCATGCCATATAATTCGCGGCCAAAGCGGGTCTGGGTGGTCATGAACCACATTCCGAAAGTAACGATCAGGCCAATCCAGAAAAACAGCGTCAGGCCAAGGATTGGCATGCGGGGAACCGATAGATAGCCTTCAGGAAACTGATGCTGCACCACCCAGGCCCCACCGGAGACGACAAAGATCATGCCGCGCCAGACACTCATCGTGCCAAGGGTCACAACGATCGGGGGAATCTGCAGCTCCGCAACAAGCAAGCCGTTGAACATACCGATGAGAGTCCCGATGAGGATACACAATATCGGCCAGACAATGGTTGGCAGCCCGGGATTTGCGACCGCGATCAACGCAACCATCATGCCCGTGAAGGCAAGGTTGGCTGCAACCGACAGATCAATGCCACGAATAAGGATGACAATCATCTGCGCCAGAGCGAGAACCATCAGGATCGAAAGATCTGTCAAAAGATCGCGCAATGCCTGAACGGTAACGAAGTTCGGTGTGATGACGCCAGCGATTACGATCAGCGCAATCCAGCTGGCAGCAAGCAGAGCCTCCCGGCTCTTGAGTGCCTTGACCATTATGCAACCTCCCGGTCATGAGACTGTATTTGCGGCTTTTTTGCGCCTGTTGCGTAAGCGGCAATTGCTTCGGCATCAAAGGCCTTGCGGTCAAATTCAGCGACGATTTCGCCAAGCCGCATGACAATGATGCGATCGGCCATGCCCATGAGTTCGGGCAGTTCGGAAGAGACCAGCAACACGGAGAGATCCTGCTCCACCATCCCCCCCAAGGCGTCATGGACCGATGACTTGGCTCCCACATCAATGCCCCGGGTCGGCTCGTCCACGATGACAACATTCGGATTGGTTGCCAGCCAGCGCGAAAGCACGACCTTCTGCTGATTGCCGCCTGAAAGATCTTCCACGGGCTGCTCAATATTGGCGGCCCGAATAGCGAAGATCTGGCCATAATCCTGTGCCAGCTTTTTCTCTGCTTCCCGGTTTGGCCAAATGCCCCTTGAAAGCTTTTTAAGCGACGGCAGCGCAATATTGTCCCTGATGGACATTGGCAGGATGGCCCCTTGGTTGCGTCGGTCTTCGGGCACATAGACAACGCCTGCATCAATCGCTTCGGTGCAATCCTTCCAATGGATTTCCTCGCCCCCCAACCTGATCGTGCCATCAAATTGATAAGGGCTGAGCGCCATGATGGATCGCATGATCTCAGATCGGCCAGCTCCGACCAACCCGTAAAAACCGAGGATTTCGCGCTTGTGCAATGTGAATGAGATATTCTTGAACTCTATGCCGTTGCCCAGATCCCGGACTTCAAGCAGCGGGTCGCCAATCTCGACGTCTCGTTTGGGAAAGACTGTTGCAACCTCGCGCCCGACCATCATCTTGACAAGGTCATGCTCCTCTACATCCGCAATATTGCCTTCACCGACAAAAGCCCCATCACGGAAAACGACATAGCGATCCGCAATATGGAATATCTCGTCAAATTTGTGAGAGATGAACAGAACGCCTTTTCCAAGCTGGCGCAGCCTCTCGATGATGGCATAGAGCTTTTCGATTTCATTGGATGAGAGCGATGATGTCGGTTCATCCATGATAACCACGTCGGCTTCTTCGGCAAGCGCTCTGGCAATGGCCACCATATGCTGCTGCCCAAGGCTGAGCTGCTTGAGCAAGATGGCAGGATCAACATCCAGATCGACTTCATCGAGCAGCGCTTTTGCCTTTTCATGCATGGCTTTCCAGTCAAGCAAGCCTGTGCTCTTCTGGATTGGATGGCCCATGAAAATATTCTCGACAACAGAAAGCTCTTCAAACAGCGTTGTTTCCTGATGGATGGCGGTAATGCCCATGATGGCTGCCGCCTTGGCGGTTGCCAGTTTCACTGCAATGCCCTTGATCCGGATCGTCCCGCTATCGGGTTGATAAAGCCCCGTCATCGATTTAACGAGCGTTGATTTACCTGCTCCATTTTCACCAATCAGCGCAACGACTTCTCCGGGATAGATGCGGCATTCGGCGTTTTTGAGGGCATGAATGCCACCAAATGTCTTGGTGATCCCCTTCAGCTCGACAAGGGGGGTGTTCGCATGATCAGCCATAGTATCCTCCGTTGAGAGGCAGGTCAGTCCAGCCGACCTGCCCGCTAGTGGCCCATACATCAAGCCATTGGCTCAGAAGATTTTGGAGTATTTGTCGACGTTGCTTGCGTCATATACAAATGGCTGTGGCAGCGAGGTTTCCAGCTTGTCGTCAAGCTTGAATGTTCCCATGCGGCCAGCTTCCAGCTCGTCACCGGGTTTCACTTCGCCCTTCTTGATCAGGTCATAGGCGAGGTAAGTCGCAGAATAGCCCAGATCAATCGGGTTCCAGATGGCGAATGACTTGATGGAGCCGGAGTGAACATATCCGGCCAACTCGGATGGAAGGCCAAGCCCTGTCACGAAGACCTTGCCGACCATGCCCTGATCTTCAACGGCCTTGGCTGCAGCTGAAATGGCAACGGTGGAAGGCGCGATAATCACTTTCAAATCCGGGTAACGACGCAGCAGAGCAATGGTTTCGCGGTAGGACTTATCCGACTGCCCCATGCCGTAGGCCACATCAACCAGCTTCAGTTTGGAGAAGGCATCTGTGGGAAGAAGCTTCTTCATCTCTTCGATCCACTCATTCTGGTTGGTGGATTGCGGAGTCTCGGAAAGAATCGCGATTTCCCCTTCGGGACCAATGGCATCGACCGCCATTTCCAGCTGCGCTTTTGCAGCTCCGGACGCGGTTGCCGGATGCATGTGAAGCTGGCGGCCTTCCGGAGCAATGGCCGAGTCGAAGGACAGGACCTTGATACCGCGTTTCATTGCCTTTTTGGCAACGGGAACCAGTGCGTCAGGGTCATTGGAAGAAATCGCAATGGCATCAACGCGCTGAGCAATCAGGGCATTGATAACCTCAATCTGGCCTTCAGCCGTGACGACAGCAGGCGCATTGAAAATCAATTCCACGCCGCCAATCTCTTTGGCAGCTTCCATGCCGCCATCACGGGCAGCTTCAAAAAATGCATTGCCAAGGCTTTTGGGCACCATTGCAATGCGCACATCAGCAGCCATGGCTGCTGATGTTGCCATGAGGCCGGCAATCGCTGCCAGCGATAGCAGTTTATTCAATTTCATAGTCTCTCTCCCGTTTTACTATGTGTTGAATTGGATGAGAGAAGGCCCGACGTTTTCCTCCCGACAGGCCATCTCTCATTGTCTTACTTGAGGCTTGGAATCTCCGGTTTCTGAACAAGAAGTCTTTCGAAATATTCGCTAAGTTCCACCAGAAGTTCCTTTGAGATGGTCTGCTTTTCGCCACCGGCTGAAAGGACCTTTCTATGGATGCCAGCAGCTTTCTCGATGGTTTCAATCAGCCCGAAAACAGAATCCGGTGTGGCTTCGGAAGCAAAAATGCCGTGATGGGTCCAGGAAATGATCCGCCCCTTCTCCATCTCCTTGATAGAGGCATCGGCAATATCGGTGGTGCCGGGCAGCATGGGCGGCACAATGCGGACACCATCGGGGAAAATCACGATGCACTCGGGCATTTTGGTCCACAGCGCCATGGTCAGTTCCTTGCTATCAAGCGGCAAGAGATAACTCAGGGCTATGAATTCGGGGGCATGGCAATGCATGATGATGCGTTCGCGCCCCTTGGAAACACGCTTGCGCACAGCATGGGCTGCCAGATGGGTAGCAAATTCCGAGGTCGGGCGTCCGCCATTGCTAAAGCCCCAGACGGTCTGATAGGCCGATCCGCCCTCGACGATCCTGACAATACCAAAGACCTGGTCGGGGAACTCCGTTGCATGGCGGAAATATTGCCCTGTACCGGTCACGATAAAATAGTCTCCGTCGAGGGACGGCTGCGGCTGGGGCAGAGCGACGGGGGCTGCGGGGGTCACATTGGGATAACGGCGCGCGAGCACGCTTTCCAGTTCATCGTTCGGCAGGCGCCAGGAAATGTTGCCACCATTGGCTTCATTCCACCCCATTTCCCAGCAGAGGCGCGCAAGGGACGCCGCTTGTTGAACAAAAGGGATCGGGTGCGAAAATACTGTCATGTTAGATAATCCTTATCCGCGGGCGGCCACACTGGCCTGATAGGCATTCAAATCGGCAATCAGCGCCTTGCCTGTTGGAACATTGTTGCGTGCGCAGAACTCATTCCAGATCACGCCATAAGGCAGATCCTTGAGTTCTTCGGTCATCAGGAAGCGTTGCGTGAAGTCGAGCTTTTCCTCGATTGCTTTGAGCTCTGTCTGCGGCATCAAAAGCGCACGCAGGAGGGCTTTCTGCATGTTGCGCGTTCCGATCACCCAAGCCGATGTGCGGGCGATGGTCGCATCAAAGAAATCCAGGCCGATATGGGTGCGTGCCAGCAAGTTGCCGAACACCAATTCCTGCGCCATGGCGAGAATGTCATCATTGAGCAGGATCACATGGTCGCTATCCCAACGCATCGGGCGGCTGACATGCAACAGGATTTCCTTGACCGACAGGGCGACGGACGTCAGTTTGTCAGACACATTCTCGGTCGGATGAAAATGCCCCATATCAAGGCATAACAGCGTGCCTTTGCGGATGGCATATCCCATGTAGAATTCGTGACTGCCCACGGTGCAGGCTTCGACCCCGATACCGAACAGCTTGCTTTCGACCGCGTCCAGCATGTGAGCTGAATCATACGGTTTGGCAATCATCTCATCGATGGCACTTTCCAGACGTTCGCGCGCGGCAAGTCGATCTATCGGCGTATCCTTGTAGCCATCGGGTACCCAGATATTGTTGACGCAGGGACTACCCAACTCTTCGCCGAATTTGTCGGCAATGGCCCGACAGCACTGGCCATGGCGAATCCAGAAATCGCGGATACCCTTGTCCGGGTGCGAGAGCGTCAGATTCTCATCCACCTTGGGATGCGCAAAGAAGGTCGGGTTGAAATCCAGCCCAAGGCCATTTTCCTTGGCCCAATCCACCCAACTGGTGAAATGGCGATAGTCCAGCTCGTCGCGGGCTGGTTTTTCGTCCGTGTCGAGGTAACTGGCATGGAGATTGAGCCGGTGTTTACCCGGAATCTTCCCATAGGCAAATTCAAGATCGGCGCGCAGCTCAGCTGCGTTGCGGGCGCGGCCGGGGAAGTTTCCCGTGATCTGGATACCACCGGCGCTGCCACCTTCACTTTCCTCGAAGCCGATAACATCATCGCCCTGCCAGCAGTGCATCGAGATGGGAATTTCGGCCAGCTTTTTCATGGCTGCATCGACATCAACGCCCCATTCCGCAAAAGCGTCGCGGGCGGCATCATAGTTTAGGCGTGTCATTAGGCCTGTTCCTTTACTTTTTCTATTAGTGCGTGATAGCGCTGGCGAATATGTCCCTGTTCCCGGGAGGTATGTGGCTCATAGAGCGGCAGGTCTTCACTGTTGCGAATGATCCGACGGCCTTCTTCCAGATCGGAAATCCACCCAAGGCCTATCATTTGCACCATGGCATTCCCCAGAGCAGAGGCTTCAAAGGGCCCTGTGATGACAGGCGCACCAAGGAAATCGGCTGTCAGTTGGCAAAGCAGGGCATTGCGCGCCCCTCCTCCAACGATGTGCAACTCGGGAATTTTGGCGCCCTTGGCGAAATCTTCGAGCACATCGGCAAAATTGAGTGCCAAGCTCTCGAAAATACAGCGCGCCATAACTCCCCGGCTTTCGGGCACTGGTTGACCTGTTTCGCGGCAAAATGCCTGTATTTCATCAACCATGGAGGCGGCCCGGAAATAACGATCAGCCATTGGATAGATCAGGGAAAGCCCCGGCTTGGCCTTTTCTGCCTCGCTCACCCAGTCGGCAAAGTCCGAATCGGGGGCCATTTCCTCACGCACCCTCTGGATGAGCCAAAGTCCGGATACATTGCGAAGCTGGCGATAGGTGTCGAACACCCCGCCTTCGTTGGATAGTCCATGCAGGAAGGCATAATCCGATAGATCAGGCACCTGTGCCTCACGGCCTACAAGCGCCCATGTGCCCAAGGAAATGAAATAGGGTTCGCGCGTGACCGACGGCAGGGCCGCCACCGCAGAGGCTGTGTCATGGGTACCGCAAAGCACAATGCTAGGTGCCTTTTTCCCTCGGCTATCGATGCTCCACTTGGCGCACCATTCATCCTTCAGGTGCCCCAGAACATCACCGGCATTGCGAATACGGGGCATCACCTTGGCAGGCATACCCACCTGCTGCAAAAGATCGGGATCCCAATTCTTATCATGCACGCTAAGCATTTGCGTGGTGGAGGCATTGGTATATTCGCTTGACCAGATGTCAGTTAGCTGAAAATGGATCCAGTCTGGCAGCAGCATGAAGCGGTGAAGCCGGCTGTAGCTTTCAATAGGATGATCTTTGAGCGCATAAAGCTGATAGAGGCTGTTGAGTTCCAAAGACTGGATGCCGGTTTTCTCGAACAGCTCGTGATACCCAATCCCGGTATTCCGGCTGAAGATCGGCATGATGCCTTCGGTGCGCGCATCGCGATAGCTGACAAAGGGCAACAATGCTGCCCCGTCTGCATCCACGGGAACGAAATCCACGGCCCAGCTATCAACACTGATTGAAGCGATGGATGGTTCTTGTGCAAAGGCCTTGCCAAGCCCTTCGCAAATTCCGCTCCAGAGATAGTCAAGATCCCAGCATAGCCGCCCATCAACCCACTTGGGGCCATGTGGGAAGCGGTTGACTTCCTCCAAAGAGAGTTTGCCATCGGACAACGCAACTTTCAGCACGCGTCCGGATGATGCGCCCAGATCCACAGCAACAACGGTCTTGGTGACCATGGTTTCCTCCTAAATAGGCAACGTTTTCTCCTCTCACAAAGATGATCTAACGATCGAACGTTGCCCATTCAGTTAGGCACTGGTTGCAGAATTCAGACAGGGCAAAAAAACCAGTTTTTAAGTCTATGTTGGCGAGAAATGACCAGTTTTTTAAATTGCCATTACAAATCAAACCATTACAAATACTTTAAACTAAAGTGCAAGACGCACCCAAAAGCATAAAAATATCAATAGAAAATCCTTTTTCTTTTCTCTTTAGAAATATTCACATCACCGTCATTATTTACCTTCAAATACTGACAAACGAAATTCAAAGCAGATATTTGATCGGAGAAAAATGAGCGCCTGATCTGATGTTGGACGGGATCAGGTGTTATTTCCGCTGAAAATGTCAGTCTAGAACAGATGCTATAGTTTTGTAACAATGTCGTGGCGACAGCCTGTCAGGGAATCGGCCTCCAATCGAAAAGAATATCAGACTAGGCGCGGTAGCGGGCGCTGCTTTCCAGCAAATGCTTTGAATAGGGGTGGTCTGCCTGCTGCTTGCGCATTTTGTCGATTGTCATCATCTCAACCACCGCACCGTGCTGCATCACGGCCACCTCGTCACACATATGCCCGACCACGGACAGATCATGGGAAACCATGACATAGGTGAGATTATGCTCGGCCCGTAGATCGCATAACAGATTGAGAATTTCCGCCTGAACCGAGACGTCCAATGCCGAGGTTGGTTCGTCAAGCAAAAGAACTTCCGGCTCTGGCGCCAGAGCTCGGGCGATGGCGACCCTTTGCCGCTGTCCACCCGAAAGCTGATGCGGGTAGCGGAAGCGAAAGGCAGCACTCAGTCCGACGTCATCCAGCAGCTTGGGGATTTTTGTGTCTATATCGCGAAAGCCATGAAGTTGCAGGGTTTCGCTTAAAACCCGATCGACCGTGTGCCGTGGATGGAGAGATGCATAGGGGTCCTGAAAAACCATCTGAACAGTCTTGTAGAAGGCTTTGTCCCGTTTGACGCCCAACTGTTTCTGGTCAACCAGAATGTCGCCATTCCAGTAAGGAACCAACCCTGTAATTGCACGCAGGACAGTCGACTTGCCAGATCCGCTTTCTCCCACCAAACCGAAACTGTCCCCCTGCCTGACGGAGAAGGAAACGGATTTGACTGCATCAACACGGGTGAGCCCTTCGCCGAACCAGACATTGAGATTGATAATTTCCAACGCGTTTTTCATAGCAACCCACTTACACTTTCTTGGTCACGCCATGCCGGATCCCGGCTCAACACTTCCAGTCGCTCATTCTTGTGATCAAGCTTGGGCATGGAATTCAGCAGGCCCCGTGTGTAGGGGTGGGTTGCTTGTTCCAGTTTGCCGGACTCGCAAATCTCGACAATACGCCCGCCATACATGATGAGAATTCTGTCGCAGAAATTGGACACAAGACGCAAATCGTGGCTGATGAAGATCAGCCCCATGCCACGCTCTCGCACGAGTTTGTCCATGATTTCCAACACCTGAATCTGGACGGAGACGTCGAGGGCGGAGGTTGGCTCGTCGGCGATCAGGATTTTCGGGTTGGCGATGAGCATCATGGCGATCATGACCCTCTGTCCCATGCCGCCGGAAAGTTCGTGCGGATAGGCGGTATAGACCCGTTCCGGATCACGAATTACCACCGCTTCAAGCATTTCCAGCGCCTTCTGGCGTGCCAGTTTCTTGTCGACTTTCTCGTGAATAGAAAGGGTTTCGACGATCTGATCGCCAACGCGCATGACAGGATTGAGAGAATATTTCGGGTCCTGCATGACCATGGAAATATCACGGCCTCGCAGCTTGCGCATGTCTTTCTCTGGCAAGGACATCACGTCCTGCCCGAGGATCTGCATTCGGTCCGCTTCCACGATGCCAGGCTTGCGGATGAGGCGGAGCAGGGCGCGGCCGGTCATTGACTTGCCAGATCCGCTTTCCCCGACGATACCCAGTCGTTCCTTGCCCAACGAGAAGCTGACGCCGCGCACAGCGTCGAACAGGCCGGTGCGGGTGGGGAAACGTACCCAGAGATTTTCTACATCTACCAGATTGCTCATCGGCCATTCTCCTTGGGGTCCAAAACATCGCGCAAGCCATCGCCCAAGAGGTTGAAGGCGAGACTGACCATGAAAATGGCGATGCCGGGCATTGTGGCAACCCACCAGTGGTCCAGAATGAACTTGCGCCCTTCAGAAATCATGGCGCCCCATTCCGGAGAAGGAGGCTGAGCCCCAAGCCCGAGGAAGCCAAGCCCGGCGGCCGTGAGAATGACACCAGCCATATCGAGCGTGACTCGGATAACCAGCGAAGAAATGCAAAGCGGCCAAATATGCTTGGTGATGATCCTTATGGGGCCGGCTCCTTGCAATTTGACGGCCTGAATGAAGTCGGATTTCCGGATGGTCAGGGTTTCTGCCCGAGCGATACGAGCATAGGGCGGCCAAGCGGTCAGAGAAATGGCCAGAACGGCATTTTCAATGCCTGCTCCCAATGCCGCCACAAAGGCCAGTGCAAGCACCAGCTTTGGAAAGGCAAGAAAGATATCCGTGATCCTCATGAGCAAGACGTCGACCCAGCCACCGGCATAGCCGGAGATGGTTCCAACGATCAATCCCATGATGGGGGCAATAATGGCCACAAGTGTCACGATATAGAGCGTGATGCGTGAGCCATAGAGCAGGCGGCTGAGAATATCGCGGCCCAGGGAATCGGTCCCGAGTAGATGGCCTGCAGCGCCGAGCGGCTGCAAGCGATTGGCCAGATCCTGACTGAACGGATCGTAGGGCGCAAGCCAGGGGGCGAAAACGGCGATGAAGATGACGGCAACGAGGATGCCCAACCCTGCCATGGCAAGGGTATTGCGTTTAAGGGCCAGCCAGTTCTGATACCAGGCAGCCATACGCGCATGATGGCGCGAAGTTGGTACCTCGGCCAGCAACCAGGCACGCAAGCTTTGCTTTTCTGTTTCTTTTACTAAGCTCATCACATGGTCTCTACTGTTTGGCGCGAGGGTCGAGCAATCGATATAGGATATCGGACAGAACGTTCAGGCAGACAAACACCAGACCGACAACCACGGTGCCACCAAGGACGGCAGCCATATCCGCGGAAAGCAAAGAGGTCGTGATGTAGCTGCCGATGCCCGGCCATGAGAAAATGATTTCCGTGAGCACCGAGCCTTCAAGCAGCCCGGCATAGGAAAGGGCAACCACGGTGATCAACTGAACACCGATATTGCGGAAGGCATGCTGCCAGATGACGCGCGCTTCGGAGAGGCCCTTGACGCGAGCAGCTGTGATATATTCCGAATTGAGCTGCTCCAGCATGAAGGACCGTGTCATGCGGCTGATATAGGCCAGAGAATAATAGCCCAGAATGCTCGCCGGTAGCACAATATGGGAAAAGGCGTTTGAGAAAACCTCAAGATCACCAGCCAGCAGGCTGTCGATCAGGATCATTCCTGTCACTGGCGGTATCAGGTCTTCATAAAAGATATCGAGGCGACCCGGGCCACCAACCCAGCCAAGAATACCATAGAAGATGAGAAGGCCGACAAGACCGATCCAGAATATGGGGATGGAATAGCCGATCAAAGCAATGAGACGGGCAATCTGATCAATCCATGTGCCGCGCTTGACGGCCGCCAAGACACCCAGAGGAATGCCGACAATGATGCCGATAAGGGTGCCAATGGTGGCCAGTTCCATGGTCGCGGGAAAGAAGCGCTTGATGTCTTCAAACACAGGCAGACCGGTGCGAATGGAAACGCCAAGATTGCCGTGGAACACATCGACGAGATAGTAGAAGAACTGCACCAGCAGCGGCCTATCCAGTCCAAGCGCGATGTAGGTCGCATCATATTGTTCCTGGGATGCCCGCTCTCCAACAATGGCCAGGACCGGATCAACCGGCATGACGCGCCCGATAATAAAGGTGATAAACAGCAATCCGACCATAGTAACGACGATCGTCGACAGGGTCGAGATCGGTTTGCGCACGATGGACGGAATGGACAGCCACTTACGCTGTCCATCCAGATTTTTCATGATGATTGTTCCAACTCGAGCTTAGTCTTTGGTGACCTGCCAGTAAGACGTGGTCGTGATGGCCCCGCCGATTGAGAAGTTGTCCACGTTGGACCGCAGAGCCGCCTGTTCGGTCTGCTGGAACATGATCCCGAATGGGCTAACCTGCTGGAACTCCTTCTGCAGATCGATATACATCTGCTTACGTTTCTCAACGTCGTTTTCTACGACCGCAGCAAGGGTTCGTTTAGAATATTCCGGAATATCCCAGGCGTTCCGCCAAGCAAGATAACCGGTGTTGCCCGCATCATCGGCATTGCCCGGGTTGAGGGCGAAGGTGCCTGCATTGGTGTTCGGATCGGGATAATCCGGTCCCCATGCACCAATATAGATGTCATGCTCGCGGGCGCGGTATTTGTCCAGTGTCTGGGCGCCGGTGCCGACCGTGATGCTCAGCTTGACGCCTGCTTTGCCCCATGTGTTCTGAAGCGACTGGGCGATGTCGATACGCTCTTGGACTTCACGTACAATGGCATTGATTTCAAAGCCATCGGGATATCCTGCTTCCGCGAGCAGCGCTTTGCCTTTTTCGATGTCGAGAGAGTAGGGATTATCTTCCAGAGCGCCAAGATAGGTCAGCGGCAAGAAGGCCTGATGCACCGAATACTGACCTTTGAGGAAGCTGTCCGCCATGCCATTATAATCAGTGAGATATTTCAGAGCTTCCAGAACCTTCGGATTGGAAAGGATCTCGTTCTTCTGGTTGGCAGACCAATACATGATACGGCCGCGCAGCTCGGAGTGGATCTTGATATCATCACTTTCGCTGACAGCGGCCACATCTTCGGTGGAGAGGTTGCGCGCAACGTCAACATCACCCTTTTCCAGCAGCAGGCGCTGGGAAGCGCTTTCTGCGACCTGACGGACGAAGATTTGCTTCATGGCAGGCGCCTCGCCCCACCAGTTCGGGTTGGCAACCAGAATAACGCTTTCATTCGGCTTCAGGCTCTTCAGCGTGTAGGCACCAGATCCTGCGCTATGGTTGCGCAGCCATGCATTGCCCATATCACCATCGACTTCATTTTCCATGGTCAGCTTGCTGTCGACGATCGCAGCGACGTTTGCTGTCAGGCAGTTTAGCACGAAAGAAACGGCATATGGCTTGTCGGTGGTGATGGAAAGGGTGGTGTCGTCGGTTGCGACGATTTTTTCCTTCACATTTTCAGGGGTGAAGCCAAATTGGCTGAGAATGAAGCTTGGTGTCTTGTTGAGCAGGATCACGCGCTGCAGGGAAAAAGCCGCATCCTGAGCGGTAATCGGATTGCCTGAAGCGAATTTGCGCCCTTCGGCAATCTTGAAGGTGATGGTCATACCATCCTCAGACACTTCCCAGCTGGAGGCCAGATCTGGACCGTAGCCCGCGTCCAGATCCAGCGGGTTGGTGTTGATCAGGAAGGAATAGAGGTTCCTGTCAATTTCGTTGCCGGTAAATTCAAAAGACTGGGCCGGATCGAGTGAAATGATATCGTCAATGCGTTCTGCGACAACAAGCATGCTCTTTGGCGTTGCGGCAAGCGATGGCATCGCCGTGAGTGTGACGACTGCTGCAGCAGCCAAAAGAGAGATCTTAAAATGTTTCATAGCTCTGTTCCTCTGGATTTGTCCCTTGTTTATGGTTCTGGTATGCAAAGTGAACGGTTTCGCGGGCTTATGCCTCTTTGTTGAAACCGTTTTCTGGTGATTGTCGGATTTACATTTCTTTCCAGGTTTTCTTGAGCACGCGGATCCAGTTGCCGTGGCAAAGCTTGGCCATAAGATCCTCGCTATATCCATGCTGACGCATGGCTTCACGCAATCGTGTCAAACCGGAAAGGTCTTTGATCGTTTCGGGAATATCTGCGCCGTCGAAATCGGACCCTAGTCCGACACGGTTTTCTCCGAGAGTCTCCATCAAATGATCGAGATGGCGCAACATCAGCTCGATATCCGTGTCGACATCCTGTTGCCCATCGGGACGCAGGAAGGCAACCGCAAAATTCAGCCCAACCATGCCGTCGCTTTCTGCGATCACAGCAAGCTGGCGGTCGGTCAAATTGCGGGCATGGGGGCAGATGGCATGGGCATTGGAATGAGTGGCGACAATCGGAGCATTTGTAATTGCTGCAAGATCATCAAATCCCTTTTCGTTGAGATGTGACACGTCGAGCATGATTCCGAGGCGATTGCATTCTGTCACCAGCTTCTTGCCAAGTTCGGTAAGACCCGGGCCGGTGTCTCCTGTTGAAGGATAGCGGAAGGGAACGCCATGGCCAAATTGGGTCGGACGGCTCCAGACCGGTCCAATGGACCGCAGGCCCGCAGCGTAAAGCACTTCCAGTGTTGCAAAATCTGCATCAATGGCTTCTGCGCCTTCCATATGCAGAACACCCGCGATCACTCCATGCTCAAAGGCAGCAAGGATATCCTTGGTGGACGTGCAGCCGGTCAGGAAACCTGCTTTTTCGAGTTTTTTGAAAGTGGCGACCTCTGACAGAACCACCTTGATGGCATCATTCCACTCGACCTCTTCAGGCAGCGGGATGTCATAAGTGGGCTGGTTCATCTTGCCTTCGAAACTGCTGCGGGCTTCATTCCCCAGATCGCTGGGAACATACAGCGCATAGAAGCCGCCGCCAAAGCCACCGGCTTTCGCTCTCGGGAGGTCCATCTGGCCCGTGTCCGTCCCTTCCAGCGCGGCAGTAATTGTCAAGCTATTCCGATAAAATCTTAGCAAAAAGTCATTGTGACCGTCAAAAATGATGGGGCTAGTAGTATTTGTCATGATAAAAACTGCATTATTATTTTCGTTGTTTCGGGGGCTGTCTGTTCCGTGAATGACCTTTATGAAAGAAAATCCTCTTGACCCTTGGTGTGAAACGAGACAGCAAATTCTACTGGCTGCGAGAATTTGGTATGAGTGAACTCAATATGTTCGCAAATACAAAGTCAAGAACTCATGCAAAATAGAAGGATTTTGCGATCTTGTCCAAAGGTATGTGATGATTATTTTAGCATAGACTTACGTTCAATAGAAATTGATTGATCAGCGATAACACCTTCAAATGATAACGGAACATGTTGTTGGGAAAATCTTTGTTTTTGATCATGGGTGCATAATTGGGCAACTAATTGAATTCTGATTATTTTCTCATCATCTCATGAAATCTTTGGATATGTGCTCTATCTCATAGCGCCCTGACATCAACAGGCATGCCTGCAGTCGGTTCCATTACTACATCGAACGCTCGAATGAATGGAGGCTGTTGGGTTCTTGCGGCGCTGGACCATATTTGCCCCGAAAAGCCAAGGTTATGTAGGAAACTGCACAGGATTTGTATCAATCCCGCGAGCGATTGATTTTCTCTTCCTGTATCCAGAACTCTCGCAGCAAAGAGGCTCTTCTGGGGCGGAAATACGCCCCTGTCAGCGAAATAGCTCCAATCCTGTCTACACGAAAACGCCGAAATGCTTCTCTCTTGCAGCACCACGCCAAAAGGACAAGAGCATGCTCAAGATAGAACAAAGCCAGAGGCCAAACTGTTCTATCTGAAACGCAACCCTTTTCATCTGTATATTCAATTGCGAGAGCGCTTTCCTCCCAGCAGGACTGCCTCAGGCAATTAACTTTCTCCTGCTCTATATCGAGAGCGACCGGCTTGTAGATGTGGCTGATGGCGTGATTGGCAAAAAGCTGCAATCTTGCTGGCAGAGATGATGAAATTTTAGCGAAAGCTGCCACTGCTGCCATAGCCAGGTCTGTATCACCGCTGCGCTGAACATGAGCTATCCCCAAAGCGAGAGCTTCAATTTCCACCGGAGTGAGAGACTGTGGTGGCATGCTGCTGTCTTCGACCAAGAGATAACCCAATCCAGCGGCCCCGTCGATGAGGGCTCCTCCAGCTCTCAGGCTTTCTATATCCCGGTAAATCGTGCGCAATGAAACATCCAATTCCGATGCCAGAAACTGCGCCGTCACAGGCCCTCTTCTCGCTCTGAGGATGGACATCAATTGAAGTAGTCGCTCGTTTTTAGCCATAGACATGTCCTGCTGACATGATTTGTCAGGATACTTGCTGCATCTCTAGAGGAAATCCAGCGTCATTATCAAGAAGAAACACGAGTGAATGCCACGTGCTGACCATACGGAGACAGAGAAAGATATGCTAGTCGATATTGCTGTAAAAAGAGAATGGAAAACAACACCCTATCACGGGGTAACAGTTTCAGTTCTGGCCGAGAATGACGCCGGAGGGGCTCAGGCTCTTTTGCGCCTTAAAGCACATGCTGAGCTTCCCAGACATCGCCACACAGGAAAGGAAAGCATCTATCTTCTATCCGGAAGCATAATGGTCAATGACATCCGGCTTCATGAGGGGGATTTTGTTTCATTGGCGGGAGAAGAAATTCACAAGGTCATTGCCATGGAGACGAGTATCTACATGTCGGTATCGGAAAAATCCGGGACTGAGCTTATCGATACAGATTCCCCATATGCTTAAATCCCTTGTGTCGCTGTTGGGGTTTATCAATGCATCATATCGTATCAATTTCCACCTTGGCTCAAAAAAGATACGAGCGGAATCAAAGAGCCTTTGGAACATTGGGAGATTGAACAGCGCCCACGTATGGGATATTGCGACACAGCATCAGTCGGCCCTCGAATGCTGGGAATAGGCCACAATTGCAATTCACCAGCTTGGATGACCGTTTTCAATCAGTGATGCAGTGCACCAGTCCGGTTCGAGGCCAATTTAAGACCTGATCAATCCTCATACTAGCGAAGACTTGGAGGATAAACAGGTTATAGCGTCCCGAACCTGATCGGTAATTTCTGCTCCTTTTCCTCAAGGGCCAGGAATGCCCAGAAGTCATCGAGACATAGTGCTTTCGCAAAATGGTATCCCTGTGCGAGTTCGCCCCCCGCATGTTCGAGCAGTTCAACTTGCGTGGACGTTTCCAAGCCTTCGGCAACGGTATTGATGTTCATACCATTCGCGATGGCCAAGACTGCTTTTACCATCGCCAAAGCCCGATCATCATGCTCGATGTCGCGAAGAAAGGAACGATCGATTTTCAGATAATCGACCGGTAGATTTCGAAGTTGACTGAGGTTGGAAAATCCTGTCCCAAAATCATCCAAAGCTATTCGCGCGCCCATCTGCGAAAGCGCGTCCAACTTGTTTTTGGCTGCAGTGATATCCCAAAGGAACAGGGTTTCGGTTACTTCAAAACATAAGCATTCCGGATCAACTGAATGCCTTTGCAAAATAGATTGAATCCTGGGGATCAGGTTTCTGTCCTTCAATTGCTTTGGTGACAAATTGACTGAGAGATAGGCGTTGCTTTCCTCCAACCAGCTTTTCAGTTCTGCGCAACTTCTATCCAGAACAAAGTCACCCAGAGCGTAGATGAGAGAAGTCTCTTCTGCTACGGCAATGAAATCGTCTGGTCGCACTGGCCCGAGGCTTGGGTCTGTCCATCGACACAATGCCTCGGCACCAACAACCTTGCCGGTTTTGAGATTCACGATAGGCTGATATCTTACCTCAAGTCCGCCTTCCTGCTGGTCCAAGGCTCGCCGTAGCAAATGGGATATCTTTTGGCGTTCCCGAACGTTGTCTCCCATGCTTTCTTCATATGTGTTCCAGTCTCCACGCCCACTCGCTTTGGTAAAATAGAGGGCTATGTCGGCATGGCGCTGCAGGTCTTGCGAACTGATGTCCAGACCATTGCTAATCGCCACTCCCATCGAGCTGCCGACTTCGAGCGATGCTCCCTCATAAACGACTGGCTTCTCCAGCGCATCCGCGACCCTGTCGGCAAGATACGATATTTCATTCTCATCTGACGTTATCGGGCATAGAATGGCGAACTCATCCCCTCCCAGACGCGCAACCAAGTCTGTTTTCCGTACAACCTTACTCAAGCGAAGCGCGATCTGCTTGAGAAGTTCGTCACCGGCATGGTGACCAAGCGTATCGTTCACGTCTTTGAAAAAATCCAAATCGATGCAAATGAGGGCGATCTTGTGGCCTTCGCTTCTAGCATGTTCAAGTGCCTGGTCGAGCCGATACGTGAAGGATCGACGATTGGCCAAGCCGGTCAACTGATCGCTCTCGGCCAGAGCCAGAGCCTGTTGTCGTGCTGCGTCCAACTCACTCGTGCGTAGAGCAACCCGATGCTCCAATTCGCTATTGAGCTTTTCCAATCTCTCATTGGCTGCAAAAAGCTGGCGTGCTCGGTCCTCTAGGAGATTTTCAGCCTGCAGACGAGCGTTGCGTTCCCTGTCATATCGCTTTTTTGCAAGCGCTACCTGGGAGTTAGCTTCTTCCAGCCTAGCGGCAAGATCCTCCAGTTGAAGACGGTCGGCTTCATTCATTGTGAAAGGTCCTATCAACGGTAAAACGCACGACAGGCTCACCGTTCATTTCCAAGGTGTGTCTGGTCAGTTTGATAGGCGTCTTGAACTGATCAGCGGCCCCCGTGATCAACCCTTCAGCCAATGACGAAAGACACCGGCTTGAACGGTAATCCATGATCATGCGGGTCTCGGTCAACTCGGTTGTCGTGAAACTAGGGAGTTCTGCATCCGGATAGAGCTTGCGGACTTCAACATGAATATGATCCTCGATTGACGCGAGAAAATCGAAAAGGTCGCTCGCGCGTTCGACAAAATCTTTGAACTTCTCTGCGAAGACACCCATGAGATGAACCCCGAACTGGAACTGAAGACTGGCCACGTCAACATCGACCTGAGAGGACAATGCTCCAAGAAGCTGAATCATTTCCCTATGATCATACGTGCCGACAGATGTATAAGCGCCGCCGCTCTCCAATTCACAAGCATCGATCATATCCTGAGCCTGCTCGATGGAGAATCTTTGCTCAACAAATTCCAAGAATTCCGAGAAAACAATGCCCTTCATGGATCACCTAATTATTTTTACCATTGGTAGAATGCTATAACTACTTTGACATTTCGTAAAATCTCTAAAGATCCGCGAAAAATACAGTTGTAGTGCTTTCTTTGGTTGATCATTCAAGCCGTCGCTTCTCTTGCAGGTAAGACACAGGACCACCAAGTGCGAGTTCGGCATCGACGAAGCGCGCTCTCATCTTACTCTTTTTTTCAAAGCGTCGCCTTGTAACCGTCATCATGGTTCGGTCTCAGTTAGGCAACGGGCCATGTCCTTTTGCCAGACATTCTGCACTATTCGTAGAAACTGCCGTACCCACTATATAAATCCGGCCAGTTTTCGCCGATAAGCGATCAAGTAAGTATTAACCTAACAAGCTTCAGAATATCCATGTAAATTTTGGAGATATTACAATTTTATATTTCTAGACCCCCGACTAATGTTACAATCTCCCTATAACAACAATAAGGAGATCTGTGATGCGCACCGATAAATTTTCTGTAAAAATTTGCAATGCAGAATTGAATTACAAAGGTGAGGTGCGTTTTATCGGTCAATTCAGAGATGATGGCAGATTATATTGCATTTGCCTCCCAAGAACCGGCGAGGTCATAGTTGACGACCTAACCATGAACATGTTGCAGAACGATTTTGGCGGAGACATTCCCAGAAAAATCTTGGATAGCATTGTCAACTACTATATCAGTCTGTTGCCCAAGCGAGAGTTAAGGTTCCTATTCGGAGACTCTTGATACCCCCCCCCAATACAACGCTCGATAGCTGGCATCATGCTTCCTCCTGAAGTATGGATCATCCATCGTTCTCAGAGGATCAAAGCGCGGATCATTGCGGATGATATTGTTAGCGGTAAGGTTTGGATCGGTCTTGCGCTGGATCATTGGCCCCAATAGGCTGCCATTGTGGGACACAGCCCAGATCGCACCTGGTTCAATCGCCAAATTGTCTGCCCACCAATCATTTGATCGCTGAAGATGCTGCTTCTCAGGACGAGACACACGCCTTTGAGGCACCGCATTCGGTTTCCCCAAATCGGATCCGCGATACTTGAACGCCAGCAACCCAACCTGGTTGACAGCAGCGCCCCTCTAGTTAGCCGCAACAGGCGGATGGACCTTCAGTTTATTACTGCGTGCGGGCTGCTTCCCATTCCCACCGCAGGATGGCATATTGCATGGTGTTTTCGTAGATCGGCTTGCCGGCCTCGTCATTCTTGAACGAGACATATTCGACGAAGAGCCCCTCTTGCCGCATCCCGAGCCGCTCGCAAAGCCGTTGTGAAGGCAGATTGTGATCCTCGGCATAGGCATAGATACGACGGACCTCAGCAACGCCGAACAGATCCATAAAGAGCGCCCGGGCAGCCTCCAGTGCATAGCCCATCCCAAAATACGCCGGATTGAAATTCCATCCGACCGAGACCGTGTCCTCTTCACGATGCGCGAAAAGATCGCCGATCATCAGATCGCTGTCCTTTAGACACACAGCAATCTGCTCGTCATCCTTGCTGCGCTTTGTGGTGTCAGCCCGGGCAGCCTCCATATCCGAAAGGGCAAGCGATAAAAAGCAGCTGGCCACGGGCGACTTCAGGTACGCAAAAAGGGCTTCCGCATCGTGTTTGCAAAAATTTCTAAGGCGAAGGCGTTCTGTTTCAATGGGCTGCATGGCGTAGATCCTTTAAGCGGTTTCTGGTTTTTTGCAGGTTAATGGTGCGAGGCCGCAACGGGTGCGCGGCGCCGCGCGAGGGCAATGAATACAACAACGGCCAGTGCCATAATCACGGCGCCCGATGTTGTCAGCAACACCGCATGGGCCTGCTTAAAGGCAATCTTGCCAGCAGCAATAAGCCCCTCGCCCTCAGCGCCACCAAGCCGGGCAGCAACGATATAGGTGTCGCCGATCGTTTGGGCGGCTTGAGCGGCCAGCTCAGGTGTCAAGTTATCGGGCAGTTCGATCGCACGACGAAACACCCCAGACAGGAACACCCCGAATAAAGTAATGCCGAGACCGGTACCAAGTTCATATCCCGTGGCCTCCAGTGATCCGGCCGCGCCCCCCTTGCTGGCATCGACAGCACCCATGATCGCGATAGAAGATGCCGTCAGTCCGATACTCAGCGTCAGACCAAGCAGAGCAAGCGCCAGCGGCACCAGATAGCCCGGGGCGTGAAAATCGCTTAGTGCGAGAAACACCAATGCAAGGGATGCGATCGCCATCGACAGGCTTGCAACGTTCCGTAGCCCGAAGCGATTGGACAAATAACCTGCAACAGGCCCACCTGACGCCGCGGCTGCCATGATCGGGACCATGAAAAGACCGGCCTGCAACGGGGTCTTGCCCAGCACATATTGCAGCTCTTGTGCCAAGGTCAGCTCTACCCCTGCCAAGGCGCCCGAGGCGACAATTGCCATCGTCAGACCAGCGAAAATGGGAGGATTTGACAGCAGCGTAAGGTCGAGCATCGGCTCGCTTGCACGGAGCTGTTTACGCGCGAACAGCGTCAGACCTGCGATACCGACGGCAATCATCAAGGCAGTAACAGCCAAAGATTGCTTCCCGCTGAAACCGGCTTTGATCCCATAGACGACTAAGATCATGCCCGCGATCAGCAGCAGAGCCTGCCCGATAGGCCATTTGCCCTGTGTGGTTTTCTCAACGCGCGGCAACAATAGCCAGCAGGCCGGCACCACAACCAGCATGACCGCCACATTGACCAGAAAGACCGAGCCCCACCAGAAGTGTTCAAGAAGGGCGCCGCCGACCAGCGGCCCGACCGCGGCCCCCGCAGACCCCACAGTGCCCCAAAGACCAAGCGCCATGGCCCGTTCGTCATCATCCTCGAAGGTTTTGCGGATCAACCCCAGAACGCAAGGCATGATCATGGCGCCCCCCAGTGCCAAAAATACTCGGGCGGCGATCATGGCAGCTGCATTTGGGGCAAAGGCTGCCCAAACGGAAGCAAACGCGAAGATGATCAGCCCCGTCAGCAGAATTTTGCGGTTGCCAACTCGATCTGACAGCGTGCCCATCGGCACCAGAAGCCCGGCCATCAGCAACGGGTAGATGTCGATGATCCACAAGACTTCGGTGCCAGACGCATTCAACGCCTGGGTAAGCGTGGGCAGCGCGACATGCAGGATCGTCATGTCCAGCACGACAGGCAAGAAGGCCAGCATGACTGCCAGCAGCACCAGCCAGCGTTTCGGGTCGGAAGAGTGGATAAACATAGGTCACCTGAAGACTCTATTGAAGCCACTCATATAAATACATACGTATGGAATTCAATAGTGAAGTAGAGAATGTGGGGAAACATGGGCAGAACACCATCAATCAACCGCGACAGGTTGCTGGATCTGGCAGAAGAAATCGTGCGCAATGGCGGCGGCGCTGCATTGACCATCGGCGCACTGGCACAAGCGGCAGGCATATCGAAAGGCGGGGTGCAGTATTCATTTTCAAGCAAGGACGCGCTTGTACGCGCTCTGATTGACCGCTGGACCAGCCAGTTCGATGCGCTTGTGGAAGATCAGTCGGCAGAGGATCCGGTCAGTTTTGTGCTTCGTTACATCGCGGCAACCCGTGTTTCCCAGCAGGTGATGAATGCCAAGATGGCGGCACTTTTGGTCAGCTATCTGGAAGATCCGGCAAATCTTCAGGAAACCCGCGACTGGTATCGCGGCATCTTCGCACGTCTCGCCGGGAACGGGCTGGAGCCCCAGGCCGCGCGCATGGCCTTTCTGGCGATTGAGGGACTGTTCCTGATGCGTATCAACGGAATTGACGAGGACGGCAGCTGGACAGGCCTGTTGGATGATGTGGAAGCGACATTGCGAAGACTGGTCAAGACAAAGAGCGATTGAGAGGGCTGAATATGCTCGCGTCAATCTACTTCACCGGGTAGAGCTTCGCCGTCCAGGATCAAAGCCTCCCGCAGCATCAAACAAGCCCTCCTTGGAGCCGAAATTGGCGTAAATGCGACCCTTGTTGGCGCCCGATACCGAAGCGATTATCAGCCTCCGTGCGCTTTCGCACGGTCTTAAGGAAGGCAAGGCCCGATCCAACCCATTCATGGGCAGCATCAGGAAACGGTAAGCCAGGTTAAAAAGCCCTGCAAGAAATGCGTTGTTGCAGGCATAAAGTGGCTACCGTGATGATAAAATGGATCAAGGGTCGTTACGATGAGCCGTCCCGGCGCATAGCTCGCAACATCTTCAAACATCAGACACGCGCCCTCTCTTGTGGCAATCAGACATTTTTGATTGTCGTTCAATGGATCCAATGTGCCGTGCAGATGCCATGTAGCCGACTTTGCGGTTACGTGGTTTGCTATTGGATGATCGGGAGTGACCTGCACACCAAGTTCCGCACCGTCTTCCAGCCACCACCAGAAATTTGTCTCCATAGCCTCGAAATTGACATGCGGAAGCCAGCGATCGGGAAAGGTCTCCCCCATCACCACCAAACGGCCTCCACGTTTCATGAAGGTCTGAAGCTGCTCTGACAAGGGAGCCAGATGATAGGCATTGGTTCGGCAAGGAATGATGAGCGTATCAAACCGGAAGAGGTCTGCCTGCACCACATCTCGGATATATAGGATCTCATCGAAGAAATGCGCAAAAGGCTCATCGCGCAGAGAATGATCATGATAGTAAAACCCGGCATCAATCGCGGCTATCTTGGAAGGTCTACTGGTTGTTTCTGTCATGATTGGCCGACCATTTCACTTGGCTTGAGGTTGGAACTGGTTGCCAGCCAGTCAAAGAAGTGTTGGACAAACGGTAAATTCTGTGGGGACCCAAACAACAGAAAGCCCCAAATGTCATTCCCTGCATGTATGAAAATCCTTCCCCCAGAGGGGCGCGAGACGATCCAATCAAGCGGCCAGTGGTCCGGCCCAACAGAGTTGATGATATCGGCATTTTGAGGCGGTGGGTTCATCCCGCGCCCATAAAAGCCGGAGACGCCTTTTCGAAAAGACAGCATGTTGCTATCGATACCTTCAAAGACCGGATGATTGGCTTCCCGGTGGACGATGAGATCATTTTTACCACGGCTTGGCAGTGGCAAAAAGTGTGTCAGCTCCGGTAGGAAGGGCTGTGTAACATGCCCGTTGAATTGCACTGTCCCGCCCATTTCAAGATAGGCTTCGAACCTTTCGGTCAACTCTAAAAGATGATGCTGATCGGAATGGGTGGTCAGAATGATCGCGTCATATAGCGACCAATCCAGGCGGTCTGCCTCATATTGCTGAATGATATGAACGCGATGGTGATCCAGTTTCCCGTAAAATGGAGGCATGGCGCCCGCTGTGTTTTTCAGAAACAGGAATTGTCCGGCTTTTTGCGCTTTCATGCCTTGAGATCCTTATCAATACGACCCGTTTTCTGGCTCACCCACTCAATAAATTTGCTGAGACATTTCATCGTGATTGCCCCTTTATCGAAACCGGAGGGCTCTCCAGGATCAAGAAGCATGGCCAGAAACTTGCTATTTGAATTCACCTCATACCGCGCCATAGCGTGGCACTTGTGCCGATAGCATCCCGGCATATTGATTGTCTGGTTGTGAAAAAGGATGCGGGAATAATCAACGGTGGGACAAGCCATGTCCTACCCTCCCTTTTGGTTAGTAATTGTGAAATATGGCGGATTGCTCAGATGAAGGGAAAACCGGCACCACGGTTCGAACGCGTTGGTCATCATGATCAAAAGCAAGGTTTCTCACATCCATGCCATAGAGCTGGCTCAGATTGGCATCGGTCATGGTGGCTTCCACCGGGCCAAACTGGAAGTCCGAGGCTCCCTGCATAAGAAGGGCCTTGGTTGCGCTGTTCAGGGCATGTTGCGGATAGTGCGAAGTGAAAATAACGGTTAGCTGCTTTTGGTAGGACAAGTGCTCAATGGTTTGCAAAATCACTTGCTGGTTCTTAAAATCAAGCGCTGAAGCAGGCTCATCGAGAATGAGAATGTCGCATTCGGCCGCCAACGCCCGCGCGATGAGAACAAGCTGGCGTTGGCCACCGCTCAAAGCGGAAAAGGGCCGCTTTGCAAATCTTCCGAGCCCCAGTTGAGCCAGGGCCTCATGTGCTTTTGCAAAATCCGGCTGGCCGGGGGAGCGGAACAGGCCGATCTGGCGCGCACGGCCCATCACCACCATATCGAGCACTGAATAGGGAAAGGCCGGGCTTGTATTCTGCGGCACGTAACCGATGGTTCCGTTTGTCTCTATTTTCCCTTCCTGAAGAGGCAGGACGCCAAGGATGGTCTTGAGCAATGTTGTCTTGCCCTGACCGTTGGGGCCCAGAATAGCCAAAACATCCCCTTTCCCCAAATGGAAGGAACAACCTTTGAATGTCCACCCCTCTGACGGATTATAGGAAAAACCTGCGTTCTTGACGTCAATCATCCTTCCACCCCTTTGCCTGATTACGGCGCAACAACAAAGCGAAAACAGGGGCGCCAATGATCGCCGTAATCACTCCAAGAGGAATCTCCGAAGCCGTTGCCGCGCGCGCCACGTCATCTATAACCACAAGATAGACAGCTCCAATCAGCGCTGAAGCTGGAAGCAATATCCGGTTGTCTGGCCCGACAATCATGCGGGCTATATGGGGAACCACCAAACCGACCCAACCGACAACGCCTGCCACAGCAACCGAGGTTGCTGTGATCAATGTCACACAGACAAGGATCAGCCACCGCGTCAGTTCAACCCGAACGCCGAGCGCCTGCGCCTCTTCATCTCCCAACGAGAGCAGATTGATCCTGAAGCGAAGCAGATAGATGACAAGCGCGCTAAAGCCCACCACACCCAACAACAGCCACATATCGTCATATCCCGCGCGCGCAAAGCTACCCATCAACCAGTAGACGATGGCGGGAAGTTTGTCGTCCGGATCAGCGACATATTTGATCAGGCTCACCAGTGCGAGGAAAAAGGCGCTGGTTACGACACCGGACAATATCAGCATCAGGATTGGTGTGCGCCCGTTCACCCGGCTGATGAGATACACAATCACCATGGCCAACAAGCCAAACAGAAAGGCCGAGGCAACAAGCAGTTGATTGCTGTCAGACAGCAGGATTGCCAGCACGCCACCAAAGGCCGCGCCAGAGGAAACTCCGATATTTTGCGGTTCAACGAGGGGATTGCGAAATGTCCCCTGAAGGGCCGCTCCAGCCAACGCCAGACCGGCCCCGACAATTGCTGCGGTGAAAACCCTGGGCATGCGGATCAATTTGACCACACGATAGTCCACATCGCCCCAACTTTGGTCAAGCGGCCAGATATGGGAGACTAGAATACGCAACACCGTTTCAAGGGGTACGAAAAAGCGCCCCACTCCTAAGGAGAAGGCGAGAGTGAGAAGAAGCAAGCCGACCAAACAAAGCCAAAAAGCAACTCCTTCTCTTATTGATAAGCCCTTGCCGCGTTGTCCGACCATGGCTGAGAGAAATGTCATTGGAAACCGCGCATTTTGAAAGGAGGAAAATCCGGACTTGTCACGCCCTTGCTAAAAAGGTCCGTGACAAGGGAATCAATTGGGATGTCAAATGCCGGTCAAGAGCCGGAGAATTGGCTGTAGTTGGCAGCCGCTCCATTCATTTGCATGCGCAGGATGGCGTCAATCTGATGCTCGCTCAGATCGTAATTATAGATAAAGCGATATTTCTCAGCGATATCCTCGCGTAAGGGCCAATCAAAGCGTTTGGGGTGAAGCACCATACTCAACCATTCCCACATCAGAGGGCTTTCCTGATTGGGCGGGTCCCAACGATAGCCACCAAGCGGTATTTTATAGACGCGTCTATTCTTGACCGCGCTGACCCCAGCAAGCATTGGATTGTCATAAACATCGTCTACCGTGAGATCGCCCTCAAAGCCATTCAGCAGGATCACTTCAGGATCCCAGGCCATGATCTGCTCGACATTGACCTCTACAAAACCGCTTGCGTCCTGACCGACATTCTGGCCTCCGGTGAGGTTGATATAGAAATCATTGTAGGTGCCTTTGCCCGCCACGCGGAATGACGAGAGAAACCGCAGAAAATAGGCAACGCGCGGCTTTTCTGATGTTGGGATATTGGCAACCTTTTCCGCGATGGCATCCTGCTTTTCCTGCCGCCAGGCTATCAGGGCATCAGACTTGTCCTTCTTGCCAAGAATCGTTCCCATGATGTCGAGCCATTGGCGCGCATAGGCTTCCGTACCATATTTGAAGGTTACTACCTTCAGCCCCGCCTCTTCGATAGGCCTGACGACATCAGCCCCTAAATGCGCCCACTGAAAGACCAGATCGGGATTGACCGACAACAATTCCTCAACATTGGGCATGAAGCCCTCTCCGACGACATCACTTCGAATATCAAGAGATTCAGGGAAGATTTCTTTCAAGATCCCTTCTTCAAGGGCGCTTTTTGATTTTGAATGCATCCCCACAAGCTTGTCGCTGCTACCATCCAGTGCCATGAACATGGAAGCTGCCGGGATGGGAATGGTCACGACCCGTTCTACAGGCTTTTCAAGGGTAACCTGCCTATCACTTTGATCCGTAATCGTTATTGGCTCCGCTGCGTACGCAACCCCTGAAGCTCCAGCAAATAGCGAAAGCACCAAGAGCGCGCCAATGCTGTTTTTCGTGTTTGATCTGCTCATAAAGACTTTTCCATTTCTCAAGAAATCTGAATTTCCGGAAATTGAAAACACTTCTGTCCCTCACGTTGCCATGAAGCCCAGAAAAAGTTTCACCTAATGCGAGTGACAAGCATCACTATAAATATGAGTCTTATATTCATGTTTAATTTTAGTCAAGGAACACCAGATCATTTTCCCAGAGCCAGCTAGCGAAAATTGAATATGAGAAGGCTGCAATCTTTAGCAGAAGTCTCGTCAACAAAGTGCTCAAGAATAACCCACGTCTGAGCGAGGATCGGGCGTGATAAGGATCTTCCCATCGCCTTTGGCGGTGCCGAGTGCCGCAGTCATGAGCGCTTTGCCCAAACCATGGTGACGACCGTCGGGATACACGACCATTTTAGAAATTTCTGCACGGTGCGGCCAATTGGGGGTGAGCATTCCAACGATGAGTTAGACCGTTCCGATCAGCCGTTCATAGACAAAAGCACCCAACAGACGCCGTTTTCCGCTTTACACTGAGGACTTTACATCCTTCAGCCAAAAACTTTCCGCTTCTGCTCTTGTCAGCGTTGTCATAAAGCTGATCGCAGCGCCGTCCTCAACACGGTCTATCAGAATCCAGCAAAAGTCATAAGGGTTCGGTTTTCTCTGTCTAAAGTGCACCACAAACAGGTTGGTTCTACCTCTTTCTTCCATGAAATCGCTCGCAAGACTGCGTAGATACACTCACGCTCCGTTGGCTCATTAAAGCGGCTGCGGGTCGGATTGCTGCCCCACATGTGTGGGCCTAGCGGCTCGCGAGCTGATGCTTGCAACATCATGCAAACGCCGCATAAATCAACAAGCCAAGCGAGCCAAATCCGCCTGACAGTCAAAACGCATTTTTCCCAAAATCATTCGACGATGGACAGACGCCCGAGCTTCAATTAGATAACCGCATTCGTTCACACCGCTTCACCATAACTCAATATATGAACCGTTACAGTGTAGTTTTCATTGCCCCGCATAAGCCCCGAATCCATACCAACTTCCTTGAAGCCACAACGCTTGTAGAAGTTAAGTGCACTCGAATTGCCTTGCAATACTTCGATAGAGACAGGAAGATTTCTGACCGTCAAAGCCTTTTCTAGAAGTGCTTTACCCACGCCTCTCCTATAGATTTTAGGATCAACGTAAAGCCAAGCGATCTCTTCGCTGTCGAAGGCTATAAAACCCTGCACTTTACCGTCCTGTTCAGCCACTAAAATAGTATAGTCAAAGAGCCCTGCTCTCTTAGCTGCGACGTTTAGAGGAAAAAAAGCGTTTTCCAGCGACGCCAATTTCAATTCATCCAATCTTGCGCGATCATGTATTTCACACAGATCTTTCCAATCAGATTGGATATAAGTACGAACAATCATCATAGGCCTAGCAGTTTTATTACTTCGATCAAAGCGGCACAGTTCTGCCGTCAGCAACATCACGTCGCGCGCCAAGCATGGCACATGCCAGAAGGAGATATTCCAGGCTCTGCCCCCAGCCAGCATGAGCCCCACTCCGAGAAGCATGTAGTATAGCATGCTCAGGAGAGCCCCGGCTGTCCCCAACCTGTCTGCATAAGGGCTCTGACCTGCTCCCCAGACTGTACCCATTTATAAGTTAGTTCTGTTCCAGTTTTGATCCTGTCTGGATTGGGTTACGAATTCGATTGGGGTTAGCCCATTGTGGGCAGTATGGGGAGCACGTCAGTGGTTGTCCCTCAGGGAGAGGCTGTAAAGCACAGCCCTCAAAAGTCTGGCGTTACCTTGCGACAGGCAACGATATTTGCTCTGGACACTCTGATTGCCTTTAGCAAGAATGCGCATGAAGAGAGCTATTTTGGAGACATTTCTTTTAGCGAAGAGAAAGTGCGCAAGTTTGCCCAAAAAAGTGTGAGCGAGACCTATCCCAGTCAGATATCCATCTTGGCGGAGGTGAACGGCAAGCCTGTTGGGTATCTCTATGCTGTGGCGGGAGATTATTATGTTGGTTCGGACTCTTTGCTTACCACGGTTCATGTCATTCATGTCGCCAAATCCATTCGACACAGCCTGCTTGGCGGCAAGGTGGCGTTTCGGCTCGTGCGTGGTATCAAACAATGGCCCGATCAAATCGGTGCTGAGCACCTACTATTCCATATAACCTCAGACATCAATCCAGCCCTAAGTGATCGTTTCATGCGAAAAATGGGTCTCAAGACCCTTGGAGGGAATTATGTGGGTAGATGCGAAGGCGCTTTGCACGTCAATAAAGATTTTCTTCTGGATCTTTGAAGAAATGTAAATGGCAATAAATCCAGATAGGACGCAGAATATGAAAAGTAGTAGTCCGTATTTGTTTGTATTTAAAATAATTATGTACTTTATAGAAAATATTAATTTTGGAGACAGGTATACTCTGAGGCTTATTTCTTTAATTTTTGCCGCAATTATTATAATATTAATAGGAATATTCTACAGTTATATAATTTTAAAAATGAGAAATCAGATATAAATTAGGAGGATATTATGAGAATTTATGTAAGATCTGGTGAAACTGTCTCTATTCCATGGGCATCTAGTGATGCCAATTGGAATGACCGTTCAGATCAATGGACAAAATCATTTTGGAAAAACGCCGAACAGTACCGCAACAATTTCATACTACAGTCCATATGGGGTTATCGCAAAGTTTGAGTATTAACCCAGCCTTGAGATTTGTGCGGTGAAAGGGTGCTCCGATTTGTTGGAGGAACGCCATATGCCCAGTATCGGTGGCTTCCAATCATTCAATACTGCGAGACGAACTAACGCAGGTTTCTGAGCCATGCTGTGGTTCAAGAAGGGCTTCGACTTCGTGGGGCAGAGGACCGTTCGTGAACAGAATGATCTCATTACTCTCCTTTTGGGACTTTAAAAAGTTAACGAAGCATGAAAATGAGGTTATTCACGGGGTAAATGCTCCCGATAAAAATCTTTGCGACAAGCCCGACGAAGGCCTGCAATGTACAAACAATAAAACCAAACCATTCAAATGGGGCTGATCATCAGTTCTGCTGTATATCAATGTGAATCAACTTCAAACTGCAATGCAAATCCAAAGACCGCAATAATAGTCAAAACGTAGCGACCTTGTTTCGATATGTTCGTAGCAGAGGTGAAATTATGACAATTTTGATGAAGCGAATACTCACAGCTATAGACTATATAGAACAACACCTAAATGATGATGTTGCCCTAAGTCAGGTTTCTGGCGCAGCTTGCTATTCTCACTATCATTTTCTACGTCTTTTTCATGCTCTCACGGGTTTAACCGCAGGTCACTATATCAGAAGACGACGACTAACAAGGGCTGCTGAAGCGCTCTTGCGTGACGATGAACGTGTTATCGCAATTGCACAAGCCACGGGCTTTGAATCCCAGGCCTCTTTTAGTCGTGCCTTCAAGGCCATGTTTTCACTGTCACCTGCAAAGTTTCGAAGGGAGAGATATGCCTCTGCGTTTCGTGGACAACCAGTCATAACTGAAGCGTATCTTCAACACTTACAAACAAGAGGTATCACGATGGAACCGTATTTTGGACATGAAGAAGCCCTGACATTCATTGGCTTAGGCAAAGACTATAATCTTGAGAGTTCCAACACAATTGGCTTGCTTTGGGACGAATTTCTTAAAAGGAAACATCTCATTAGTAATGCAAGCGATAATGCTGCCTATGGTCTCTGTTGGGCGCCCCAAGAAAAAGAAACATTTTCTAACAACTTTCATTATACAGCAGCCCTTAAGGTTCCAGACAATGCTCTTGTTCCCAACGGCATGGAAAAGATCAACGCGCCTGCACAAGAGTATGCTATCTTTACACACAAAGGCACACTGGATACCCTCACCACAACAAATGATTACATCTGGAAAACATGGCTTCCAAAGGCAGGCTTTGAACTGGCCGATGCGCCTGACATAGAGGTCTATGGAAGCAAATGGGATCCTTCCCAGGATAGTGGGGAGATAGAGATTTATGTACCGATCGTTAGGTAATGACCATCTGTGCAGGAATATGCCGAGCAGAATTTCTCCCATACCTGTTTCGTGTTTGCAAGAAGGTCGTTAATCGCTGGGTTTGATTGGTTGGGAAAGTTTATCTATCGACCGCAGGAATGGACTGGAGATTTCTACAGAGAGAAGAAGCTCTATGTGGTTTGTTATGCAAATATCGTAAGTCTCAAACGAAAATGGGAACCCGCTAAAAATCTTTGCAACAAGCCCTTCACGTTTCAATGGCTGTTACACCTTGGGCTTTCCTCCAACTAATTTTTAGAATGGGAGCTATCACCGCTGCGATGAGTGAGGAGCCATTTGTGGAATATGTCTATCGAAGCTGAGGTCGACACATCTTTCCTTCGCAAGAGATAATATGTTTCAGGCCCCAACAACGAGCGGGGAGTAACCTGAACAAGGCGACGATCTGTGAGATCTCTCGCAACAAGAAAGCGGCTGGTCAATGCAATACCCTGATGGGCCAGCGCCGCATCAAGGCATAACCCGGTTGCCCCCAGCCGTACTCCTTTCAAAGGGCGGGAGGCGTCCTCTTCTTCCTGGGATAAAAACTCCGCCCACAAGTCAGTTGCGTCATGCAGGAGCGGAAGTTGGGCGATTTGCTCATCGCCGAGAGGCAGCTGCAATCCCGACAACAATTGAGGCGAGCAAACCGCGATCAATTCCTGCCTGAACAAGACCTCCGCCCTCACACCGCTTCCAATATGGGATGCCGTTTGTCGTATGGCCAGATCGATCGGTTCATTGCGGAAACTCAATACACGCTCGGTAGCGATGATCCGAACATCGATGTTCGGATGCTTTGCTGTAAATTCTGGCAAACGCGGAATAAGCCACTTGGACGCGACAGTTGGTGTCACGCTGATCGTCACATGGCCAGACGAAGGAAGCAAAAGCTGGGTAGCTTGGCGCAGTTCTTCAAAGATGCCAATGATCTTCGAGTGATAACTCCTTCCCTGAGCGGTGAAGGAAAGTCCGTCGGTTTCCCGGTAAAACAGCGCGGTTCCCAGTTCGCTTTCCAGTTTGCGAACCTGCTGGGAGATCGCACCAGCGGTTACCCCCATCTCCTCCGATGCCTTACGGAAGTTCATATGGCGGCCTGTTACTTCGAATGCACGAAGCGCATTGAGAGATGGGAGTTTGTTCGCACCTATAGCCAATAGATATTCTCCTGCCACAACACAGCTAATCTGACTCGAAGAAGAGCGCTAATGACCCTATTTTAGCGAAGTAAGAAGATCAAGGCATCCAGGCAATTTCACAATGGAGATAGTCGTGTCAGGAGAAAAAGTCGCAATCATCATAGCCGGAGGAAGTGGCATGGGGGCCGCGTCTGCAAGGCGGCTAGCTGAAGATGGCTATTGCGTTGGAATTTTATCCTCATCAGATAAAGGCGAAAACCTTGGTCGTGAGTTAGGCGGATTTGGCGTGACGGGATCGAACCGGTCACCAGACGATTTGGCAAAAATATTCGCTCAAACCCATGAACGCTGGGGCCGACTGGATGTGCTGGTGAACTCTGCTGGCCATGGGCCGAACGGACAGATTTTAGAGATAAGCGATGATGACTGGCATGATGCAATGGACATCTATTTTCTCAATGTAATACGAGCAACACGCATCGCAGTTCCCCTGATGGCCCAATCAGGCGGCGGTTCAATCGTCAATATTTCAAGCTTTGCAGCCGTGGAACCTGATCCTGATTTTCCATGTTCAGGTGTCATGCGCGCAGCTCTGGCGAATTTCGCCAAGCTCTTTGCAAACCAGCATTCAGACAAGAATCTGAGAATGAACAATATCCTTCCCGGTTTCATCGACACTTTCGAAGAAACCGATGAACGGGTTAGCAGAATACCCCTGGCCCGCTACGGTCGGGCTGACGAGGTTGCTTCGCTTGTTGCCTGGCTTGCGTCGCCAGAATCCAGCTACATGACCGGACAAGATCTGCGCCTGGATGGCGGTCTCGTCAAAGCGATCTAGCCCGAGCTGCCAAAAGAACAATCAAAGTAAGGCCCTTAGCCTATATAAATGGAGTCTTGATCAATGCACGCACTTGTGTTCGATGACTTTGGAGACGCAGATGTCCTCCAATACCGAGAATTCCCGGATCCGGTGGTGATGCCGGGGCATTTGCTGGTCGACGTAAAAGCATCGGGATTGAATTTCGCCGATATTTACCGACGACGCGGCACCTATCGCGGCATGGGAAAGCCACCTTATGTCAACGGCTATGAAGGCGCCGGCATTGTCAGCGCGGTCGGAGAAGGTGTCAGTGATTTCCAAGTTGGTGACCGGATCGGATTTGTCGATGTCGCGCGCGCGAATGTCACGAAGCTCAATGTCGACAAGGACCGTGCCATCCCCCTTCCCGATAACATAAGCTTTGAGGAAGCCGCCAGTGTATTGCTGCAAGGATTGACAGCACAATATCTGTGCGAGGACAGCGCCCCGATTGCCAAGAATCATTGGATCCTTGTTCATTCTGCAGCTGGCGGTGTCGGTCGACATTTGGTGCGATATTGCTTGTCAAAAGGCGCGCATGTCATCGCCATGGCATCCTCGCAATCAAAACGTCAGGTAGCAGAGGATTTGGGAGCTGAGTTCACCTTGGGCTATGATGGCGATTGGCCTGCTATAGTGTGTGATATGACCAAGGGAGGTGCCGATGTCATCTTCGATTCAGTCGGCTCCACTTTGGCAAAAAGCATAGCGGCAACTCGCAGGAAGGGAACAATCGTCACATTTGGAATGTCGGACGCAAACCCTGAACCAGTCAGTCCGCTCGTTCTAATGGAAACATCAAAATCCCTTGTTGGCGGAGATCTATGGGACTATCTGGATACAAAAGCGGAGCGTTGCAATAGAAGTGAAAGACTATTCCAGCTGCTCGCAGATGGCGTTTTGCAAATTCCACCGATTGAAGTATTTCCCTTGCGCGATGGCATTTCGGCGCATCGGCGTCTTGAAGATCGTTCCTTCTCAGGAAAAATAATCTTCCAGCCATAATAGCATTCATGGAACAGGTTCGATTTCAATATTATCTCCGTCAGTCCCTTTCAAAGAAGGAATAAGTATTTGGGGCTCGGATCAGATTGATGCGACGCATCAGAAGCTGAAAATGCTCATCTGGAAAACGGGATGGCGATGCAATCACAAATACCTCCGGGAGGCCGCTTGCTCTCACTCTAGAGAAGCAATGTACAGAAAGTGCTATTCTCGATAGTATTGACCCGATGATCAGTCTGCTTTCCGGAGTGGGGGCCGCAATGGGGACAAAGAGTGAATTGAGCACGCGATCGGTAGAAGCGGATTTGCCGCAGGATCTGAAGGCCTATATCGTAGCAAGGCTTGTAAGCTCGATCGACATGTACTTTCCACATGTCTTGCCCGAGAGGGAGCTTCTGTCCGGCCAATGCCTTCGTAATCTGATCACACAATGCCTTTCATCTGAGACGAGAGCAGATTTTTATTTCCTATGCCAGGCCTTCATGGCGTCATTTCACAACGGTCACACCGAGTTCTATGACCGCTGGCTTTTTGAAGTCATGGGCGCGCCAACCGGGTTTCATGCCGCTCCAGTCGATGGTCAATGGGCTGTCACGGAAAGCAGGATAGATGGCTTGTTTAGAGGGGATGTTATTCTCAGGATAGATGATCAACCCATTGATTTATTCTTTGCTGCCCGCAAAGACCTGATCTCTGCATCAACTAAGCATTATGCGGAACACGCCTTCTTCTTCTCACCTCTTCTCTTTCCGCAGAATTTCGCCATCACTTTGGAAGGTGGCGAAGTGATCAACGTTCAACGAAACATGAACCGACCTGTAGAACGATGCAAGGTTTCGGGAAAGACTGAAGACGGGGTCTGCATGCTCAAAGTCCAGTCTTTCGAAAAGAAGGAACATGAACAGATCCTGCAGACGCTCAAAGCCTGTCAACCCTTTGACGGGCTTCTGCTGGACCTGAGAGACAATTGTGGCGGCTCCACGCCGATCGAGTTCATAAAACAACTCGTTCCAGGCATTTTTCGCCTGTGGTCTGATGCTTCGGCCGTTCACGTTGGTTTGGACCGGGCCGAATACCTCAACGCGAGGGTGGGCGACCAGTGCAAACAAAGCGAACCATTGTGGGAGGCGAGAGCGCAGATCGTACAACCCGCGCCCATTCTTCACGGTCATGCAGAGAAAGCCTTCACTGGCCCAATCGTCATACTGCAGGATGCACGAACCGCGTCCGCCGCAGAGGACTTCATTCAGGCTCTGCTTGATGCGGGCAGGGTTACGCTTGTCGGCTCGACCACAGCAGGCAGCAGCGGGCAACCCTATTTCGAAGATTTTGGAAATGGCATGAAGTTTAGGGTCTCGGCAAAGGCTGAGCGTTTTCCTGATGGCTCTCAATTTGAGGGCATTGGCATTCTACCGCACCATCGCGTACATCCAACCATCTCGTCATTAAAGACAGGCAAAGATCCTGTTTTTCAGAAGGGGATCGAAATCCTGAAGCAACAGCTTTGCGCCTGACGGCCCAAAGCGAACATTCGACAGCCAACATCTGGAGCAATTCCACTTCCCCATTGCTGTCATTCGAATGAGGTGCAGTATTTTCAGCAAACAGATGACGGATGGGCGGGCCTTGCTGCCTTTGATTGCAGTTGGATGAATGTCAGCATTGTGTGTTATTAGTCAAAGGGATGTTTACTAAACCTTGTTGTATCTTAACCTCGCAGAATGATACAAACTCATCTCTATGCTCTCAAAGAGAATTTGCAATATGATTTCCTATATCACTATCGGTGCAGATGATATTGCCCTCGCGATACGGTTTTACTCCGCATTCTTGCCAGCACTTGGCTACGAATTAGAGGAGAATCCCCATGGTCTTGAAGGATTGAGCTGTACTCCGCACGAAGATATGGATCACGCCAACACCTTGCCGCGTCTCTATGTAAAACCGCCTTTCGATGGATGTTCGGCATCCGCTGGAAACGGTACAATGATCGCCTTCAAGGCTGATAGTCAAAAGCAGGTCCGTGACCTTCATGCAGCCGCGCTTGCTGCAGGTGGCTCTAACGAGGGCCTCCCCGGCTTTCGCGATGCGTATGGCCCTCGTTTTTATGTTGGCTACCTTCGCGATCCTCAAGGCAACAAAATCGCATTGTTTTCCAATAATCCTAAGGAACCTGATCGAGATGGATTGAGTGAATTGCAATAATAATTGAAGCCATTCGTTTAACTTGCAGCATCCAGTAATTTGGGCTCGAACCAGTCTGGTGCAGCTCGTCATCACCGGAAGACACTCATCTAGGCTCGCCTTTTGCAATCGCGGCCCTAACCGATCATTCAGCTATCGAGATCCGCTGCAAATCCGCTTCCCCATTGCTGCCATTCGAATGAGGTTCAGCATTTTCAGCAAACAGATGACGGGTGGGCGGACAAAGCAGTCATTCTGCTTAAATTGAAATTTCGATAATTTTCATATCCGATAGTTCTCGGATGATAGAAGCTTTACAAGGATATTGCCGGACAATTTAGATGTGGCGTGAAATGCATCACATACCTCGTAATAGTCGGCTTCACTTTTGGCAATATCTTCACCAGAAATAGCAAACGTGATGCTACCGTCTGTATCATCAGTAGATGCTATGCTTGCAAACAGAGGCCTAAAAGATAGATGAACGAAATCAGAAGTTTGTTTATAAACTTCCTTAATCCAAGGCTCTTCTTCAACTATTTTTTCAAGCAAGAACGCATCTTGCATTTTTATTGGCTTCTGCTTAGGGGTTTTGTGTATTGAAATAAGATCACGGAAAGTTTTTTGCCCATGAAGGACATCTCTTAGCTGTATTTCAGGGTTGTCGAGATGTTTCAATCCATTCACCCGCATAGCGGTATCTATCTGTGTTCTAAGCAGGATAGCTGCTGAAGGAAAATTGCTTTCTAAAATCATTGTCCGAAAGCCTCGGGATTGCGCGAGGGTTCTCTTTATTGCGCCAAATGCAAACAAAGTCACAAATCCAAATGGAGCTCCGCGTCGAGTGCTGATGCGACTTCTGGAAAGCAATTCTCTTTCAAGTTTTTCAATATTGGAGAGACGATCCGATAGATCAACCATATAGTTTACCTAGTGAGTTATTTTGAATGCTGACAGAGAAAAAAAACAAATACATGCTAAGGCACAACCAAGACATTTTTTTATTTTCACAGCCTCGATCAAGTATAGGCTTGAAGTGATTTCGGGCAAATTTCCGAAATGGTGGCCTTTTGAAGGTCGACATTGGGCTCAATCCGGACTGGTGCACTGCATCATCAAGCGAAAAGGCTCATCTAGGTTGTTGATTTGCAATCGCGGACTAAGTGAGCTTTCGCTGCCGCTGCGCGAATGTCTGCTACCGTAATATGGACGAGCGAGCACGTCTGGTGTACAGATATTGGCATGACTTGGAACATCCACATAGCCAATGCCTCAGGTAAGTTCGACGGCATCATCACGCCGATCCGAAAAGCGATTGAGAGTGCGCAAGCGCGTTCGGAGATTGTAACCGAGCCGGTGGATCTTGATGTGGTCGTGCAGGCTTGGCCTGGCCGCGCAATCGCGCACCTTGGATTCATGGGCTATGCGCCTACCGGTGATATGATCCAACTTACGTTCGATACTAACAATTCGAACTGCACGCGAAATCTGGACGAACCGCTTGAGCGAACAATCGTTCATGAATTGCACCATGTGCTGCGTTGGCGGGGCCCCGGATATGGGCGAACATTGGGTGAGGCCCTTGTCACCGAAGGATTGGCAGGTCACTTCGCGCAGCAGCTTTATGGCAGTCCTCCTGAAAGGTGGGAAGTGGCGCTCCACGGTGATGGCATCGCTGAAGCGGCTCGTGACGCGTCGGCAGCATGGGAGGACGAAGGGTATGACCATGCTGCATGGTTCTTTGGGACGGAACCTGCATGGCGCGGATACTCTCTTGGATTTTCTTTGGTTGGTCAGTTTCTGAACGATCATCCCGATGAGACAGCCGCAAAACTGGTCCATACCGAAGCGGAAAAGTTTCGTGACACGCTCGACAAGGTTGCTAGTCTACACTTGGCTCACCTATAGAGATCAAAGCGCTATCTTCTGACGGCAGTCATTCGCGCAAGTCGCAGCATCCGTGAACATGGGCTCCCAGCAGTCAGGGGCATCGCGCTATCACCGGAAAATACTCATCCAGGCTTGCGTTTTGCAAAGGCGGCCCTAACCCGACATTCGCAGGTTGCCACAAGCCGCTAGGCAGCTTCCGCATTCCTGCCGTTCGAGCAAGCCGCAGCATTTTCAGTGGCTAGGTGACGGGTGGCGGACCTTCCGGTCATTCGCCGCACGAGCATAAGAAACGCAGCGTCCGACAGCAAGGCGACGGGGCCGCCGCTCACATAGGTGACTGATGCCTCAAATGAATGAGGGGATAAGGCCTTCCCTGCCCATCATGGGAAGACGTTCCCGTGCGGACGAAACCGACATGCTCATAGAACGCGAGCGCCTCTGGGTTTTGCTCATTCACATCGGTTGTCAGCTCAGGATGGGCCGCGATGGCTCGCGATATGAAGGCTTTGCCGATCCCTTCTCCATGTTGATCCGGGTCGATAAACAGTGCCTCCAGATGACCGTCATGCAGAAACATGAAACCCTGCGGCGTGCCTGCTGCATCGACTGCAAGTTGCAGGCTCACCTGTGGGAAGAACTCCATAAGCTCGGCCTCAATGGCCGACTTGTCGACGGGCGCAAGGAAGTGATGAGTGGCGTCGACCGCCCGACGCCATATCTCCATGACGCGCGGCAAGTCCTTATCTGTTGAAGGTCTGAAAGTAAGCATGGTACTCGTTAACAAAACCGTCCCACTATCCGCAATGGGCTGATTGCGTTGAAAAAGGGCCCGTCACAAATTTCTTGCCGAAATCCTAGAATTCAATTTCTCACAATGGCACTGAAGCAGATTTAAATCCAGATCCTGCCCTAACCGGTCATTCAGCTATCGAGATCTGCTGCAAATCCACTTCCCCATTGCTGCCATTCGAATGAGGTGCAGCATTTTCAGCAAACAGATGACGGATGGGCGGACCTTTGAGACCTTCGTTGCAGCGCCGAAATTTTATCGCGACAGGCTTCCGTCTGGCAAAGAGAGCGGGAAGCAGCCGTTCGCCTTGGGATGGGCAAACGACCGCATGTCCCCAGTTCAGAAGGGGGCTAATTCGCCGAACGGGCGCGTGCGATGACCTTAATCTCAAAATCAAAACCAGCCAACCAGGTTACCCCAACAGCGGTCCATGTTGGATACGGTTTCTTGGTAAAGTACTGATCTTTAACAGGCATTATGGTGCCTAACTGGTTTTCGGGATCGGTATGAAAAGTCGTGACATCGACGATATCGTCAAAGGCGCATCCCGCAGCCTCAAGGGTGGCTTTGAGATTTTGAAATGCAAGTTGGACCTGTCGTTCAAAATCCGGCTCAGGCGTCCCATCCGGACGACTACCAACCTGGCCCGAAATAAACAGAAGCTCACCCGACTGGATTGCAGCTGAATAGCCATGCGCTTCGTAAAGGGCGTGTCTGTTGGCCGGAAAAATTGCTTTCTTGTCAGTCATTTCTAATCCCTTGATTGTGATTGCCGCCGCCCCCGGTGAACGAGTGCGGGCTTTCATTTATGTGCGGCTTGAGATACGTTGCGTATATGAAAGTAATTCAGATACGCCCCGTATGTCAAATCATTTCACATACGAGACGTCGGCAAAAACGAGGGTGCTATGGCAAAACGACGTGCCGAGACGATGGAGGAGAACCGGGCCAAGCTCATTGCGGCGGGACGTAAGGCATTCGCAGAGAAGGGTTATTCAGCGGCGTCCATGGATGAATTGACTGCAGAGGTAGGCCTGACCCGTGGCGCGCTCTATCATAATTTCGGTGACAAGCGAGGATTGCTGGCCGCGGTTGTCAACCAGATCGACTCTGAAATGGCGCTGCGTGCCAAGGAGATCGGTGCAGCGGAAACAGACGACTGGCAGGGTTTGCTCGCCGAGGGCACGGCATATATAAGGATGGCGCTTGATCCAGAGGTTCAGCGCATAGTTCTGCTTGATGGACCGGCCGTGCTAGGCGACCCGTCCAAATGGCCCAGTCAGAACAATTGCCTGCAAGTGACAAGGCAGACAGTGGAAAAGCTCATGAAAAGGGGGATTATGAAACCCGTTGATGCTGAAGCAGCTTCCCGTCTTCTCAGTGGCGCTGCACTCAATGCTGCACTCTGGATAGCTGCCAGTGATGATGCGGAGCTTGTTTTGCCAAAGGCCGTTGCAGCATTTCACGCGCTGGCCTCGGGTCTGCTCATAAAACCAACGTGATAGAAGTTGGCATTTGTCGCTGAAGTAGCAGCGCATCGTTTGATGAGTTGGCAGTCCACTTCTCGGCACGACGTGCATTTGAATGCCCACAGTGGACCGCGGTTTCCGGGCACCCTTTCGCTCTTGCGAAAGGTCTCGCCACTTTCAACGCCCACTTTGGGCTCGATCCGGACTGATGCAATGCATCATCGCCCGATTGTAATCATCAAAGGCCATGATTGGCAATCGCGGCCCTGAGCGGGCATTCAGCAGCAGAAATCAGCATTCTAGAAGCCGTTCATTAAATAACAGCGATGCACTTCAGTTGATCACAGCATCGCAGGTATCTTCACCGCCTCTACAACGAGTATAAGCCATGCCAATCGAGCTGAGATGGGCTTGAGGCTTTAGGATCAATTTGGCAGATCTAATCCATCGCATAATTGAATACTCCGCATCATTTGAAAGTGTCCTTATGATCGCCGAAGGATGTAATTCAGAGTTGTGCAGTGAAGAACAACACATTAAGCTGCATTAACGCATTTTGAAAAAGTCAATGCTTTGTACAAAGCAGGAAGAGGTGATGCTTTGAGCCAAACTCATGAACAACGCGTTTTAACAATTCCCCTACTGGTAAATTATGCATCCGAACGCATTTCTTCGCCTCAGATACAAGGCCACTATTCTTCTGATCTCTCCATGTGGGTAGTGGATGTTGACGGTCAGGAAACTCCCATTATTAGTTGGGAGCACACTGTAATAGACTTGGCCACAAAGACTGAGACACAGCAAGAATCGGATGATCAAGAGGATAATTCTGGCATTGCTGAATTGGGAACAAAAACTGCCACCCAAATTGAGCAGGATGATGCATGTATGTCTGCGTATTTGGAGTTGACCACTAAAACAGCGGCGCAACAGGAAGGCGACGACACATTTCCAAGAGTCTCAGGATTGTTTTTATAATGAGTTTGTTCATGCCGTTTTTAATCGTGACAAATAAGAGAGATCTTACATCAGATTTTATTGTTCAGGAGTTAAGGCGGCGTGAGTTAGACTATTTCCGTTTAAACACAGAGGACATTTCTTCTTATTCAATATCTCAAAAACAGGGTGGCTCAACGATCTTAGACATCGGCTCACGTCGGATCGATTTAGAAACTGTTCACGCTGCATATTTTCGCAGACCACTTCCACCAGAACATTGCCTAGACGGAATGTCGTTGTCTTCAGTGCATTATATTCATGAAGAATGGAGCTATTTTTTGCGTTCTCTCTATTCGGAAATAGGTGAGAAATGGTTCAGTCATCCAAATATGATTATACTTGCAGAAGATAAACCCAAGCAGCTCAGATTGGCAAAACAGGTCGGTTTCTCGGTACCAGAAACCGTAATAACAAATGAAAAGGAATCCGTACAAAGGTTGTTTAGTGCTGGCGATGTCGTGGCAAAACCACTAAAGCAGGCGCTGTTAGAAGAGCAAGACGGTCCTGGACGGGTTATATATACTAGTGTGGTGCAATCGTATTTTGAGATTGATGACAAAGCCCTCAAGTTGGCACCAGTGATCTTTCAAAGAAAGCTTTCCAAACAATTCGACCTGCGTGTGACCGTTGTTGAAGATAGGGTTTTTTCTGTAGCGATCAAATCGCAGGAATTTGAGCAAACAAAAACAGATTGGAGACACGGAGCAGTTACTAACCTCAAGCACATGATATATGAGCTTCCTGATACTGTAGCAGGCCAATGCAAAGACATGGTAAAACGCCTAGGTCTTCGATACGGAGCAATTGATTTAGTTTTAGACAAATCCGGACGATTCTGGTTTTTGGAATGCAATCCGAATGGCCAATGGGCTTGGATCGAAAAAAGAACAGGTTTGCCAATCGCCGCCGCTATTGTGGATTCAATGGAGAGGGTTTCACTGTGAATATAGGAGATATTATTTGGCCACATGTTGGAAAAATAACTCTGGACAAAGAAGCCTTAAAAACATCAATAAAGCAAATCGATGATGTTTCATGGGATGGTGATGTACAAACCTTTTTAGAAGAAACACGACGATTAAGAGATATAGAAACAGCCAGAAAAAACGGTGCAGAAGCAAAAAGCCAAATCTACTTAGCCGCATTGTTGGCTCTTATTCCAATTTTGGTTTCTTTGACCCAGCATGAAGCTCTCAAAAGCATTATGAAATTCACCGCTTGGGATCAGATTTTGGGATTCATATTCTTTGTTCTCGGCATTGCTTATAGCATAGGTGCTTTCATCAACGCATTTCGAGCTTTAACTGTAAAAGCGTATCATCGTGTAGATGTGGACGAAATAGTATCTTGTGGTGGAAGCGAAGATCCTGTTGAGTGCCTAACCAAAGATATCTTGAAGTCCGTGAGATATGATCGCCACAATATCAACCATAAAGTGAGTTACGTCATCGTAACGCACCAGTTGATTTTCAGAATGGCGTTCTTCTTGCTTTTGGCACTTTCAATTATAGTCTTCTCGCCAATAGCTTACGACATCTCCGAAGCCTTGAAAGGCACCTTGTGCGAGCAAAGAATTGTACCTTAGGGACAATTTCTGAAAGAGGAACTTTTCTGCAGCACGTCGACCCGGCGAACTAATCACTGGTACTGCTGAGTTAAGAAGAAGACGGTGTATCTTAGCGCCGATGGGGCAGAACACGAACGGGGAATTCCTGCAACGACGAAGCTGGAGCTCCCTCGAATGGCCGCTTTAGCTTCCTGTATCGAAGATCTCTCACCCGCAAGAAATGACCGCAATCCGCCCGTTTCACCAGTTCGCTTAAGATTCAAGGGGATCCGCAGTTGTCGAAAAGCATGCCTTCCCTCACGGGGTCGCATCAGGATTTCAAACGGGAGAGCCTTGAGAAAGAGGCTGGCCAACCACTTCATTCTCTCAAATGACGCCCTCGAGGACTGTGCGGATGGTCGGGCAGGACCAACCGCACGGTCTGATTAGTATTCCATGCGCCACATGTAGCGACGTACGCTCAGCGGATGACCGCGAGAATCGCTGAGAGCTACGGCATAGGTGCGCAGCAGGGCGGTGAACATGATCGGAACAAGATATTCCGCTGCATCGCCGGCAACTTCTTCAACACCGAATTCTTCAGCATCAAGAACCAGTATGCGTTTGGAATATTTCTCAGCGAATGCCAAAGCGCGTTCGTCCATCTTGCGGGAATTTGCAAGAGTTTTCAGCACGATGAACGGGGTGTCGAAATCGGTAATTTCGAAAGGACCGTGGAAATACTCGCCAGAATGGATGGCCGCAGAATGAACCCACTGCATTTCCTGCAAGAGACAGATGGCGAAGGAATAGGCGATGGAGTGGCAGGAACCGGAGCTCATCGTGTAGATGACAGGTTCGCGCTTGTAGGATTCAGCCCAAGCTTTTGCATTGTCTGCATGAGCAGCTTTGACCTTTTCAGCCTTGTCGGAAAGCGTCGGCAGAGCGGCTTTGACCTGATCGATCTTGGTGTTGCCTTCCAGCTCTTTCAAGGAGCCAAGAACCAGCTGAACCAGCAGCAGAGCGTTGTGTTTTTCGCCAACGGTCAGCGGATCGAATTCGTAATAGATGGCTTTTTCGGCAGCTTCATCAAGCTCGGATTCCGGCTTGTGGGTGAAGCAAATCGTCAGCGCACCAGCTTCGCGGGCATAACGGGTGGCCGCGATGGTCTCTGGCGTATTGCCGGAATGGGAACAGGTAATGACAACTGAGTTCTTGCCAAGACGGACCGGTGCACGCGCGATGAATTCTGCGGAGCTGTAGGAATAAGCAGCGATGCCCTTGGCTTCGCGGTCCATGATATACTGGCCCTGCATCAGAAGGGCGTTGGATCCCCCACATGCGACAAAATAGAATTCCGTGACTGACTCGCGTGCTGCAACGGCAGCAATAGCCTCATCAAGGCCGGTATTTTTTACTTGATCATTCATGATGAGATCCTTATGACGTTATATGACGTCTCTATACTTAAGCCATTTTTGAGACCGGTGTCAATACGGCGTTTCATAAGTCGATCCAAAAAGCGAATATGATTGGCCTATGCTTTTGCAGCATTACAGCTGTTCGGCTAGCCTGTCGGGGGATGAGCCATCATTTGCGGCCACGAGCGGCGATGATCTTGATTTTCCCGTCGACACACCCCTAAGGTGCCTCATTACGAAAGACTGGGATTGATTGAGGGCCCCCACCCTCGGAAGATCTGAAAGAGAGTTATGCGATTGTCCGAGAATGCGAACCCACTTGCGAAAAATGCAGCAGTCCCGCTCTACGAGCAGCTTAAATTCGCGCTCAAGGAGATGATCTCCACGCGTGCTCTGGGTCCTGGAGACACCATTCCCACCGAACCGGAGCTGTGCAAGCAATATAATGTCAGCCGCATCACCGTGCGACGCGCGATCGCTGATCTTGAAGCGGAAGGCCTTTTGGAGAAACGGCATGGCAAAGGAACTTTTGTTACATTGCCCAAGATGGAAACCAGCCTGTTGAATCTCGGCGGTTTCTCTGAAAGCTTCGGCCTGCGTCGCTATCACGTTGAGAAATCGATTCTGGAACTGGGAGAGGAGAGTGCAGGCGAGGATCTGGGTCAGAAGCTGGGCATTGATCCGTCTGCCACGGTTCTGCATGTCAGTCGCCTGATCACGGCAGACAGCACACCTTTTACGATTGAAAGCTCCTACTTCTCTCTGGATCTCTTTCCCGGATTGGTGAGCGAAATTCATGATGATACCTCGCTCTACAACCTGCTGCAGACCAAATATGGCCGCGAGGTGAAGCATGCCAAGCGCGTCATCAGCTGTCGGGTTGCGACTCCCAAAGAGAACACCATCTTCCACTGCAAAAGCGGAGATATCATCTTCGAGGTGGAGAAGACAGTCTTTGGCGAAGACCGCACGATTCCACTGCAATATTCGATACTGCTGACGCCGAGCACCCGCATGAATCTCGTGATCGAGGTCTGAGTCACAACTTCTCAACGGGATGAACCGCCCTGTTGTCACCGTTTACCGCATGCGAAAAAGGCGGGATCTCCAGCCAGGCCAGAGATCCCAAGGCTGCTTGTCAAAGGGAATAGCCATAAACCCGTTTCGCAAAATCTTCAGAGATACGATCTTCTGCAAGATCCTTTTTGATGGCCTCAGCCGGTCGTTTGCCGGGGTCACCATAGCCCCCGCCACCTGGGGTTACGATTTCTACGATCTGGCCGGGTTTCAGGTCAGCCATACCCTTGAAGTCGTCGCGCCCATCGCCATAATCAAGGTGTGTCATCTCTCCCGACGTGCCGCCTTGCAGCCCCCAAGCACGAGAGCTGATGCGCGATCCTTCCACCGTGAAACGGCAAGGCTTCTCGACGCGATAGACACGCCTGATCCCCATGCCGCCACGATATTCTCCACCACCGGCAGAATCATCCACCAGCTCGTAGCGCAGCAGCGTGAGCGGATATTCCAGCTCAAGCGCTTCGACAGGCAGGTTGGACGTGTTGGTCAGATGCACCTGAATGCCCGAAAGGCCGTCCTTGGTCGGACGCGCACCGCCGCCGCCACCGATGGTTTCAAGATAGACCCAGATCGACCCATCCTCATGGGTGCCATTGAAAATGGCTCCCGTGCAGCAGCCGTTGCCCGCTGCGGCAACCTTGCCCGGGATGGCTTTGGCGAGCGCCCCTTGAATGATGTCGGCGACGCGCTGACAGGCGGCGATGCGTCCTTCAACAGCGGCAGGATGCTTGCAGTTCAGGACCGAGCCCTCTGGCGCGGTCACCGTCAGCGGACGGGCCAGCCCGGCATTGGGCAGGATGGTGGGATCAACCACCGCCTTCACCGCGTAATAGCAGGACGCCAGCAGTGAGGTGTAGATCATATTCAGACCACCACGCACCTGCGGCGGACCATCGAAGGCAAGCGTCATCTCATCGCCAGCAATCGTGATATCAACGGAGAATGTCATTTTCTCCTTCCACTGGTTGCTGTCAAAGATGTCGGAGAAGGAATAGGTGCCATCGGCGATGGCGGCAATACCGGCTCGCATCTTGCGCTCTGCATAATCCTGCAACTCATCACCGGCCGCGAGCACCTTTCCCGTCCCATATTTGGCACAAAGATCCTGCATGCGCTGCACACAGAGCCGGTTGGCTGACATTTGCGCCCTCAGATCGGAGATCCGCTCATGGGGCACCTGACAGTTCAGAAGGAACATATTCTGGATGTCTTCCTGCAACTCACCGGCCTTGTAGAGCCGCACCGGCGGGATGCGGATGCCTTCCTGATAGATATGCTCGTGACCAAGGTCGGCAAAGTCGGAATGATGGGCGGTATTGACGGCCCAGGCGATCAGTTGATCGTCAACAAAAATCGGCTCGGCCATCACGATGTCGGGCAAGTGCGTCGCCCCGCCTTCATAGGCATCGTTGCCCATGAAGACGTCACCGGGTCTGATATTTTCAAGCCTGAAGCGCTTCATGATGTTGGGCAGGATGCCGATGAAACTACCCAAATGCATCGGAATATGTTCAGCCTGACAAAGGGTGTTGCCCTTGTTGTCGAACAGCGCGGTCGAGCAATCGCGGCGTTCCTTGATGTTGGTGGAATAGGAGGCGCGAACCAGTGCCTCGCCCATTTCTTCCACGATCGAGGACAGCGCGGAACCGATGACTTCTACGGTGATTGGATCGATCTGGCTCATTGAGCGACCTCCACGATAAGATTGAGATAGGCATCGAGGGCGGCGGTCATGTCGGGCAGCAGAACACTGGTCGTATCCATCTGCTCGATAATGGCCGGACCGGCGATCTGGTTGCCGTGTTTGAGGAGCTTGCGGTCATACACCGGGCAGTTGACGAAGCCGCCCGCCTCTTTCAGCCAGACGTCCCGCACCCCGATCCGGGCAGCATCCGCAACAGCACTCTCAAGCGGATAGGACTGGAGCTCGGCCTTCTTGACTTCCCCGACAGCCTCAAGCCTCAAGGTGACCAGCTGGATCTTTTCGCCCTTGGCGATGAAGCCAAAGCGCTGCTTATGGACGGCTTCAAAGCCTTCTTCCAGTTGCTTGAAGGTCTCAAGGCTGATCGGGCCTGCAGGGACAGAAACGGACAGTTCGTAATTCTGGCCAGCGTAACGCATGTCGACCGTGCGCATTTCCTTGCGGCGGCTTTCTGAGATGTTGTCAGCGAGGAACCAGTCCTGCGCCTGAGACGACAATTTCGCAAAACCGGCCTCGACGGCGTCAAGCGAATTTGCATCGAGTTCGGTTAGTCGCGAGATCGCAAAGTCGGCACGCAGATCGGTTAGCAAAAGTCCAAGGGCACAAAGGGCACCAGGCGTGAGCGGAATGATCATGCGCGAAATATCAAGCTCCTTGGCAAGCCGGGCTGCATGCAAGGGACCGGCACCGCCGAACGCCATCAACGTATAGTCGCGCGGGTCATGACCACGCTGCACGGAAATCACACGAATGGCCTTGGCCATGTTGGCGATCACTACCTGCAGAATGCCATCTGCAGTTTCCATCACCCCAAGACCTATCTGGTCTGCCAGCCGCTGTACAGCCTCAACAGCAAGATCCCGACGCACTTTCATCCGGCCACCAAGGATCTCAACCGGGTTGAGGGTCTGCAAAACGATGTTGGCGTCGGTTACCGTCGGTTCTTCGTTGCCGTTGCCATAACAGACCGGCCCCGGATAAGCCCCGGCAGAGCGCGGCCCCACCTTGAGAAGACCGCCGCTATCGATATGGGCGATCGAACCGCCACCGGCTCCAACGGTATGAATATCAAGCATCGGCGCCTTGATCGGATAACCATGGACATCCGCTTCGCCGGTTAGATGACACATACCATTTTGCAACAAGGCCACATCTGAAGAGGTGCCCCCAACATCGAAGGTGATGATATTGGAGAAGCCAGCCATTTTGCCGATTTCCTGCGCGGCAACAACACCGGTGGACGGCCCGGAGAGCACGGTGCGAACCGGCAGGTCCGCAGCTGCATCAAATCCGATCACGCCACCATTGGATTGGGTCAACTGCGGCGCAACCTTGAGGCCAACCTCGTCAAGGCGCTTGCGCAGCCTCTCGATATAGCGCTTCATTACCGGCCCGAGATAGGCATTGACCACGGTCGTGGAGAGCCGTTCAAACTCGCGGAATTCCGGCGCGACGGCATGACTGGTTGACACGAAGACATCCGGCAGCATTTCGGCAACCACCTTCTGCGCCATCACTTCATGTTCGGTGTTGAGGAAGCCATACAGGAAGCAGATCGCGATTGCCTTGACATCCCGCTCCTTGAGCAGGGCGACTTCGCGCTTCAGGGCCTCCATATCAAGTGGCAAATCCACCGTACCGTCCGAGCGCATCCGTTCGGGCACCTGTCGGCGCAGATCACGACTGACCAGCTGTTCGGGTTTGTCGACATTCATGTCGTAAAGGCTTGGACGCTTCTGGCGGCCCAGCTCCAGCAAGTCGCGGAAGCCGTCCGAAATCAGCAATCCGGTTTTCACGCCGCGCAACTCGATCAGCGCGTTGGTGGCAACGGTCGTCCCATGACCAAGGAAGCCCAGCTCATCAGCGGACGCATCAACCTGTTCCAGTCCCTCAACGACCCCTTGCGCAATCGCACGGGACGGATCGTCAGGAGAAGATGACAGTTTCCAGATCTCCAGTCGCCCAGTCTCTTCCTCAAACAGGCAGATATCGGTGAAGGTGCCACCAGAATCTACTCCAATTCTCCAAACCATTATATTCTCTCTCTTAAACGGAATTAGGCTGCCATATGCAGCTTTGGTGATCGGGTTTTGCCAAGTCGATTGAAGCGAAACGGTCCGGATTCACCGGTAGGCGTCGCTCTCATGACGATTTGCGAAATGAGTTCTCCCTGTGCACCACCCCATTCCACAGCACCGGTCCTGCCAGATGCGACAAATCTACCAAAAAATATCATTGCTTCTGGCTTGTCATGAGCTGTTCCGAACGTTTCCACGTCATGCGTGCAAAGCGAGGGATGATAGCCACGGGACCTCAAGCGGTGCGTGTCTTGCGCTTCTTTCCGCCATTTTCCGCCACTTATAAGAGCATCTCTCGTCTTTTCACTATCATTCATGGCGATTGCACCTCGCGATAGAATTGAATGTTGACGAGAGGATATAACCAGAAATGTTGCGTCGTAAACCTAATTTCTATCATTTTCTATCGTAACCCACCACGAAAACGAGCAAATCATGATTATTATCCGGGCAAGTGAACTATTTTTGGTCTTTTGACACCGGTTTCAATTCGAGGACTTGACAATATTTGGAATTTTATGGCTGCATGTGAGAGTTATGGGAGAAGCTCTTTCATTCCACCGTTAATAAATACCCGGAAGCGGGATCACTGGGTCAATTGCCGACTGGAGGATTACATGACATTTTCAAGACGCGACGTTCTTAAATATTCAACCATACTGGGCGCAGCCACCCTGGTTGGAACACCGTCATTTGCCGCAGGCGCACGATGGGACATGGCCGACGAGTATGGCGCTCAGTCGCTTACGGGGCAGGCCTGCAAATTCTTTATCGATGAATTGAAGAAGAAAGTCGGCGATGCGCTGCAGATCACCTATCAGGGTGGGGGCGCACTTGGCTACAAGTCTGCCGACCATTTCGACGCCGTTGAAGATGGTGCCGTGCAGATTGCGATCACGCTCCTGACTCAGTTGGGCGGCATTGATCCTCTGTTCAACCTTACCTCTCTGCCCTTCATGGCTCGTTCGCCCGAAGAAGCGCTTCTTCTTTGGAAAACGGCAAAACCCGAATATTCGAAGATCTTTGAGGATCACGACATGAAGCTGTTGTGGGCCATGCCAAACGCGCCGTCCGGCATTCACGCCAAACTGCCGATCACATCTGTCGACGCCATCAAAGGACTGCGCATCCGCACCTATGATGTCAACGGCACCCAGACACTGGTCAACGCTGGTGCCTCGCCGCTACAGATCTCCTGGGGTGATCTCATCCCTCAGCTTTCGACCGGCGGCATCGATGCCGTGCTCACCTCCGCAGATGGCGGAATGCAGCTCTCCATCTGGGACTATGTCTCCGATTTCACCGAAATCAACTATGCCATGGGCCTGTTTGTCTGCCACGTCAACAAACCTGCCTTTGACGCCCTGCCCGAAGATGTCCAGCAAGCGATCATGGATATCTGCGATGAATGCGACACCTACAGCTGGAAGATCGTCGTGGACTCCATTGAAAAATCCTACAAGGTCCTGAGTGAAAACGGAATGACCATCACCTATGACGATGACGTCCCCAACGAAGTCTTCGACCTGCTTCAGAATGCAGGCAAGCCCGTGCGTGAAGAATGGCTTGCCCAGACCGGTGAGAAAGGCAAGACCGTTCTTGATGCCTTCGAAGCCAAGAAGTCCAGCTAATCCGGCGTCCGGTATCCGGGGCTTGCCGGGTACCGGTCCTTTTTAAGGTCACCAATCGATGTCCACGAATACTGGCTTCGACTCATCGGAAGCAGACGCGATCTCCGACGGGTCACCTTTCAAATTCCCCTCTCATCCCGATGATCCGGTCTGGCTCGCCATTCTGAGCCGCATTTCGAGCAGCCTGAACCTGTTCTGTGCGGTGATTTCGGCGATCTTTGTGTCCCTGATGACCTTACTGATCATCATCGAGATTGGTTTGCGCTTCTTCTCGCTTTCGACATTCATGGCCGACACTCTGGTCGGATACGGGGTCGCAGCAACAACCTTTCTCTCGGCTGCCTGGGCGCTTGAGCATGGTGCCATGATCCGCGTCACGGCACTCACCAATATTATGCGCTCCTTCGCTCAGCGCGTCGCAGAGCTCTTCTGCCTTGTTGCCACTGAGACCATCTTCCTCTTCCTCATCAGCTACCAATGGCACACGGTCTACAAATACTGGTCGCGCGGAACGGTCGGCCAGCATTACATCAAGATCCCGCTCTGGATACCGGAAAGCTTTTTCCTTATCGGACTGGTGCTTCTGGCCCTGCAGGTCTGTGTGAGACTGCTTCGCATTCTCGCTGTCGGACATAAATCGGAAGGATCGCTCAAGATCTGAGCATGAAAGGTTAGAACCATGTCTGTTGCGCTTTCCTCCATTCTCCTGCTGGCTCTGCTGGCCCTGTTTCTGGGGGCCGGGAACTGGATTTTTGCCGGCCTCATGCTATCGGGTGCGGGGGCCATGTGGCTCATTCTAGACTTTCCCTGGGTCCGGATCGGTGCGATCGCCACGAAAGTCATGTCCTCCTCCGCCGTGTCCTGGGAATTGGCCGCCGTGCCGATCTTTATCTGGATGGGCGATATCATCTTCAGGACGGATATATCCGAGCGCCTGTTTCGCGGACTCGCTCCCATCGTTGCCAAGATCCCCGGCGGTCTGTTGCATACCAACGTCTTCGGCTGCACCCTGTTTGCCGCGATCTCGGGCTCCTCAACTGCAACGACCGCAACGGTTGGCAAGATCACCGTGCCCGAGCTCAAGAAGCGCGATTACAGCATGTCTCTGGCAGCCGGATCCCTCGCTGGCGCAGGCAGCTTCGGCTTGCTGATCCCGCCCTCCATCGCAATGATCATCTATGGTGTGCTGGCCGAAGTTTCGATTTCGAAGCTCTTCATCGCAGGTATCGTCCCCGGAGCGATGATGGCCCTGCTTTATTCGGGCTATATCGCCATCATGTCGATCATCTTCCCGCATATGGCCCCCAAATATGAAGGCGAAATCTCTCTGCGGGTCATCCTCAAGGGGCTTTGGGAGCTGGCCCCCCTCGCAATCCTGATGTTCGTCGTCCTAGGCTCCATCTATTCAGGGCTAGCCACACCGTCCGAAGCAGCAGCAGTGGGCGTTTTCTGCGCCATCTTGATAACGATAGCCACTCGGCAGTTCAGCATCACGCTGATTGTCGAAAGCCTGATGAACACCCTGCGGATTTCTTCCATGATCTGCATGCTGATTGCAGCATCAGCCTTCCTGTCCGCTGCGATAGCCTATATGCATCTACCCACGATGATCACCGAAATGATTGCCGGCCTTGATCTCTCACCTTATGGGGTCCTGTTGATCCTGGCGGTGCTCTATATCGTGCTCGGCATGTTCCTTGACGGCACATCGATGACCGTGATGACCGTACCGATTGCCGTTCCCCTGATCGTGCAGGCTGGCTACGATCCGCTCTGGTTCGGCATCTATCTGGTCATCATGATCGAAATGAGTACGATCACGCCACCTGTCGGCCTCAACCTTTACATCTTGCAGGCGCTGACCGGGCGCAGTCTGGGCGCCACAATTCTCGCGGCGGCCCCCTTCTTCCTGCTGCTTTGTCTCGGCACGGCCCTTCTGGCCACATTCCCTCAAATAGTTCTGTGGTTGCCATCGGCGCTATAGTGACATTTCGACTGGAATTTGTTTAATCGTCCATTCCCCGTGTGTCGATTTCGGGGTAGGTTCAAGTCAGGGTTTATAGGTCTGCAAAGTAACAGTCAGTCTATCGACCCTGCCTATTCAGAAACTACTGGAGTGTATCTTGGTCGAAAGAACTGTATCTCAAGTGGAAGAACTGTTGCCTGCAGAAAGACGGGAACAACTGATTCAGTGGTTTCAGACCAATGTATCCGGCACCAATCAGGAGCTCGCACGCAAGTTCAACATCTCCGTCTCGACAGTGAGACGGGATCTGGATTCGCTGGCAGCCGAAGGTATCGTGCGCCGCACCCATGGTGGCGCAGTGCGGATCCGGTCCCGCACCAATTTCGAACCATCAACAGATCTGGCCCGGCGAACCGCTGTCGAGGAAAAGAACTCGATTGTCCGGCATACCTGCAAGATGATTGAACCCAAGCAGAGCATCATCATTGATTCCGGTGCCGTGATTGCCCATATGCTGGCAGAAGAAATCGCAGCCAATGCGATTCCCCTCACAGTCATCACCAACGATCTCTATGTCGCAACAACCCTAGCTTACAAAGAACAAATCAAACTCATCGTACCGGGAGGTACCTGTCGCTTCGGCTCCTATGGCCTGCTTGGAGAGCCCGGTCTCGAGTTTCTCGATGATATCCGCTGCGACTGCTTCTTCATGTCGGCTCAGGCGCTCGACATAGAGTGCGCATCGGAAACCTTGCTAGACGTGATGCTGATGAAGAGGGCGATGATCAAGGCGGCCGAACGCACCGTGCTGATGCTCGATAGCAGCCGCTTCTTTGACCGCGCTATCTATCGCACTGTGCCGATCGAGACCTTCGACACCATTATCACCGACGAAGGTCTGGCCGCCGAGGCGGCCGAGAAGATTCGTCTGCGTGGCGTCAATCTCGAGATCGCTCGCTTCTAAAACGCTTAGCTCAGAGAAGTGAGCCCCTCCCTTTCGAGCTTGAGCCACACTGCGCCTTACAAGGTGTAAGCCCCCATAGCAAGCTTGTCTCTCAAATTTCTAAGTAGGGGAAAATTCTCTTTCTTCTTGCCAAAAAATGTCCATTTTGCAATATTGACACCGGTCTCAATATAAAATTCCATTCAAAACACCCCATTACGCATTCAAGGAACTCAGGATGAACGATCAAGTGAAGGCCTACGGTCTGGACGAAGCCATCGAGGCTGTCGCGACCCATGGTTCCATTTCGGAAATATATTTTGTTGCTTGCGGTGGGTCCTATGCGCTCCTGCAGGAAGGGCAATATGTGGTGGACCGTGAGGCGAAATCCATCGCCTCTTACGCCTACAGCTCAGCCGAATTCATCTCCCGCGCACCGGTGCGCCTTGGCAAGAATTCACTGGTCATCACCTGTTCGCATTCCGGTAACACCCCCGAAACGGTTGCAGCAACCGAGTATGCCCGCAAGGCCGGAGCGCTGACCATCTCCCTGACCAATCTGGCCGACTCTCCGCTGGACAAAGCCACGGAAAACACAGTTTTCTACGAGTGGGATCCGCTGTCTGTCACCACAAAGCACAATTCGGTGATGCTGCTCCTGTTGGTGCTTGGTATCCTCAACAAGTTGGAAGGCAACAGCAAATTTGATTTGGCGAACAAGGCCATTCCAGCACTGCACGATATCGGTGAAGGCCTGAAGGAAAAATATGCCGCTGCGGCCGCTGAATTTGGCGAGTCTCACAAGCGCGAACCGATCATCTACACGATGGCATCCGGCGCGAACCATTCAACCGCCTATGCCTTCGCTATCTGTCTGCTGCAGGAAATGCAATGGGTGCATTCCGCCTGCATCCATTCTGGCGAGTATTTCCACGGGCCGTTCGAGATCACCGATTTCGATACCCCGATCATCATCCTCAAGGGCCTCGGCAATGCCCGCAAGATGGACGAGCGCGCTCTGGCATTTGCACAGAAATACTCCAAACGCCTTTCTGTTCTCGATGCTACCGACTTCGGTCTGGAAGCCGTGGCTGGCGAGGTTGCGGAATATCTCACGCCGATCATGTTCAATCTGGTCCTTCGGCTCTATGCCGTTGAACTGGGGGACAAGCGCGGCCATCCGCTGACAGTTCGCCGTTACATGTGGCGCATGGAATACTGATCAAATCCGGATCGGAGGCTCTTTCTATTGTCTCCGATCCGCGCTCACTTTATTGAACAGTCAAAAATCAATAATCCGAACGCACGAATGCTACGGCCTCGTTTCCAACAAGGAAGCGATTTCCCGAAATTCCTGCAAGAAGACAAAAATAGAAAGTCCTAGAAATGGCTCGCTCCAACAACAAGGCCTCCCTGCTCGGTATTGGCGACAATGTGGTTGATTTCTACAAAGACCGGAATGAATTCTTCCCGGGCGGAAACGCGCTCAACGTCGCGGTTCTAGCCAAACGCTTTGGCCTCGAGAAAGCCGGCTATATCGGACTTGTCGGCAATGATGAAGAAGGCATGCATGTGGTCAGAAGCCTTGAGGCCGAGGGTCTCTGGATCGATCGCATTCGGCAAGCTTGTGGCGAGAATGGCAAGGCCGTCGTCCATCTCGACGAAAAGGGAGACCGCGTCTTTCTGGGGTCCAACAAGGGTGGCATCCAGCGCCAACTGACCCTGAAAATGGAAGAGGTCGACCTTCAGGCCGTAGAAGATTATGGCTGCGTCCACACATCCATCTACAGCTATCTGGAAAATGAACTGCCCGTGATAAGGGAACGAGCGAATGCAGTGGCGTTCGATTTCTCCTCCCATCTGGAACTGGACTATGTGAAACGTGTGGCCCCCTATATCACCATGGCTTTCTTTTCCGGCTCCACGCTCAAAGAAAGCGAAGTTGATGACCTGATCGCGACTATCGCCGACCTGGGCGTTGACACCATCGGTGTTACACGTGGCTCCGACGGGGCCTATTGGCAGGTTGGCGGCAAACGTTATCGCCAAGGCATCAAGCCGGTTGAAGTTGTGGATACGCTCGGCGCGGGGGATTCCTTCATTGCCGCCTATCTGAGTGGCATCCTTCTGGGCCATTCTGTCGAGCAATCTCTGGATGATGCCGCGACTTTCGCAGCCGACACCTGCACCCGGTTCGGTGCTTTCGGTCATCCCTACAAGGTTTCCCAAAGTTAAGCCTGCAAGACGGAAGGACTGCTTCATCGAAGCGGGACCCAGCACAAATTGAAAAAGGGCGAGATATGATCTCGCCCTTTTGTCATTTCGCAGTCTCGACCGACTGTCTGTCGATCATCTTCATCTTCATCACATGCCGCAATGGCGGCTCGGTTACGCCTTCAATCCGTTTGATGAGTTGTTCAGCACACCAGCGCCCCATCTCCGCGACAGGTTGGTCAATCACCGTGATTGTCGGGTTCGTGACTTCCGTCCAGTCGGCATTGTGAAACGCGATCAACGACAGCTCAGACGGCATATCGATGTTGCGCTGCTTTGCCTGTTTGAAGATCTTCAGCGCCACATGGCTATCCGATGCAAGTATCGCAGTCGGACGCGTCGTCAGATCGAGCGCCTTGCTGATTGAGGCACTGAGCCCACGTTCGGGATCGGCATTGAGCACAATAATGCTGTCCTCTTGCGGAATGCCGCCAGCGCGGCAGGCTGACAGGAACCCTTCAATGCGGCGCCCAACCGACGAAGTTGGAATCAGCAATTCACCATTTTCATCAATCCCGCTTTCGATCGTTTCGGTCACAAACGCCAACCGCCGGTGGCCAGCCTTGATAAATTGCTCTGTGGCCTTCAAGGCAGATTCGTAATCGTCACTGACGACCGTATCGACTTCCAGACTGGGAACCTCACGGTCGAATAGAACCATCGCGCAATTCAGAGTTTTGAGATTCTCAAGATGGGCTGTCTCATAACGGCTGGCCGGAGCAACGATCAAACCATCGACCTGCTTGCCCACCAGAACGTTCACAGCCTCGCGTTCCACATCGAAATTTTCATCCGAGTTGGTCAAAATCACATTGAAGCCACTTGCATTGGCAACATCGGTGATACTTCTCACAGCAATACCAAAGAATGAGTTTTCGATATCACCCACCACCACACCGATCGTTTTCGATTTTCCGGTGGTCATTGAGCGGGCCAGCTCATTCGCCCTATATTTCAAGGCCTTGGCAGAAGCCTGCACTCGCTCACGTACATTTTCGCTTGTCACGCCATAGCCCCCGAGCACACGGGCCGCGGTCGACTTGGAAACGTTCGCATGCCGAGCGACGTCGGCCACAGTAACGGAAGGAGACTGAAGTTTCTTTTTTTCCATAATTTAAATGCCTACAGATGAGTTGACGCTCAGTCAAGTTCATTATAGTCTTGAATTGAGACCGGTCTCACAAATAAGAGCCGGCCTAATAAAAACCAAAATCACCCACTTCCGACTTTGTTGGTTCAAATACCCAATAAGCCAGATTGCCAGCAGAGTCCCCATGGAGAACAGCATGAAGCTTACCAATCTTTTCGGCAAATTCACCCGCCGTTCCTACTTGGCAATAATGTCAGGACTAGTTGTATCTTGTCTCGTTGCTCCCGCCAACGCAGCAGATGACAATCCCTATGGTCTTCTGGATCCAGACTCCATCATGGTTGGCACCATGTCCGATGCAAAGCCTTACGCATTTGTGACGGCAGATGGCACTTTTTCCGGTTTTGACGTGGAGTTCTTCCAGAACATTGCCAAACGCCTTGGCTTCAAAAAAGATCAGGTCACCTTCGTTGGGCAGGATTTCGCCGCTCTCATTCCTTCTGTCGCCAATGGCCGCTTTGATGTAGCCGTCGGCGCGATCGGCACCACCGCAAAACGTCAGAAAGTAGCAGACTTTACGGACGGCTATTTGGCAGGCTTCCTGTCGGTGCTCAGTTCCGATGAATCTCTAACCACCATCGAAAGCTTGGATGGAAAACGCCTCGGTATCGTACAGGGAACTCTGCAGGATGACTATGCTCAAAAACATTTCCCCAAAGCCCAACTGGTTCGTTTTCCTGACAACAATAGCGCCGTTGCTGCCCTAAACAATGGTATGGTCGACGCTCACTTCCTTGACTTCGAAGCAGCCAAACAGTTCGGTGAAAACTATCCGGGCCTGAAGGTCATGCAGAATTTCGCATCCTTCGATGCACCCGCAGGTTTCGTTGTGCGTAAAGGAAACAGCAAGCTGCTTAACGCGCTGAATGAAAAGATTCACGAAGCCATGCAGGACGGCACCTGGAAAGAGCTGCACAGCAAGTGGTTCCCGGGCAGCCCGATGCCTAAACAGTATCTCCCGCAGAACTGATATCGCGTTTCGCCGCAAAACCGGCAATTCAAGAAGCATGGGGGCGGAACATCCCGCCCCCAAAGGAAAAAATTAGAAAAAGTTCGAGGTGTTTTAGCGTGCCTACTACCTTCCCACACCCGAAGGACACGCCGTATCTCCATCGACCAAACAGGGCTTTCTCGCCAGACGGTAACAAACAGGACAACAGCAGATGGAGTGGTTAGAAACCCTAAGACGTAGCTTTCTCGATTTCGACGCTATGGCTTCTGTTCTGCCCAGTATGTTTTACATCGGGCTCAAGAACACAATAATTCTCGCAGCATTTTCAACATTCTTCGGCGTTCTTATCGGCATTGTGCTGGCGGTCATGGGCATCTCCCGGTCCCCATGGCTGAAGCTTCCAGCGCGTATCTATACCGATATTTTCCGTGGTCTCCCCGCAACCGTAACCATTCTGTTGATCGGGCAGGGCTTTGCCCGCATCGGTCGCGAGCTATTCGGTCCTTCCCCCTTTCCTTTGGGGATTGCCGCACTCAGCCTGATTGCAGGCGCTTATATTGGTGAAATCTTTCGCTCAGGCATCCAGAGTGTTGACAAGGGCCAGATGGAGGCCAGCCGTGCTCTTTCCATGAGCTACGGTCAGGGGATGCGCCTTATCGTCATCCCGCAGGGTATCCGCCGTATTCTCCCCGCCCTCGTCAACCAATTCATCGGCAACGTCAAGGACTCAAGCCTTGTCTACTTTCTTGGCTTGCTTACCTACCAACGCGATCTATTCCGCGTTGGTCAGGATCAGGCTGTGGTCACAGGCAATCTCTCGCCGCTGCTCCTGGCTGGTGTCTTCTATTTGATGATCACGGTGCCACTCACCCATCTGGTCAACTATATCGACCACAGGCTCCGAACCGGTAAAGTCACCAGGTCAGGCCCGGTCTCAGGGCTCGAGGAAGTAACCGAACAGGCCTCAGTTTCAAATGTTCAAGCGGTCGAGAAACCTGCCTTCAAGGGCGGCAGCTTGAAAATTTCGAACCTGACAATGGCCTATGGTGATATCGACGTGCTGAAGGATATCTCGCTCGAGGTTCCCGCAGGCTCCGTGACATGCGTCATCGGGCCATCCGGCTCGGGCAAATCCACCCTTCTGCGCGGCCTGAACCGTCTGGTCGAGCCCAAATCCGGCGCGGTCACTCTGGATGGCAGCAATGTGCTGACCATGCAGCCAGAGAAGCTGCGCCGCCGCATCGGCATGGTCTTCCAGCATTTCAACCTGTTCCCCGACCATACGGCACTGCAGAATGTCAGTCTGGCGTTGAATAAGGTCAAAAAGATGCCGATTGCCGAGGCTCGGAAACTTGCCGAGGAACGCCTCTCTGAAGTGGGGCTCGCCTCACGCATGAACCACCGGCCCGCCAACCTGTCCGGCGGCCAGCAGCAGCGTGTTGCCATCGCCCGGACACTGGCCATGGAACCGGAAGTCATCCTCTTTGACGAGGTGACAAGTGCCCTTGACCCTGAACTCGTCAAGGGTGTTCTGGAACTGATGACGGATCTTGGCAAACGCGGCATGACGATGCTTGTCGTCACCCACGAAATGGGCTTTGCCCGCAAGGTGGCCGATCAGGTCGTGTTCATGGATGAGGGACGCATCGTCGAGGTCGGCTCGCCCGAACAGATCTTCGACCATCCCAAGAATGACCGTCTGCAACACTTCCTGAATGAAGTGCTCTGACGGATAGCGGGCGCATAAAGTATGCGTTTCGTACCACCAAGTGACAAAGGGAAGCGACCAAGGTTGCTTCCTTTTTTTATGCTTCCGCCGCCGTGCGGGGACAGGCGGAACACTTAAGCACTAGCAAGCAATGTAGGGGCCTGCAGATCCTCGCTCGACGAGTTGTGCGCTGACAAGTTTTCTAAGTGTCTCAGGTGCAGATCCATGCAATTGCTCAACAAGAAGGTCAACCAAGGCTGCTCCTGCAGCGCGATGATCAACAGAGTAGGTGGTCAGTCCAGGCCTGGCGTAGGCACCTTCATTGATGCCATCATAGGAAATCACCGACAGGTCGCGACCTATCTGAAGATTTTGCTCTTCCGCCGCTTCATAGAGCCCCAGAGCTGCAATATCCAATGCACAGATAACGGCACTTGGAGGATTGTCTTGCTTTAGCAGAATGCGGCCCTCGCGAAGCCCGTCCTTCTTGGAAACGGCTTCACTGCGGACAATGTCTTCCCTATATGCCAAACCGGCTTCTTTAAGCCCGGTTTTATATCCTTCCAGCCTTAGTCTTGCATACATGTAGCTACTGAGCCCATTGATAAAACCGATGCGCGTATGCCCCAAAGCTGCCAATGTCTTCACGGCTTCTTTCATCGCGCGCGCGCCGTCAATGTCGAACCAGCTGCAGCCCTTTGTGTCCTCCAAACGTCCATACATTGTGAACGGCACTTTCGCGTGCTGTAAATATTTGACTCGCGGATCATTCGCCTTTGTTCTGGGCAAGATGAAACCGTCGACGACTTTTTCCTCACACAGGCGTTCCATCATCTCCAGTGTGCCTTGCATATCCGGCGCAGTTGTGACGGTCACCGTCCAATGATGATCAAACGCCCGTCGGGATATTCCGTCAATCAGTTCGGTGAGATACGTGTGGTAACCATAGCTTCCTTCGGAATTGAGCATCACACCAATAGAACGCACCAAACCGGTCCGGATCGCTTGAGCCTGAACCATTGGCTTATATCCCATTTGCTCGGAGATTTTTCGGACTTTTTCCCGCGTGGCCTCCGAAATATCCGGATAACCATTCAAAGCCCTAGAAACGGTGCTTTTTGATAAGCCCAATGCCTTTGCGACATCGCTAATGGTGCAACGCATCCTCATTTTCTCTGCTTGGAATGAATTTGTTCCTTCCAGACGCCGTGCGGAACGCCCTCATGCGACCTCAGATTGCGCTCCGAAACCTGTTTTGACAAGAGAACTGCGTGACTGTGTGGACGGTTTGCGTTTGGCTGGGGTTTTGCCGCTTTGACAGATTGGCCAAGAGCAGGCATATCTCCAGCCTTCGACTGCGACCTTGGACGACGTGAGGCAGCTACCTATAACGACACCTCAGACATCATAGGCAGGGCTGAAAGAGGTGGACTTCCTCCGACATTCGTCCTTCCTGCGCCTTAGTGCTATATCTTCAGGATGATTATTGTGACCATCTCAACAACATCTGACAGATAGCATGTAAATTTAACTGCCATTCAAAATGTCGGGTATAGCCTTACAAATCAGTTGACGTGTGTCAGCCATTGCCTTACATTGACATTATGATAAAGAGCATTCGACATAAGGGTCTGAAGGCCTATTGGACTAAGGGACAGACAAAAGGTCTCAACTCAGATTGGCTTCCAAAGATCCGGATTATCATGTCGGCGCTCGACGCTGCCGATGAACCGGAAGAGATGGACTTTCCGGGTTCTCGCTTTCATAGCCTGAAGGGAGACATGGGTGACTATTTCTCAGTTCGGCTCACAGGGAACTTTCGGGTCATCTTTCAGTTCGATGGCGAAGGTTTCATTCTGGTTGATATCAAGGACTATCACTGATGATCAATAAACACGCATCCGTTTCAGCAACACACCCTGGCGAGCTGCTTAGAGAAATCATCTTGCCAGATATTCCCATGAGCAAGGTAGCGATTGCTGAAGCTCTGCAGATCTCCCGCCAGACGCTGTATGACATTCTCAATGAGAGACAGCCCATCACGGCTGAGATGGCTGTTCGCTTTGGCAAGCTGCTCGGCAATGGAGCGAGCTTTTGGCTGAACATGCAGCGCAACTATGATTTGGAGAAGGCAAAACTCGCGATCGATGTTTCCTCCATTCCAACAATCAAGGTGGCCAGCTGATCCAAACACATTGCCGTGGTGGCGTATGGACCTAAGAAGCAGTCTCGATCGTTGTCCAACAATTTATAACATAGTAGACAGCGCCCAGCAGTGCCGATAAAGTGTCTCTTAAATCGGAAATCGCACTATTAATAGACACGTTGTCTATAAAACGATTTAGGAGACAGTATTATGCGTCTGTTCGGCTATGCTCGTGTTTCGACTTCCCAACAGTCCCTCGATGTCCAACTGAAGGCACTCAAAGAGGCTGGCGTTCGAGAGAACAGGATCTTCTCCGACAAGGCGACCGGCTTCAATCTCAATCGATCCGGACTTGAGCTGCTCCGCCTCAAGGTTGAGGAAGGCGACGCCATCCTGATCAAGAAGCTGGATCGCCTCGGCCGCAACACCGAAGACATGATCACGCTCATCAAAGAGTTCGATGCAATGGGTGTTTCGATCCGGTTTCTGGATGATGGCATCAGCACCGAAGGAACGATGGGAAAGATGGTCGTCACCATCTTATCTGCGGTGGCCGATGCTGAACGGCAAAGAATTCTGGAGCGGACCAATGAGGGGCGGCTGGAAGCGATGGCCAAGGGCGTTCGTTTCGGTCGCAAGCCAAGCGTGGACCGTAAGGCCGTTCGCTCTCTCCACGCTCAAGGCATAGGAGCAACCGAGATTGCCAACCGTCTGAAGATCGGTCGTTCCACTGTCTACAAGGTGCTGGCTGATTAAGGCCTCGAAGGGCGGATTGCTGACATTTCCCGATGGTATGAACACACCCGGGTGAACATAGGAAGCGGACCTTCAAGCGTTTCACAAAACAAATAGTAGCTAATTGGAAATCTCTGGCATTAGTTTGAAGTCTTTCGTATATTTTAAACACGTAAAACCATATTCAGATTTTAGATTAAGTTGATGAAAGATCGAACCAAGCGTCAGCATTTCGTCCCACGCTTCTATTTGCGTAACTTTTGCGACGCGGATGGCTATATTTGGACACATGATAGCCGGTGCGGCGATGCAAGACGCTCGACGCCAGAGAACACCGGCTTTGAAACCAATATCTATTCTCCACTAGCGGAAGATGGGGAGCGGTTTGATGAGATCGAAGGATTTCTCGCTGATGTTGAAAGCTCAGCCGCGCCTCTCCTAACCCGCCTAGGGAACGGTGAACAGCTTGATGCTGACGAGAAAGTCACGATATCACTTTTCATAGCCAGCATGTTCGTTCGGAGCCCCGCACAAATTAGACAGTTCGCAGCGCTTGCGGGTGATACGGCAAGTTGGATGACCGCGACGCATGTTGAAGGAGATCTGATTTCTAAACAAAAACGTGGTGAAGACACACAACTCGAAGAAGGGGTTCTTGACTACCTAGCGAGAAAGGATGCGCTAAAGGTGAGTGTGGATAGGCGCGCTGGTCTAATGAGCTTTTTACAATTGGATCCAATTTCTCGACAGATCAATGAAATGACATGGTCCTTTGAAATTTCCAAAGATGTGGAACTTATTACGAGCGACAACTCAGTTTTTTGGGTTGCAGCAGAAAAGATACCAAGATCTCCATATGGTTTTGGTCTTGCGCACAGGCACGCAGTGATTCCATTTCCATTGTCTCCATCACGAGTACTGCGTATCGATCATGGCAACTTGCGGCCATGGCAAACTCATCTTATGGACAAACGCCGAGCGAAGCTTGCTAACAAATACCAAGCCCAACATAAAGATCATTGCCTTTACTACCGCACTCATCATGATGGGCTTCATCAACTTGGTATGAAGTACTCTAAACCAGTGCAACAGTTAGAATCTGGATATACGGGACCAGAGGTGAGGGTGGTTCGAAAACTGAAGCATTAGCAACAGGACAAGGAAGCTGGCATTGGCTTCAGTGGTTTGAGCTGCACTATAGTCAAGAGAGAAAGTATCAAGCACATATTGGATTGGCGGATATCTAACCTTTATTTTTTACAACCGCGATCACCAGATTTTTCAACAGGTATTGCCTTTAATTTAGAAGAAAAAGATAACGCGGGATCGGAAATTGAGGACGTCATGATAACCTTCACTAATGATAGTGAGAACGAGAACTTTCCAAAATGCAAGGACGGTTAGCTTACGGTTCCATTAGATTATAACCAATTCCTCGCAGTGTGAGATCAGGCTCACGCCTCGAATAGATAAGTATTTTTTGTAGTTTCATGACGGAAGAAACCGTGATCGTTGTTACTTGCGAAATCGACGGTGATATAAACTGATGATGAGTTCAAAGATTACATTCGGATTTCAATAGGTAAACTAAATGCTTGAACTGTTGTTAGGTTTTGGCGGGCTAGTCGGCGGTTGGGCTGCTTCTGAAGCACTGAATCGTGGGGCTGCGCGTTTAGAACGTGAGCTCACTAGCCGACTAGTAAAACACTTTCAAGACAACCATAATTTGTTACGAGCGCCGCGACGTGCACATTGCGTAGCATGTCTAGAAATATTGGATATAGCTAAAGAAGATCTGGCTAACGCATGTGCCGGTCATAATAGTGCGCTCTACACAGGGCGGTTTCCGGAGTTTTTTTCTGCTTGTAAATATTTTAAAAATAATATCCGAAAGTGTGCTTCTGAAGCTGGCTACAACGAACAGCTTGAAGGAAAGCCAGCTGCAAATTGGGCGACCTTAATTTCCAGTAATACAACGCTAGTTGAGGATGCATTGGCTGAAATAGCTGATGGCGGTAGCACAAACAGCATAACTACAGATCTTTTTGCTGATGCAGCAGCTTTTGAAATAGCTTCTGCCGGTTGGTCCGGAGATATAGATACAATTGCCAATGTGCTCCATCCAGTCTGCCGTGAGCAATACCCGTTAATATTCGCAAAAGCGATAGCAGAAGAGATCAAATCAGACACCAAGTTTAATTCGCTCTGGCTCACATTGAAGCAAGACGAAATACGTCGATCGGTTGCTCACGCAACTGAAATGCTGGAGAAAGTGTATCGAAATCAAAGTCGCGGGCCGAGACTAGTGATCCCACTCGAGGCAAAGAGTATATTTCACTACACATCCCCTACAATCGAAATGATTGGGCGGGCAGAGGAAACCAAACATCTCATTGAGTTTCTCGAATCGGACGTAAATTTCTGCTGGATGCAACTTTCTGGTGTAGGGGGGCAGGGCAAAAGTAGGCTGGCTTTGAAGCTAGTGTTACACGCAATTAGAAATAACTGGGCTGGAGGCTTTCTTTATGATGACGAATTGGAGGATTTCACACGAACAATCAAAAGCTGGGAACCTGATCATCCGCACCTAATTGTTCTTGATTACATAATCGGTAGAGAAAACGCCGTCGCAAAACTATTTCGGGCGTTTAGGGAAAATCAAAACGGCTATCAGTTCCCTGTACGTTTGCTACTGTCAGAACGTCAACGTTGGGATGCTGGTGGGCGCATACGTGAAAGCGAAGGCGTTACCAAGGGTAATGCCTCATCATTAGGCGTGGAAAGCAACCAGATTCGAGCGGCAATTGAAGGTTTGACCACACCTAGTTCTCGCCAGACTGCAACACCAATAACCGAGCGCGTAACAGCCGAATGGTTCGCAAAGGCCTGTGGCAACACGGATGTATACACGCGTGATGTTCTTGAGATGGCTCATACTCGTAATCTAATAGAGCTAGATCGGATGGCAAATGGCGAGCTTGTCTGGATTACTAGGAAAGTCGCGTTTTATTTCGGCCAACCTAATCTTAAGCAGAGCGACCGATTTATCTCTGATCAACTGAATCGCCTCGATAGCGCAGGAAGACCTCTTTTCGCTTATCTTCTCGGTTTAGCTCTAAGCATGACAAATGCGGGAAGTTCATGGTCAAATCAAGAGGATTTACTAAACTATGTTCTGCGCCGTGACCAACGCCAGCGTTGGGGAGCTTACTTTGGTGAAACAGCTCCTGCGATTGGTGATGATATTCCTGCGATGCGACTTGCGGTTCTTGCGACCATCGTCCGCGGTTTCGATTTTCGCGATCATAATCTTTCTTCTTTTATTTCACCTATTAATTCGGACCTTCGTCGACAAGCTCTTGCCCTAAATGCAGGTCTAATTGCATCAAGCGAAAGAGGTCCCGGTAATTACCTTCCCCCCCTCGAACCAGATCTGATTGGTGAATGGTTCGTACTAAACGCGTTCGAAGGTGGTTTACCTATGGCAGAAATTTTGGATTTAGCTTGGCAGATAAAACCCAAAGAAACCGGTGCATTTTTGCAGCGGATTGCGCAGGATTTTCCCGAACACCCAACAACGATCGAAATAGTTAACTATCGAATATCTGATTTTCCACCCAAGCCATTAGAGGCATTCGCAGTACAGATTTTGTGTACCCTCCCAACGACCTCTGCACCACTTGATGGAGGGTTGATTCAGTCTGTCCGGCAGTTGGCTAAAAAGGGGGACGCTGATGCAGAAGTTGCCATTGCGAGATACTTACTCAATACTATTGAAGCTGACGATGAAAAAGGTGACGAACTTACTCCGGAGCTTTTGAAGTTTCTCGAAAGTGCGGTTTCTCGACAGCATGGCGATGCCCTGTCAATGTATGGGGTACTTCTTTTTTACGGCCGTATTTTGCCTCAGAATCGGGAACGGGGTGTAGAACTGGTCAAGGCGGGTGCCAACGCCAGATCCGTTCCTGCAATGAGAAATTTTGCGATTATGTTGCGCAATGGTCTTGGGAGAGCCAAGGACAGTGAACTTGCGGCCTATTGGGCAAAGGAGGCCGCTCAGCGGGAAGACGCCATAGCAATGTCACTCCTAGGAGACATGTATCTAAAAGGAGATGGTATTTCAAAAGATTTGGGTAAAGCTCTGCTATGGTTAAAGCGTAGCTCAGATGCTGGGAATAAGGACGCCTCTAAGACGCTAGATGGACTTCATATCGCAAGAATACTACATTTGGGCCACGATTTAATTGATAGCACTGCACAAGATTGGGCATCGACTCAGGTAAAAGGTCTTCAAGCAGATTCCTCTTTCATCGAAAGCCCTCCAATACCCGGCAAATGGCGCACTATTTTTGCCAAAGAAGCGCATAGCTTTTTGGCCGACATAGCGACGTCGGCGCACCATCAAGAACAGTTGTCTGAACTTTTTAGGTTGAAGTGCGAGGCAATTCGCAAGACCCCACTTACCTGTTTCCACGACTGCAACTTGCTTGAAGTCCAAGTTCGCCGAAACCTAGAGAGCGTTTCTTGCAGCTTAATGGCTCTACAAGGACCTCGCGGCGCTGTAATTTTGGATGGGAGCAATACAAGCATTTATAATTTTGCTAAGTACTCACTTCATCTGAATGGAACAGAAGAAGCTAATACTTATATCCGATTTTTCTTTTCGTGCGTTGCAGGCCGTCACGGCCGGTTCGACCTTTTGGAAAGTAAGGATAACATTCGCTGGACGGATGTGGGCGTAGCTGAAGGGGATCACAAAAGATTGGAGCAACACTTAGAGCAGCAAGTTCTCTCCCTCAGCGGTTCACTACAAACTGAAGATGGAGATATCCACTATCGCGGAACCGCCTCAATGGCATTTAAAAATTCACTTTTTAATTGCTCAATTTCTATAGACAAAGATGGATTCGTCGTTATGTCGAATGAAGAACTTGTTTTGGAGAATCTACGCATCATGGAACGAAACCAAAAAGGTATGTTCCTTTATCCATATCAAACGCATATTCAAGGCTTGAACCAAGGCAAGCAAGTAACGAGCGAAAACATCCCAAAACCACTAGAAGATCCTCAAATAACGGCGAAGAAAGTTAAGTATGTCCACTTATCATTTGGGCGCCCAACCCGACCACGGAATCAGCCTGCCGAACAATGGGCTATTGATCAAGCAGCCAACTTTGCCTCAGCCCAGTGGATAGACCAACCTATTGTTAAGTTTGATTGGCAAGACATCACTAGAACCTCCAAGGATTTTCAATCAACATTGGGTAAAGTTCATGAGGCAATAATCCAACAGCAAGTTGATATCGATATGCTCGCGGTTCATTGCAACGCTATTCGTGCCACTAACTTGGGTTTTTATCCAGGCACACGTTTGGTGGAGATACAGTTATCAATGAAGGAAGAAAAAATAACACAAGCAATAATATCGTTGATGGTAAGTGAGAATGGAGCAACCATTCTCGATGGTCTTTCCCCCATAGTATATGCACTCAACAAAGAAAACCTTTCTTTTCCGGATGAGACATCTCGCCTTCAATATCTGAAGTTTTTTAGTGCATATGTACGGGGGGAACAGGGACCCTTCCTCGTTGTTGAACATGCAAACGAAGTTCAGTTTGTCGATAACGCCGAACAAGCTCGCCTGTTGCCGATGATTGACCCGATCAAGCCCATTCGGGAAAAAGCAAATGAATCGACACAGAGCTTTTCCACTTTCGTTATTTACGACGGTCACCTATTCCGCTGCTTATTCAATATTGGAATTAATGGCTTAATCGAAATGAAAGAAGACTACCCTGTAACTGATATAGCCCAAGTTAAACGTCGTCGTTATCGTGGACCACTTAGATGGGTTGAAATTAAATGAAAGCTATTCGCCACAGCCGAAGCGAACGCGCTCTCTTTGGACGTACTGTGGTAATGCGATTTTGAGTTTGATCAGAATTCAAAATGACGGCTATTTACTCTTCATGATGTTGGTCTTTGTTTTGTATTGCAAAAAATGTCTCCCCCCCGCACAAAAAATAGCCAGTTGACGTGCTACCCAGACTGGTCTCTGAGGGCGATAGATCATAAGAGCGGCTTGCTTCTGATACCATCGTCTTGCCTTGAATGATCTCGATAACCAATGCGGATTTCCGCTTCGCTGTCCAGCATTTGATCTTATCGTCCATCGTCGTACTCATTGCTATTTTCCACTATCTATAGCATGCGCGGAGTTTCAATGGGTCAATACAAACGACCACTTCTGTCCGCAAACCCGGCAATGGCACGCTCAAAATGCTGCACTTCGTTCGAACGGCAGGAATAGGGAATCTGGCTTTTGGGATGTAGTCTCTGCCGAGTGCCCGCTTCGTCCGCTCATCCGTCTTGTGACCAAGGAAATTGCTGCACCTAGTTTGAATGGCAACAATGGGGAAGCGGATTTGCAGCAGATCTCGATAGCTGAACGCCCGCTTTGGGCCGCGATTGCTGATCTCGAGCCAAGATGCCTGTTGTCACCTGGCGATGCGTTGCACCAGACCGGATTGAGCCCAAACACGTCATTGAAAATGTTGGGGGCCGTTCTCGGGTGTGAAAGAGGTGCGGAATTAGCGGCCCTGAGCCGACATTCGACAGTCCTCATCAGGGCAAATCCACTTCCTCATTGCTGTCATTCGAACGAGGTTCAGCGAGCGCGAACAGTTGTGGTTAAGAGTCGGATGTCTCTGCCAGGAGGAGCATCAAATAGGCGCCGGTATTCGCGGGTGAACTGAGGAATACTGGCGTAGCCGACAGCATTGGCTGCCTGAGCGATCTGGGTTCCTTCGCTAAGCATGAGCCTGCGGGCCTCGATCAGGCGAAGCTGTTTCTGGAACTGAAGTGGCGAAAGGGATGTGATGGCGCGGAAGTGTCTGTGAAACACGGGTTCGCTCATCCCGGCGGCGGCGGCCAACTCTTCCACCCGGATCTTGCGGGCATAATCTCGCCTCAGGATGTCAACAGCGCGTCCGATCCGGCTTGCATGACTGTTCGGTGCTCCGAGCGCAGCGATGGCTGGGCCGTGGATACCCATCAGCAGCCAGTAGTGCAGCTCTCGCAACAGGCCCTCACCAAGCACCGACAGCGCATCGGGCTGATCCAGCAGCCGCACGAGTCGAAGCGCCGCATCGACTACCTCGGCAGCGATCGGCTCCACCCTTACTGTCTGCGCCTCGTCATGCCGCTGCGGGATTGCCGGGCTTAACTCTTCCAGTATTGCAGGGTCAATTTCCAGGACGAGAGCATAATAGGGTACCGCAATGCTGGCGCGAGTGATCTGGCTGACCGTCGGGACATCGGCCGAGACCACCATCGCTTCCCCTGGCGTGTATTCGAAGCTTGTCCCAAGTGTGCTTACACGTTTCCTGCCTTGCAGGAGCATGGCGATCACGGGCTTCTGAACATCAACTGTCAGCTCGCCCGGGCGCAGGGCGCGCACCACCGTCAGGCCACGTACCGGAGTTGATACCACACCATCAAATCCAGCATTGGCCTCAGCGAACCTGCGGCAGGATTCCAGCAAATGAGCAAGCTTGTGATCGGTTTGGGCAATATCCATGGAGTGGATATTGGATGTTTTCGCGGCTATTGGGAAGGAGAAAACAGAAACAGGCAAAAGATCGCGAGTTTTAGGCAACTTCGCGTACGGGAGAACGACTATATCCGATGGCACCACCAAACTTGAAAGGATACTCCCATGAGCAAGATCGCTCTCGTCACCGGCGCCAATCGTGGCCTTGGCCGCATCACCGCTCTCGCCATTGCCAAAAGCGGCGGCGATGTCATCGTCACCTATCGCTCGAACGCCATGCAGGCAGAAGAGGTTGCTGCCGAGATACGCGCAATGGGGCGCTTGGCGGTGGCGCTGCCCCTCGACGTAGCGGACACAGCAAGTTTCCCCGACTTTGCGAGAACCCTGCGTGCCGAACTTGGGAAAGTTTGGGGCCGCGACACCTTCGATCATCTCGTCAACAATGCCGGACATGGTGAGTTCGCCATGATCGAGGAAACCAGCGAAGCCCAGTTTGATGGGCTGTTTCGGGTCCATGTGAAAGGGGTGTTCTTCCTGGCCCAGGCCCTTCTGCCGCTTTTGGCGGACCAAGGTCGGATCGTGAACTTCTCATCTGGATTGACTCGCATTTCGTTCCCTGGCTTCGCGGCCTATTCCGCGGCGAAAGCGGCAGTCGAAGTGCTGACGGTCTATATGGCGCGGGAATTCGGGGGGCGCGGCATCACAGTAAACACAGTGGCGCCCGGTGCGATCGAGACCGATTTCGGTGGTGGGCTGGTCCGCGACAATGCCGAGGTGAACGCGCAGTTTGCGGGCATGACGGCGCTTGGACGCGTTGGCCTTCCTGACGATATAGGCCCGATGGTCGCTAGCTTGCTGCACGACGACAATCGCTGGGTCACTGCTCAGCGCATTGAAGTTTCGGGTGGCCAGTCAATCTGACCCTGGATCACGAGTGACGCGTTGGTTCATCTGGCGCGTCGCCTGCAGCCTAGCCAATCTTGCCGTTAACGGCCGAGCTCCTAGATTGATCGCCATTTTTTGGCCCGAACCAGACGTGGGCGCCGCGTCAGAATTTGATGACAGTCCAGCGGCATAGATCTTTGCATTCGCGGCCCAATCCTAACTTTCGCCGGGGACGACAGCCCAAAAGCCTGCTTCCACATTGCCAACGTTCGACCGAGGTGCAGTATTTTCATGACCCCGGAGACAGGTCAGCGGATACTTTTGACATTCACTATGCCACTGTCAGACAGTTGCACTCTTCTCTTCGTCAATTAGGTCAAGGGTTTCCGAGAGATCATTCCGAAAGACGCTTTCAAAGACAATTGATGTTTCGATGCGGCCAATCTCTTTTCGTGATGAAAACTGTTCAACCACCAATCCATGTAGGTGGGTGGTATCTTTGGTGACAACCTCCACGACCGCATCAAATCGGCCACTGATCATCCATCCAGCGAGAACCTCTGGAATCATCAAAACTTCCCTGAGGAACTGATCTAGATCAATCTTTTTGTGCTCCGCCATCTGAATGAACAACAGCGCTTTCAGGGACAGGCCGAGATGCTCCAAGCGAATGTTTGCATGCGCACCGGCTACAAAATCGCTTTCCTGAAGTCGTTTCAACCGCTCGTGGACACTTGATGCTGCCAAACCGACTTCATATGCGAGCTCTTTATTGGTCATCCGCACATTCTTCGACAGAAGTGCCAAAATCCGTCGATCCGTTCGGTCAATACCCATTGCTGCTTCCAAATTCCGAAAAAATTTCGTTAGATACCTAATCACACGAATGCTATACGAAATAAAGCATAAACGACAGAATATACGTCACAAATTGCGAATATTTCCCGATGATTCATAGATGCTCGTCTTGAATCTCTACGCTTGCGCACGGCCAGCAAAAGGAAGGTGAGATCACATATGTTCAACACCAAAATCGCCATCATTGTTCGGGATGACCTTGCCACCTGGCAGAAGCTCAATGTCACCGCCTTCTTGATGAGTGGTATCACCGGCGCCAATCCTGGCATCATCGGATCCCCTTACAGAGACAGTGAGAACAACCTTCACTCGCCGATGTGTGTTCAACCCGTTATCGTTCTTTCGGCTGATGCCAGTGCCCTTCTCAACATTCGTAGGCGAGCGAGGGAAAGGGGCGTGGAAACCGTAGCCTATATCGAGGAGATGTTTGCAACGGGGCACGACGCCGCCAATCGCGCCGTTTTCGCCGAGCATGGCCCGGACGAGCTCAACACAGTTGGCATCGCCTTGAGAGCAGATAAAAAAGTCGCCGACAAGATCACCAAAGGGGCAAGGATGCACAGCTAGTTTTGGGCCTCAGGGCAACACTCAGAGCTCAATGGGCGAAGAATGCGATTTTTTGCGCAAAGCTGAAGCCTCGCGAGAATCCAGACCATCAATCTCCGCCTTGGCCTCCGAGCCCTCCAGTTGGCATATGGCGAATTAAATCCGCCATCTAGGCTCGTGATTGGTATTCGCGGCCCCGACCCGACATTTGTCGATGGCAAGCGTCGCCGGACTGCTGCCTTTGTGGAATTCAATCAACCCTATGAACAGACGCCGCAAAGCAACCCGGCTTCGCATTGTGAAGGTGAATATAGGCGATCTCAGGCTTGTCAAAGGCTTTAGAGATTACAGACGACAACGTATTGCCTGGGACGACATCGGCATCAACCATCATGTGATTGCCGTCGAAAAGACGAATGGAAATCAACCGCGATCGAATGACTTCTGGAATGTCGTTCATTGCAATCTCAGCTTGTTTGGCATGTTCCCTTACAAAGATCGCATGGGTCGCTTGATACGGACTTTTCGCTGGCTGATGCACGTAGTTCAGAAGAATGACGGTTTCCCCGACCTCGGCATCCACCATACTTACGCGGCATGGTGTTCCGGGCTTTGCAGTCACGACTTGCCGACATGCCTTGCGTTCCGCGAGTTCTGCGTCAGTCAAACCAAAAAGGTCGGCGAATTCGGTTTCTGACAGGGCTTTGATTTGGAAGTTCATGTTGAGCGCTCCTATTGCATATCAAACGCAATACCAAATCCAAGCCAGTCGGGACGACCCGATACTTGCGCTATCGTTCGTTTGCAGTCGTTGATACCAGGCGGCAACATCGTTCACTATGGGCTCCAAGCGGTCGAGTGCGATGCATCATCATGCGAAAACGCTCATCCAGGTTTGTGATTTGCAATCGCGGCCCTTAGTTGCCATTGAATGAAGCGGCATTGAATGGCAACTTTGCGCCCCCTAAGCGGACCTTGGCGCAGCACCGGGAGAAGTCAGCAATGCGCGACATTCCCTCGAAGAACGGACGAGAGAAAGTCGAGCTTTTTTATTCGAAGCAGTATTCCAATACGCCAGATCATACTATCGATCTGGCAACGCGAAATCCAAGATCGTCAATGGCGAAGGTTGGATGGCTTCTCCGCCTGTTTGTTGCGAGGCAGCCGCGTTCTTCGTCGGCCCATCCACCGCCTCGGAAAGTGCGGTAAGTCCCATACACATTGGGATCATAGATATCTTCGCACCATTCCCAGACGTTGCCGAGCATATCATAAAGCCCCCATGGATTTGGCCGTTTCATCGCCACTGGTCTCGTGCTGCCTTCGGAGTTGGCACGATACCAAGCGATTTCTTCTATAGGGGCATAGCGTGGCGCATCGGTTCCCGCGCGGCATGCGAATTCCCATTCAGCTTCCGTCAAAAGCCTGAAACCAGTGCTTGCGTGCACAATACCGACATCGTTGCTTTCTACAGAAAAGAGGTAACGACATGGCAAGGCAGACCTTTCAGACAGACGATTGCAGAAGCTCGCTGCGTCAAGCCATGACACGGAGTGCACGGGATGACTAGGTCCGGCATCGGAAGGCAAAGATATTTCCATGACCTGTGCATAACAATTCCAAGTGATAGGTACAGCGCAGCACAAGAATGGCTGAAGATTCGCGGTCCATTGTTTCCCCAATCGGTCGTCGCGCAGCTTGATCGAACCACCTGCAATGGGTTTCATGAGTTTTCCGAAAGTCTCTACGGGTAGTAAAGAGGTCGAGGTCATTTAAGTCCGCCCACTAAACTGAAGTTGCAGCAACTCCAGAAGTTTGCTGACGTCAAGTGGACTGCCAATGAACACAATCTTCAAAATGCCTGAGGATGGATCAAATGCGGTCTGAACTTGGAGCGGAGACGAATTTTCATTACCGGTCATTGCTATGGCTTGAAGGAATGTTGTGATTCTTTCCGCGTTACCCGCTTCCAACTCCGTCACTTCCGCGATGCAAGTGACGCGTACTTCCGTTCCGGTAGGCGTAGCGTGGCGTGCGTTTCCAATAAAGGCGTCCAGTTCCGCGCGAGGAATACGGTAAGACTTTCCAAGCCGGACAGCACGCAACTTTCCCTCGCGGATATAGCGTTGAACGGTTTTCGGATGGAGGCTGAGTTCACTCGCAACTTCATCGACGGTCAGAGGAGGCTTCGACATTCCATATTACTCCTATTTATTTCCAATTATTCCTAATATACAACTTATAAAGCCTCAATAGGGAATTTACTAATGATCAAAGACACTGGATTGGAAATGCAGGAGCGGCTGCGCAAGGACCTTCGCGACGCTTGGGGGAAAAAGGAAGCTGAAAAGGTGACGCTATTGAGAACGCTTCTTGCTGCGCTCGACAACGCAGAGGCACCAAAGCTTGAGTCTGGAAATGGTTTGGTCGAACATCAGTTCGTGGACGGCTCCGCGGAAATCGAGCGAAACATATTGTCCCGCGAGCAAAGAGCTTTCCGGCCTGATTGGTAGGCAAAATAGGCTTCTCGTTGGCTCATCAAAAAATTTTTGCAATCGCGGCCCAAAGCGGGCGTTCGACAGAGGCTACATCCCAAAAGCCCACTTCCCCATTGCTGTCATTCGAATGAAGCGCAGCATTCTCAGCTATCAGACGACGAGTTTGCGGATTTTTTTGCCACTCCCCACCGACGAGTGCGCCCAAAAGGACTTCAGTATGAGCAGCGAGCAGCGTCAGTAGATCCCAATGGTGCAAAAGGGACCAAGAGGTGCTGATCGGATGTTATGCGTTGATGCCCTTCATGCCTTCTTCGGTATAGCGCTCACCAGACACCGGGATAGTGGATAGTATGTCGTCCAGAGTTTGCAAATCGGACGCTGTCATGTTCACGTTTGAAGCCGCGACGTTCTCGATTAGGTAGCTCAACCGCTTAGTGCCGGGGATGGGAACGATGTCGTCTCCCTGCGCAAGCAGCCACGCAAGGGCGACTTGGCCAGAGGTACACCCTTTCTGGTGCGCCATGGTCTGCACGGCTTCCACGATCCGCATGTTCTGGCGCAAGGCGGTTTCCTGGAACCGCGGCAGGAAGCTGCGGGAATCGCCATCCCAGAATTTTTCCGCCTGCTGGAAGCGGCCAGTCAGGAAACCCCGCCCTAGCGGAGAATAGGGGACAAAGCCGATACCGAGTTCACGACAGGCAGGCAGTATCTCTGCCTCGACCCCGCGCGACCAGAGTGAATACTCCGTCTGTAAGGCCGTCACGGGATGGATGGCATGGGCGCGACGCAATGTTGAGGCACTCACCTCGCAGAGACCGATACGGTCGATCTTGCCTTCCTCGACCAGCCGCGACAATTCACCCATCGTGTCCTCGATATTCTGGTCCGGGTTCACCCGGTGAACATAATACAGGTCGATCCGCTCCACTCCGAGACGTTTCAACGACCCTTCGCAGGCCCGCCTTGCATAAGCTGGGCTCATATCCAGACTGCGGGCATATTCGCCGGGTTTGCGAACAATGCCGAACTTGGTCGCAATTTTCAGCTGAGCGCGGGCGCCGCTCTGCGATAGAAAATGCCCCAGCAGTTCCTCGTTGTGATGGGGACCGTACATGTCGGCGGTGTCGAGGAAATCGACACCACGGGACACGGCTTCGCCCAGCACCGCGAATGAGGTCGCGTCATCCCTTGGTCCGTAAAACTCGCTCATTCCCATACATCCCAGCCCTAACGCCGACACATCGAACCCCTCTGACAGCTTGCGTCTTTTCATCCTTTTTCCTTTCATATGGTTGTGCGTCTTCTGGAAAGATGTCATTTTCCGATGGAGAGCAGTAGAAGAAAAAATGGGTACTTATTTTCCATGAACGGAAATCATGACGTTGGCGGTAGTCTCGTCTGGGACGATCTGCGCATATTCTTGGCCATCAGCCGCGAAGGCACCTTGAGTGGTGCAGCCAAACGTCTGCGGCTTGGCTTGGCCACCGTATCGCGACGCATGGAGCGGCTGGAAGCGGCGGTCGGGCAGCCGCTCTTCTTGCGGCAACAGACCGGATATAGCTTGACTGAAGATGGCGCCGCGATGGTCGAACGCGCCGAGGAGATGGAAGCTGCTGCACGTTCCCTGACCTCCAGGATGGCGGAAAGCCCAGAGGTCTCGGGGATCGTCCGCTTGGCGACAGCAGAGAACCTTGCCACCGGGTTGCTCCTACCCAACTTGCGAGGTTTCCGAGCCAAGTATCCACGACTGACAATTGACATGGTGACGGATATCGCCACGGTGAACCTGCACCGACGGGATGCCGACCTCGCGCTACGCATGGTCAAGCCAGACCGAGGGCATGTGTCGCTTCAGCGCTTGGGCACGTTGGGCTACGGCCTATATGCCTCGGACAGCTATCTGGCGCAAAGGGTTAGCAACGTGGACGCTGCCGATTTTGACGCGGATGACTTTATCACCTGGGGCGAGGCGCAGGCCCATCTGCCCGCTGCACAATGGGTGGAAAGCCGCCTGCAAGGGCGTGTCCCGGCCTTGAGCACGTCAAGCGTTGCGACGCAGCTTGCGGCCTGCAGCGCCGGCGTGGGCTTTGCGATCCTGCCGCATTTCCTCGCAAGATCAAAAGGGCTGATCTGTTTGGATGGTGAGCTTGGCATCGATCAGACAATCTGGCTCGTCACCCAGTCAGATTTGGTACAGTCACGCCGCATCCAAGCCGTCTCAGAATTCTGCCGGAATATCATCCGACAGTATCGTGATGAGCTTGCAAATGCGTGACGTACGCTCGTGTTCGATCAAAGCAGACGTTAGTAATCCGTGCTGCAATTCGCAAACTGAGCTCGGAGCGGACTGGTGCACTGCATCAGCATACGAAAACGCACATCCACGTTGGTGATTTGCAATCGGGGCCCACTGCTGACATTCGGCTGTCGGCGCCTGCTGAAAGGCAGCTTCCCCAACGCAGCCGTTCGAGCACAGCGCAATATCTCGGCACTCAGGGCGACAACGCGAAGGAAGTAGAAGAAGACAGCGTGCCGGTGCTAAGATCTTATACCGATACCGCCGAGCATTGGACTGAGTCATCATCCATGCTTCGCCCTCGTATGGAGACCAAGTTGACGAGAACTCTCGATGTGCGCCGGCATTCAATTCGCTCAAAACCCTCTCAGGAGCTGACAGAACAAGGCCGAATGCTAGCCGCCAAGTCGGCGGAAAGCCTGTCGCACGTCGATCAGGTTTTGGTTAGCGAGCTAGGCCGGGGTGCGAACACGGCAATTGCAATGGGCTATAAGGTGTCTCGCAGCATTCCGGGTCTGGGAGACATAGATGGCGCTCTGATTGAGCAAATCTCTTGGCCCTCGCCACTTTCCTATATCGCAGAAGCGTGCCGGGAAAATGAACAATGCAGGGCGTTCGCTGAAGCCCAAAGAATGCACTGGCAACATGGCATCGAACGTCTGCCCGAAGCAACAAACACACTGTTGATCAGCCACGGCGGTATCATGGAGCTGGGGCTCATCGGGTGTGTTCCTGATGAAGACTTCGCAGCAATAGGCGATGTCTTTGCGTATTGTGAGGGATTTCGTCTCTCGTTTTGCAATGAAGTTTGGAGCCTGGAGCATACATATCGCGTCGACCATGACCTCAGAATCGTTAACACAGACTAGAGCGCTCCCCAACAGAACGGCCCTAACCCGACATTCGCAGGTTGCCACAAGCCGCTAGGCAGCTTCCGCATTCCTGCCGTTCGAGCAAGCCGCAGCATTTTTAGTGGCTAGGTGACGGGTGGCGGACCTTCCGGTCATTCGCCGCACGAGCATGAGAAACGCAGCGTCCGACAGCAAGGCGACGGGGCCGCCGCTCACATAGGTGACTGATGCCGCAAATGAATGAGGGGATAAGGCCTTCCCTGCCCATCATGGGAAGACGTTCCCGTGCGGACGAAACCGACATGCTCATAGAACGCGAGCGCCTCTGGGTTTTGCTCATTCACATCGGTTGTCAGCTCAGGGTGGGCCGCGATGGCTCGCGATATGAAGGCTTTGCCGATCCCTTTTCCATGTTGATCCGGGTCGATAAACAGTGCCTCCAGATGACCGTCATGCAGAAACATGAACCCCTGCGGCGTGCCTGTGGCATCGACTGCAAGTTGCAGGCTCACCTGTGGGAAGAACTCCATAAGCTCGGCCTCAATGGCCGACTTGTCGACGGGCGCAAGGAAGTGATGAGTGGCGTCGACCGCCCGACGCCATATCTCCATGACGCGCAGCAAGTCCTTATCTGTTGAAGGTCTGAAAGTAAGCATGGTACTCGTTAACAAAACTGTCCCACTGTCCGCAATGGCACTGAAGCAGATTTAAATCCAGATCCCTGCCCTAACCGGTCATTCAGCTATCGAGATCTGCTGCAAATCCGCTTCCCCATTGCTGCCATTCGAATGAGGTGCAGCATTTTCAGCAAACAGATGACGGATGGGCCGACGAAGCCGACATCCGCTACAGGGGCGTACACTGACTATCGGATTTGTTTGGCGCAAATCTATTGGCCGATCAATCCTGAGAACTATAAGCGATCCAGTTCCTCATATCCTGCGCAGCGATATTTCCTCCACAGACAACCACCCCTACGACTGCGTCAGAGGGAAGTTTCTTGGCCACGTGAATAGCACCAGCGAGAGCGGCTCCGGACGCAAGCTCAACCCATTGCCCCGCATTTTCGCCGAAAGAGATCATTCCTGCTATGGCTTCTCGATCAGAAACAATCAAAACATCTTCAAGATAGGCTTGGGCGTGGCGCAGCATCCGATCACTCACTATCGGGACACCGAGTGTCGAAATAATCGAGCTTACTTCGATTTCTACGGGTGTTTTTGCTCGTAGGGCTCGATCCATAGAAGCGGCTCCGTCGGTCTCAACACCCCAAATCCGGATCTCCGGTTTGATGGCTTTCAAAGCTGTCGCGACACCCGCCAACATCGTGCCTCCTCCGATAGCCACAAAGACATCTGTCAAAGCCGGACAATCTTCGATGAACTCCTGCGCCAGTGTTCCGTGTCCTTCAGCGATTACCGTATCGTCGCAGTCGTCGAGGATGGTATAACCTTGTTGGGCGAGCAATTCTGATTGCAAAAATGCTTCTCGAACGTCTTCGGTCACGATAACTGGGATACCAAGAGCACGGATTTTTGCGATGGACGAGGCAGGCGCCGTTTTCGGCATGATGATTGTGACATGAGCGTTCAGGTTCGCAGCAGCTTGGGCTATCGCTATTCCGAAGTTACCGCCGCTCACCGCGGCGAAACGTTGGGACGGCAGCTCAGATTTGATTTCTGCGAATTTGTTTAGAACACCCCGAGCCTTGAAACTGCCACCAATCTGTGTGTTTTCAAGTTTGAGATAGACTGGCCGCTTGATAATCGAAGATAAATTAGGACTTTCGATTGTTGCGGTGCGAATGATGTCTTTGCGGATGCGGTGTGCGGCAGAGTGGATTGCGCTCGCGTCGATAAGGGATTTCATTTGAACTCGTGGAAATGATGCGGGATGATAGAAGCCTAATTTCACAAATGACACATCACTTCCAGCATGGCAAGCAAAGGGGCGATAGACCGCCAAGCGGCACCTGTGCACTTGATTCCATTCGGTTCGCTATTGAGATATTTACATAAGGACAAAAACATGAACGCTGTTTCGCAGAATCCTTTGATTTTGATAACAGGAGGGAGTCGTGGGGTGGGGGCAGCAACCGCCCGCCTTGCCGCAGCAAAGGGCTACGATGTCGTCATTACCTTTTTGTCCAACGACGATGCTGCACAAGGGGTTGTGGCTGATGTGGAAGCGGCCGGGCGCCGGGCTTTGGCGGTGCGCGCGGATAGCGCCGAGCCTAACCAGATTTCCGAGCTATTCTCCACGATAGATCGGGAATTTGGCCGGATCGATGTCCTTGTGAACAATGCCGGGATCATCGCGCAGCAATCCCGGCTTGAAAACATCAGTTCCGAGCGTATGAAACGCATCTTTGCGGTCAACGCGATCGGTCCTATGCTTTGCGCCCAGCAGGCAGCTAAGCGAATGTCCTCTCGCAACAACGGGTCGGGCGGCGTGATAATCAATATCTCTTCGGCTTCGGCCAGGCTTGGCAGTCCGAATGAATATGTCGATTACGCCGCTTCAAAGGGTGCCTTGGAATCTTTCACCACTGGCTTTGCCAAGGAAGTGGCGCAGGAAGGAATACGCGTCTGCTGTATTCGGCCCGGTCACATCTATACCGAAATGCATGCCAGCGGTGGAGAGCCCGGACGGGTGGATCGCGTGAAAGACACAATTCCTATGGGAAGAGGTGGTCAACCTGAAGAAGTAGCCCGTGCCATTCTTTGGCTAGCCAGTGAAGAGGCCTCCTTTATCACTGGAACGTTTCTAGACGTCACGGGTGGTAAATGATGAAAGGATGGCTGGAGGCCAATCGGGAAGACTGAATTGAAACGTACCATGCCAAGCTTCCACTGCCGATGTGGGATTCTACGGTTTTCAATCCACTTTACCGGCACTACAGGAAAACCCATTCTACAAATTTATCGAAAAATCTGACGCGGGCGCCTTTTTCAGCGAAAACAGCTCAATCCGGACTGGTGCACTGCATCAATGATTTAAAACGTGATTTAAAACGGCCATTCAGGCCGTGATTTGCAATGGCGGCCCATAGCTGCCGGTCGTCAATTATAAATTGCAGCAAGGCCGCCGCCTCATTGCTGTCATTCAAACAAAGTGCAGCATTCTCACAAACTCAGAGGCAGGTTGGTTGGACTTGGCTGTCGTTGGATGCCCCTGTCGAAATGGCCATTTGCACGAATTTCAACGCAACTACTTTTTTTGAGGCACAACGTCGAACCGTTTGCAGATTAAACCTTCTGGCGTTCGATATGTTCGAAACCCCATAGCTTCATAGTAGGCTAGTGCTTCCAAGTTGTCTGCCGCAATGGTCGCATCAATCTGTGCAATTGAAGCCTCTCTGGCTAAGCTGCTGCTAACTTCAAAAAGCGCGCGTCCCACACCTCGGCGAGCAGAGGACGGTCGAATGTGCGTACCGATGATGCCCCAGCCTGTTTCAACCCCGTAGGGATTGCCAGCTACGGCACGTATCAGAGACTGAAAGCCAAGTACGGCACCATTTTCCTCGACCACCGTACAGCAAATCTTACTCGGACCTTCAATATAGTGCGCGCGTACGAAACTCTCGTCGTCAGGGCTCTTTCGCTTTCCAGCCGCTGTCAGTTCTTTGAGAAATGCGCTCATTTGTTCGACGTCGCCAACCTCAGCAGTTCTAGTTTTCACGATTGCATCTCTCAATAACTAAGTTAATTTCGACTGGAAATCTCACGAAAGCCATGTATGGCTTACTGATGACAAACGCTAGATCATGCTGCGATATTGGTCAAGACGGGCTCCAAGCGGTCGAGTACGACGTGTCATGATGACAACCGCTCATCCAGATCCGCGCTTTGCAATCGGCGGCCCGAAGCCGGCATTCGACAGCCATCATCTGGGGCAAGTCCACTTCCCCATTGCCGTCATTCGAATGAGGTGCAGCATTTCCATAGACGATGTGACCGGTGGGCGGACGACGCGGACATTGGATTGGCTGCAAAAAAATGCTACTTAAAATGCGTTCACGGGGGGACAAACTATTATGTATAGCTTCCTGCATTCTGTCTGGCACAGTCATCGAGCCAAAGTAGCGCTCAGCTTCTTTTGTTTACTGATCGCGGCTTTCGACACCTTCTGGCAAGAGATTTCACCAATTGCCGCCGGTGCATTGGCATTGGCCTTAGTGCCTTGGGTTGTTGGTCTAGTCGAACGAATTACTGCGCCAGGAGGCTTCGAGGTCGTTTTCGCAAAAGTGGAACGTCAGCTAGATCAATCTCACACTGTCGCTGACGAGGAGGATTTAGCTGCGTTCAAGTACTTCGAAAGCAGCGACCCAAACTTAGCAATCGCAATGCTTCGTGTACAAGTTGAACGACGTCTCCGACAGATTGCAGAAGACGTAATGCTGGAGCCAGATTCGCGTGGGCGGCCACGTACGCTGAGAACTTTGGCAGATGCACTTGGTCAGCAAGGGGCGATACCGAAGGAAGCAGTCATGCTGTTGCGTGACATAATGCCTGTCATGAACGAGGCTGTTCATGGCGTGGACTTGGGCTCTAGAGGATTGGATTTCGCACTGACCTATGGACCGAGAATTCTTTCGCTGCTCAAGCGTACTGAAGACTAGGTCAACGTCGTAATTTGGGCTCGATCCGGACCGGCGCGGCGCAGCATGGGTTAAAAGCCGTTATCCAGGTCATGATTTGCAGTCGCGGCCTATCTCCTGCCGTTGATCAATGAAAGTCGGTGCCGCGATGCCTTCCTAAACCTGCCCTTGAAAAGCCTTCCGAAACAATCTAACGCGGACTGTCCATAACGAGTAGAAGTAGGGCTTCTCCGTCCTGCGCTTCATAAGAATGCTCTACATCGGCAGAATATCGATAATAATCACCCGGACCGATTTCAGCCGGTTTATCGGCCGGGCCCAGTCGCACTCTCCCGCTACAGAGGAAGGCGTGCTCGACGGTTCCGCGCGGATGTGCCTCCGAGTGCCGGATCGAACCAGATCTTAATGTGACACGGTAGAGATCCCGCCTCCGATCCGGCGGACATTTATCCAGAAGCACTGTTGTCAAATCCGATTGTTCGGCCGAGATACTGACACCTTCGGCCGCACGGATCAGCGCGCTATGGGACGATGCGCTTTCGAACAGAGAACTAAACGGAATTTCGAGAGCAGTTGCTATGGCCCAGAGCGTTTCGACATTCGGATTGCCTTTGCCTGTTTCAAGTTGCGACAGTGTCGATTTGGCAAGACCGGCCTTTGATGCAAGCGCTGAAAGGGTAAGTTGAGCCTGTTCCCTCTCGCGTCGGATTGCGGCGGCTATGATCGTATTTGGTGACATGTGTTCATTATAGCTTCCAAATGTTCGATTTGACAAACGAATTTTTGTTGTTCATTATAAAGAACAACGTTCGATACGTTTGGGAAATAACTATGTCCGAAGATTTTTCTAGTACCATTGCACTCGCTCATAGTGAGTTTCGCCGTGGCCTTAACGACGTCACTCCCCTATCTATTGGTGTTGCTGTTTATGGCGTTGCTTTCGGCCTTTTGGCCGCCAGCCAAGGTATGGCTGCTTTGACTACGGGTATTATGGGCGCGCTAGTATTCGCAGGATCATCACAGATTGTTGCTCTCGAACGAATAGCTTCAGATACCGGAGCATTGTTAGCAGTAGTTGCCGGACTAGCACTCAATCTGCGGATCTTGCTTATGACGGCATCTCTGCACAATGAACTCAGAGGCCGACCGCTTTGGCAAGTTCTGTTAGGCATCCACCTGACCTCAGATGAAAATTGGGTGCTAATGCATGCGGCCCGCAACAAGGGAGAACCCTCCGGCTACTGGTACCTCGTCGGTGGTGGAAGCAGCCTGATCATGATTTGGATCGTTTCGACTATGTTCGGCGCTGCCTTCGCCCAGTCGCTGCCCGATCTCTCTGAAAGTGGGTTGGATTTCGCCTTTACGGCTGCATTCATCCTGCTTCTCACGAGCCTCTGGCAAGGCTCGCAAAGCCTGCCACCTTGGATCGTTGCGGCGGCTATTGCGGCTGGTTGCACATGGCTTTTACCGCTAGACCCGTCCTGGGGCCTCATTGCTGGCGCAACGGCAGGAGCGGGTTTTGAAGGAATACGATACCATGGATGAAAAGCTGCTAGTTATAGCTGGTCTCGCGCTTGGAACCTTCGCAATACGAGTTGGAGGCTACTTGCTCGGTGCGAGCATACCAACTACCGGCCGATGGGCATCAGGACTAAAAGCACTGCCGGGCTGTTTGATCGCGGCGTTGTTGGCTGTGATATTAGTTCAGGGTAACCCCTCTGAGTGGGCAGCTGCGACGGTAGCACTAGTCGTCGCACTATCATCGAGAAGCCTGCCGCTAACTATGCTATCCGGGGTCGGAGCTATCTGGTTACTGCGTAGTATTGTCTGAGAAGACTTGTATATTGCCCTATTGGACAAAAACGTCCACCTTGGCTTGTCACTGACAGTCGCGGCCCATACCAGACGCTTGCCCGACGTCATCCTCTGAGAGACGATTTCCCCAATGCGCCCATTCAGGCAAAGCGCGGTATTGACGCGGAATGACTATGCAGCTGACCCCGAAGGGCCAGCCACGCGTTTCAAAAAGCCTAGAACTGGACCTTGAGACCAGCCTTGAAGCCGTGGTCTCTGGTGTTTTCGCTGAAATTGCCCTGATAGGCGACGTTGACGGAGAGGTCCGAGCCGCGGTTGAGCGAGAAGCCCGCCTCGACAAGGGCTGCGTCACGATCGATGGGTGCACCGGAGACAGCAAAGCGGTTCCCGCCCGAAGCAAAGCGCATGTCCGTGGTGCTGTCTACATCACCCATGGCATGCTGCCAGGCGGCCGAGCCGTTGAGCGAAGCAGTCATGTCGCCCACTGCGCCAACCCTCACATCACCACGCACACCGAGCGTGGAAACGCCCAGAACCGTGTCCTTCGAGTCTGCTGTAAGAGCGCTGGCCCCGCCGGTCTCAGTGAAGCCATCGGTCCACTGGTGCATAACGGCAACGCCCGCAAAGGGCTGAAGTCGTGCCATATCGAATGCGTAGGTATAGCCAAGTTCGGCAAAGGCCTGTGTGGTGGCCGCATCATAGTCAGCACTCAGGTTATTGCTCAGCCCGCCAAAGGATACCGTGCGGTCCGCGTCGACCTGATGCCAGATGACGTTGGCTCCCAGATTGAGATCGATGATCCCGCTTTCAGTGTCAAACTGGGTGCCGCCATAGATACCGGCGTGGAAATTGTCGATGTCACTTTGCGAGTTGATCGCGTTCGCCTTGTTGGTTGTGTTGGAATAGCCAGCAAAGGCACCGGTGCGCCAGCCGCTCCAGATCACTGCATCCATGCCGACGAGGAAGCCCTTGCTATCATTCTTGATTTTGGCGGTGTTGGCGGTCGCGCCGGTCTCGCCCCACATGCCAAAGGCCTGTGCCCACATTTGCGGGGTGCGCGTCATGGCTGCTGTGATGTCGTCTTCATTGTGGAAGCCATAGGAGATCTGATGACCCGAGCCGCCAATGCCGCCCATGGTAGAGCGCAGGCGCTGGTTGGCGGCGTTGCGGTCTATGCTGCTGTTGGTGGTCATCGTCGTCTGAATGGTCGAATGCAGCTCACCGGTCAACTGGTTGAAGGCGCCTGCTGGCGCCCCATCCGGCAAGGTGAGGACCGCATCATAGACCGGATTGCCTGAACCCAGACCCTCAACCACATTGGCAACCATTTTCTGGTTGGACGTGTTGGCCTTATCGGCAAAGCTGCCGCCGCCGCTGCGGGTCAGCGTCAGGGTTGCTTCCTTGTCGGAATAGTCAACGGATGCATCAAGGAAAGCGAAACTCTCGGTGATCGTGCCAAACTCACCAGTCAGTGTGTCCGCGGAGAGGATTGAATATTCGGTGTTGGCCGCATAGCTGGAGCCATCATCGGTGCCGTTTTCGGCCAGAACTGCAAGGGTGGCGCCAGTATCGATGCTGACGGAGCCGGTGGATACCAGCTTGTCGGAATGGCCATCCTTGTCCACTTCAACCTGATAGGTCGAGCCTGCAACAAAGTCCAGATCACCGTTCACATTCAGCATGCCGATGGAGTTGCCCGGTGCAAGGATGGCGCCCGAGGCGAGCGTCACATCGCTGACCGTGCCGGTGCCGCCAAGTGTTCCGCCATTCAACACGGTAATGGCTCGATTGAACGTGCTATTGACGGCCATCACACCGCCATTGACCGTCGCCGAGCCAGTAAATCCAGAATAATTCCCGGTTAGCTGGGTCGCTCCTGAATAGAAGGCCAGCGTTCCAGTTCCTTTCACGTCCGTATCAAATTCGTAATCCGTGTCTGTGTGGTTGAAGACGATTGTCCCAGTGCCTGATCCGAACGCAACAAATGCTGCTTTCAGGGTACCTGCACCAATCGCTGTTTTATTTGCAGCCGCGCCAATATTGAGTATGCCGGTCGAACCATTTGAGTCACCGATAGTGAGGGTCCCGCTATAGTTGCCACCCGTTTCCGTGCCGACTGTTACCAAGCCGCCTTTGGCAATATTGAGCGTGCCATTGCCCCGACGACCGACGGTAAAATCGTCGCCAGTTACCTCCAAGGTCGAGTTGGTGCCGGAGACGCTTACTGTGCCCTCACCATCTAAATGATAGCCGATATAACCCACAACACTGATGGTTCTGCCGCCATCTTCGATGGACAGCGTGCTAGTTTGATCACTGCCTACACCGATGGCTCTGCCGCCTCCTTCGATGGCCATTATGCTCGATATACCTTCCCCCAAACCAATGGAGAGAGAGCCATGGTTGGTCCAAGTTGAACCGGGCCCCTTAACCACCACGTTCCCTACACCACCATAATATGCGCCGATTTTTCCATTGGCATTGTGAACCGACCCACCATTCGTGACACTGAGTGAACCAGTGCCTTTCCCGCCGATGGAGAGGTCTCTGTAAGTTCCGGGCGCTCCGTTTACCCAGGACGAGCCCGCGCCACCCACCGTGACAGTGCCATTGCTTGTAGCATTTTGGCCGATGGTCGCATCATCATCATTGGTAACCGTTGCGCCCTTCGAGATGTTCAGGGTGCCAACGCCGTTTTCTCCGACAACGAGGACGGAATCATAGCTCACCGAACTGGTGATATCGCGAACTTCGTCTCCATCGATATATTCTCCGAGGCGTCCAGCCTTCGCCGTGTATGGCAGCGCAGTCGCGAGGGCTGTTGTCGTCAACAAAACCGCACAAATGCTCGGCCGTGGTCGCCAGACGCTGCGGTTGTTTCGCTGTTTCGAGTGATGGGTTAAAGCTTTAGTCGATGGAAAGGTCATAGGCATTGGCCACTCAATTTTGTGGGCATAGAGCTTGTTCCTGTTTTGTACATGCATGAATTACATGTCTGGATCGAAACAAGTCGTGATTTTGAATTGGAAACTATCAAGGGTTGAAAGAGCCCAACAATCAGCAATTCCTGCAATAGGAACAATAACCTCTCGTGGTTAGCCAAATGGCTAAGCATTGGCGCTCCAAGAAAGCGAGATACTCTGGAAACACTCAAATCCACGCCTAAACAGCGTCTGTCTAGGTTTTATGTATGGAAAGAACATTTTTGCGGAAAAGCTTACAATCTGGACCTCTGGGACGGGTGCTGCCGCCTAAACCAGCCACAATAGGACAAATGCCCTCAAAAGCTCATTTTGTATAAGCAAATGCAATCGATCGGGGGGGGGGGGAGGCTCGACGCTCCCTCATGCTGGTGTTGGGAGCAGCTTTGCCATCTTGCGCAGGTTCTACGCTGTGGCTGCCAGTGTGAACTCGTCTTTCGCCCCATTTGGTCCTCGAAGACGCAGTCTATTCAGCCCCATAATCTTCTTCATGTGAGTGAGGTCCACACCTACCGGAGAGAGGCGGCAAAGGGCCACGATCACCAATTAGATTGAAAGCTGCGAACCCGATGCTCTAGGCCGCGTCGAGTCCGATCAAGACCTTGGTTCAGCGAATGGAGTTTACCAAAAGATGTCTTTTCTTAGTCTCGACTTTGCTCTTATAAAACACGACTGCGAGCAACAATTTAAAGGAAGATCGACATGACAGATGTTTCGAACTCTTACAATGAACAGGCCGCGATGTACGACAGTGTGATTGAAAAACTCGTTCCAGATTACGAAGTGTTCAACACTCTGATATCTGAAGTCATAGGTTGCCCAGAAACAATTTTGGACGTTGGGTGCGGAACAGGAAACACATTGCTTCGGTTGTTGGAACGCCATCCTTCTGCGAGACTAACAGGGTTGGATACATCATCTGCAATGATTGAAGCGGCTCGTATCAAGTTGGAAGGCCGTGTCGACCTGCATAATATATCAGTGGAGGAGTTCCAGACAGAGCACTCGTTTGACGTCATTACATCAGTGATGGTCATGCACAATCTCAAAAGCTTGGACGCCAGACGCCTTGCTTATGGTTTGTTCCACAACGCGTTGGCAAATGGAGGCGTATACGCCACGGTTGATATCTTCAAAGGGGAGTGTGAGCGTTCGGAAAAACTGTTTTCTCAGATGTGGCGCGAGTTTCTTCTTGAAGACTTTAGCGAAGAGGAAGTAGACAACAAATGGTTGGCCCTTCACAAGGCAAAAGACATGCCTTTGCGGCTTTCGGATCAGATAGCCTTGCTAAAGGAAGTCGGTTTTTCTAACGTTGACGTAGTGCACAAGCGGTTGGGTTTTGGCTTGATTTTGGCTCATCGTTAGATCTCCGGCTGTGACCAAACATCAGCTTTGTCCCGTAGTGCTGAAGTGCCGGAATTGAAATGCTACGGACCGAATGAACGTCAGCTTCCAGAAAGCCGAACTCAATATTCGAATGTCTGCAGAGGGCCGCGATTGCTGATCACGAGCCAAGATGCCCGTTGTCACCTGGCGATGCGTTGCATCAGACCGCTTCGAGCCCTTTTTGACCGACGCCGCATGCAGTACAAATATCCGATATTCAATCAATCAGGCTAAAGCGATACAACACAGAGCTTGGCAACCAAGATGGCGAAACTGCTTCGGCGTCCAGTTCACCACCTAGGCGTTCAGCCAGACCTCGCGACGCAGAATTGTCGTGATGCACATGCGCAACTAGGCTTGAGAGTCCGAGTTCCTGAGTTGCATAGTTCATGAATGCAATACCAGCCTCTGTAGCAAATCCTTTGCCCTCATCATCCTCATTCCAAAGAGTCCAAGTGATTTCAGGAGGCTCAGTCGAGTTGAGTTGTAATGCACCGAAATGTCCCAGCGGCCGTTCAGTTTTGCGCTCCAAAAACACGAAACGACCGAACCCGCGCAACTCCCAATGTCCGATCATCGATGCCAATTTTTCAAACGCTTGTACCTCACTAAACGGGCCTCCCACGTACCTCGTTCGCTCGCTAAGGCAATATCTCGTATACAAAGGCAAGTCTGATCGACTAGGTGGCCGGAACAATAGCCGTTTGGTTTCTAATGGAAAGGTTTGCACTGAAAAATCCTTTTGATCCTGACCTACAATGGCAGACTGACCCAACACAAGTATGACAAACGTGGATAGTACAAGGTTTTGCTTGTCCAACCAAAGCTGCACTTAGAACAACCGCAGCGAAAGTCGGCTTCGTCCACGCTCCTGTCACCTCGGCGCTAAAAATGCTGCGGGTTGCACGAATGAAGGCAATGGGGAAGTGGACTTGCCCCAGATGATGGTTGTCGAATGCCCGCATTGGGCCGATTGCAAGCGCGGATCTGGATGAGCGGTTGTCATCATGACACGTCGTATTCGACCGCTTGGAGCCCGTCTTGACCAATATCGCAGCATGATCTAGCGTTTGTCATCATTAAGCCATACATGGCTTTCGTGAGATTTCCAGTCGAAATTAACTTAGTTATTGAGAGATGCAATCGTGAAAACTAGAACTGCTGAGGTTGGCGACGTCGAACAAATGAGCGCATTTCTCAAAGAACTGACAGCGGCTGGAAAGCGAAAGAGCCCTGACGACGAGAGTTTCGTACGCGCGCACTATATTGAAGGTCCGAGTAAGATTTGCTGTACGGTGGTCGAGGAAAATGGTGCCGTACTTGGCTTTCAGTCTCTGATACGTGCCGTAGCTGGCAATCCCTACGGGGTTGAAACAGGCTGGGGCATCATCGGTACGCACATTCGACCGTCCTCTGCTCGCCGAGGTGTGGGACGCGCGCTTTTTGAAGTTAGCAGCAGCTTAGCCAGAGAGGCTTCAATTGCACAGATTGATGCGACCATTGCGGCAGACAACTTGGAAGCACTAGCCTACTATGAAGCGATGGGGTTTCGAACATATCGAACGCCAGAAGGTTTAATCTGCAAACGGTTCGGCGTTGTGTCTCAAAAAAAGTAGTTGCGTTGAAATTCGTGCAAATGGCCATTGCGACAGGGGCATCCAACGACAGCCAAGTCCAACCAACCTGCCTCTGAGTTTGTGAGAATGCTGCACTTTGTTTGAATGACAGCAATGAGGAGGCGGCCTTGTTGCAATTTTTAATTGACGACCGGCAGCAACGGGCCGATTCCGTTGAAAAAGTCGATGGTCATGACTTCACGTCAGGTTTTGCAGGATTTGATTCCTGTGTTCTTGAAAATTTGGATTTCTATCCGCCTCAGAGCCATTGTGTGAAATCGAATTCTAGGATTTCGGTACGGAATTTTGAGTGCGACCCTTTTTCAACGGAATCGGCCGTCATTTAAATACCCCCCACTAGGATCTGTTGGCAAACTGCTTTACCCAAAGCCTAGCTGATATGATCTGAATGAAGCCCAATTAGCTTTTGCCGTTTTGTCAACAGGTCCTAGTGGGCATACCATTAGTGTGTGCGTTATATATGTACATGGTGGGTGGCTCGTCTCTGTACACCTTAAGTGTCGTCAGGGCCTTCCCATCCAGTCACACCAACAACGTCTGTGATACCGTGTGCCTGCTTCCCAATTTTGATTGTGATACTGACTGTCTGGCGCGTCCGTCAATATCCCTCCGAGAGTCTGAGATGCAGTCTGAGGGTCGTCAGCGCAGGTTAGCGACAAGTATCACCTACGGCTACTTTTCTGTCCGTCATCGTCGCCTCAGCATTAACCCTATCGGTCTTCTACTATAGGCGCCGCATCGTCATAAGCCAATGAAATTGCAAATTAACTATATTGGTTATAGTTAGTGATTTATTAAATTCCCAGGTTGTATATTTCTAAAAGTTTCCATCAAATTGAGTTCAGTATTATGCAAAACGGTTTAGCGATTGCTTCTCTTTTCCTTCTTTCTTCAACGGGTTTGTCCGCAGCAGCAGACCTTTCCCCCCCCATTATTGGCAATGATTCCGTAGAAACCACTAGTAGCTGGCAAGGGGCTTATGCTGGCGTTCAGGGAGGATGGGCTTGGGTAACAGCCCATGACAACTCTGGTTTTCCAAACACAGACGTTGATGGTGGATCAATAGGCGCGTTCATCGGCTACAACCATACCTTCGAGCAACTCGTATTCGGCATGGAATTGGACGCAAGCTATTTCAACATCGAAAAAACTACGAGCTCGTCCACCATCCGAAGCAACTGGAGCGCGGGTTTGAGCGGCAGAATTGGTTATGCATTTGACACCTTTATGCCCTATGCGAGAGTTGGCTTGGGTTTGCAAGATGGGTATATGAAAGGACTTGGTTCCGGTCGGTCTGATTCTAACATTCATGCCTACGGAGAATTTGGTCTAGGCCTTGAAATGAAGCTTACCGACAACACGAGCCTGCGAGGGGAAGTCCTCCGCCGCGCCTCGGACAAACAAACCTATCAACTGAACAATGACTATGAAGGCCATTTCGATAACACACTTGGCCGTGTAGGATTATCTTACCAGTTCTAATCGATAAATCATCAAGTCGATTGTAAAGACGTAGCAGGGCCCTCGGTTGAATACCAGGGCCCGCTTTTGCAAAAGAGCTGCGATTACAAAACATGGACGTGGATGAGCATTTTCGCATGATGATGCACTGCGTCAGGCTGGTTCGAGCCCTCTTGAGACCTTCGACAATTGCAAAAACGAAGGTTTTGCAACGGTCTTTCACGCCCTGCTATTTCAACGGCTTAGGTGGCGCAAAATCTTGCGCAAAAAGATTCAGATAAATTCTTGCGGTCCATTGGGCATTGCACCGTAAACGCGATGCGCTAATTGCCAGCCTTCAATGCTAGAGGGTGCATTAAGTTGCTCGTTTGGCTCAAGCTTTACCAAGTGTCTGTAGAGAGAGTTGGCAACCATATCTACCGCGAGAATTAGTGGCTCCAATTTTCCCAAAATAGATATTTCCCCTAAATTCTGCGCATCCATCGGAAATTCCAAATCGGGTGCTGACATCTGAAACGTAAACTGCCTTTTCAGTGTCGATTTAGTTTTGGGATTGTATCCAGTCACAGTTTTAGTTGACGGTTTTCCGATGTTTTGGACGCGTTTGATGGACGCTTTATATTCATTTAGCAAATCCGTCTCATCAAAAAACATGTCTATGACCCTATAATCTGTATCATGACAAAGTGCGTCCAACTTAAGAGCCAATCCAACCATAAGCTCTGTTTCAATCCGCGTCCTATCCTTCTTGGGCTTGACTTTGTATTCAGAGCGAGCCGTCGCCTGAGCATTTTCTCGCATTTCTAATTTTTTTTCGAACGTGCTTCTTTGCACACGTGCACGCCGAGCTTCAAAAACAATAGGAATTTCTAAACTACCAATCAGACCAAAGAATTCACTGCGGACCGCATGGGCAACATTTTTCCAGTGCTGATTATTAGACGCAAATGCTTTAGAAATGTGGGGTTGTGAGTTTGGAGGTGTAGCTTTTAGGAATTCATCAAAACCTCTTTGAAATTTTGGCCGCATCTCATGAAGTCGTTCTTCAGGCACTGAAATTGAGCACAGTAGCCCTAGTTCATCGTCTCGTGCGTCTGTGAGGTTTCTAGACAATCCCTTTGCGCCGCCTTCATCGATGAAGGCCAGTATTTTGTTCTTAATATCCGTCATGGTTTTCCATCGCAATTTAAGGTCATGTTAAAGTCGCATAATACGAATATATGGAAATGTCGCAAAACCCATCGTTTTTGCAACAGACCTTGAAGGTCTTAAAAGTCCGCGCTGCTGTCACCTAGGTGCTAAAAATGCTGCGCCTCGTTCGAACGGCTGCAATGGGGAAGCAATCTCTCAAAATTTGCTTGCCGACGAATGCCGGCCGCGATTGATCGATCCTTTACCTCTTAAATGGAAACACATTCTCACTGCCATTAACGAAGGCAGCGGGACCTTCTTTTCGAATGGCCTTAACGGCTTCTTCGAACGCTGCTTGGTCGTCATCAAATAGATCGTCCCAAACGATAGAGGTACCATCTGTAGTCACAACTTCAAGTGACCAGCCATCTCCGCCTTCAAGTTTATAAATACCTATCTTAAACCGAACGCCATCTTCGACGATTTGTTGCGAAGCACTTGATATAATCAGGTTTGGTTCTCGTCCCATCAAGAGGCCTCATTTACATGCTGAGAATATCTACAACGGTTATGCTGCATGGGGCGACATTGTGAGTCAACTCAAGGTCCACAAAGGCCAGAACAGCCACCTTGTATTAGAGAACTAACCTGCTCTTCCTGATCGGATAAGAAGTACACCACCCAATGCGATTACCATGCAGCCCAGCCAAGTTCCGTGTGTCGGAACTTCGTTAAAGACAATGAGCCCCAAGAGAGCAGAAAAGAAGAGCCATGAATAGTCAACCGGGGCGACGACAGACAGAGGGGCAGAACGGTAGCTCTTTATCGTGCAATATTGGCCGAGAATACCTAGCGGGCCGAGCACAAGGCATAGAGCGAAAGTGGTAGGGCTGGCTGGCTGCCATTCCAGTAGAGCTGCCGGGAACATTAGGCAGCATCCGAAGAAGGAGACATACAGCATCACCGTGAATGCTCTTTCAGAGCGTCCCAAGATGCTGATCAGCAAGCCTTCAATGGCCAGGAAAATGGCACTTATAACCGCGATGCAGATCGGCAGGGCTGCGATGTGCCCTTGAAACGCACCCTTGCTAACCATCACGATCGCGACCCCTGCCAGAGAGACCGCAACGGCCGTCCAATGGTGCAGGCGAATTGTCTCCTTGAGCACAATGGCCCCAAGCAAAACACCGAAAATCCCGTAGGACATGCTGATGGCAGTTGCGTCGACGAGCGGCATATTGGCCGACGCCCAGGTAATTGAGATCGCAGCGCCACAGCCGCATAACGCCCGTGCGAAATGCGCTTTGGGTTGCCTGCTGATGTGCGCCCGAAACCCTCCCTTTGAAGGCAGCAAGGACAGCAGGGTCATTAACCCGCCTACATAGCGAAAGAAGGTGAGTTGAAAGACGCCGATGGTGCCATCGGCAAACTTTCCGGCGGAAAAAATTACGGTCCATATGAAGGTGCTAAGCAGCATCCAAAGAATGGCAGGAAGATAATTCTGAGTTGGAAGCACGGAACCCTCACTTACATTTTTGCATAGTAAGGCTCATACTCATGCTATAAGCAAACGAATATTTTTAATTCTGAATGAGAATTTATAATGCAGAAAGCTCATACAATCTCGCTAAATGCTGTACGCGTATTCGCCCTTGCCGCGGAACACCGCAGCTTCAAGCGAGCGGCGGAAAGCCTTGGAGTGACGCCGGGCGCGGTCAGCCGTCACGTCCAGGCGCTTGAAGAAGCAATGGGCTTGCAGTTATTCATCAGGCGCAACAACTCGATTTATCTGACCGAGATCGGCGAAGCGTTTTTGCAGCAGGCTGTGCCTAACCTTCGATCTCTCAATCAAGCAATTGAAAAGGCCATGGGCGAGGGTCAAAGCCTGATCGTATCGGCTTCTACCACGTTTGCCATGCGTTGGCTTATCCCTCAGTTGAAAGCATTCAGGCAGCTTTGGCCAGACATTGCAGTCCGGATCGAAACCAAAGGTCCGACGTCGTCATCGCAAACGCAACATATCGACATTTCCATAGATTATGCTGCTGAAGGGAAGGCTATCGGACAGGCAGAGATTCTCTTTGAGGATAGATCCAGGCCCTATATGTCACCTGACCTTGCGTCCTCGGTCTCGAAATGGACGGACCTTTCGGCCATTCCCGCATTGCAGAGTACGAGCAGCAATTGGGATTGGAAGACCTGGCTCAAAGAGGCTGGTCTCCCTGAGGCGCAAATCCGATATGGTGGGTATTTCGACCTCGATGACGCAGCGCTCAGAGCGGCAATCGCCGGAATGGGAATGGCTCTGACATCCGAATTGATTATTGCCGACGATATTGCGGCTGGCAGACTGTGTGCTCTGCCCGAGAGCCCTTCGGTACTGTTGGGGCATTACACGATGACCCTACTGGAACCAAAGACATCGGCAGCAATGATCTTCGCAAAATGGCTACGATCATTGAACTAAGCAATAAACGGTAGATTTGTTTCTAATGGCAGCTTTGAGAGCGAGCCTCTGCGGGATTATCAATCCGTGAATGACCGCAGTGGGCCGCGAACACCAATCACCCTCCCAGATGAGCAATTTCGGGCAATGATGCGGCGCATTAGGCCTTTTGGACCCCTTTTGCGACATTGTCCTCCTGTCGCAGGGGTGTCACTCAACAATGCTACCAGAGCTGCATGATGAAACAGCCTGATGAAATTGCCGTGGACGAGGCATTTGTCGCTCGCTTGATCGAAGAACAGGTGCCGCAGTGGTCGGATCTTTCGCTTCGCCGCATACCCTCGTCCGGAACGGACAACGCTATTTTTAGATTGGGAAATCACCTCTCGGTCAGAGTGCCGCGTCGATCTTCTGCCATTGCTCTTCTATCAAAGGAGCTAGAATGGCTTCCTCAGCTAAACGGCCTTCCTCTGGCGACCCCGTTTCTTAGGTACAGAGGGCATACAGAACACGGCTTCGATTTCGGTATCTTTGATTGGATGGAGGGCCAAAATGCCGCACCCGATCACATTGCTGACTGGCAGATCGCAGCCCGAGACCTAGCTGACTTCCTCAAGGCATTGCATCTCAAAAGCGGATCCGGAGCTCCGCTCGCAGGTGCTATCAACAATCGACGAGGAATCGCGATTGGTGGCTTAACAGATGTTGCTATTCCAGCCATTCGTGCTGTTTCCGACGAGATCGACGTAGCGCAAGCAACGTCACTTTGGCAGGCTGCATGTGAGACTGAATTCCACAAACCGACGGTTTGGCTACATGGCGATCTGAAAGCCGACAATCTGATAGCAAAAGAAGGCCAACTTGTCGGTGTAATTGACTGGGGGTTATCAGCAGTCGGAGATCCCGCCGCTGATTATGCAGCTGCGTGGTCTTGGATCGCTCCAGAGGCTCGGGACGCGTTCCTGGACCGTCTCGATCTTGATCATTCTGACAGAACAAGAGCAAAAGGTTGGGCGCTTTATGGAGCAGTCATCGCACTGAGCTACTATCGCAACGGGAGGAATGAAGCCCTATGTCGTCAATCTCGGTTGACGCTCTCCAGACTGAAGTTGCTGCTTTAGCTGGCGGCAGCAAATGTCTGAAACGTCGCCGTTGTCCGCCCACCTGTCACCTAGCCATTGAAAATGCTGCGGTTTACTCGAACGGCAGGAATGCGGACGCTGCCTAGCGGCAAGTACCGACTGGCGAAAGTCTCCTTTGGGCCGCGATTGCTGATCACGAGCCAAGATGCCCGTTGTCACCTAGCGATGCGTTGCACCAGACCGCTTCGAGCCCTTTTAGGACCTTCAACATGAAGGACCATTCTATGACGCAACAAACAGCTTCGGAAACCACGGCCCTAAGGCGACATTCATCGATGGACAAGCGTTGCCAGACTGCTCCCCCATTCCTGCCATTCATGCAACCCGCAGCATTTTTAGCGCCTAGGTGACAGGAGCGCGGACTTTCGAGGCATTTGCGACAGTCGTGGCAATAGCCGCTTTCTCTGTTTTGGTCAGCGGAACAAATCTGTTTCACCCAACCACTTTACAATGGCATCGACGCGTTCGATGCCGCGCATGTCAGTATGACGGAGAAGCCAAACATCACGTGCCATATCCGGCATCTCCGGAAGTGGTGGAAGCTCAATCAAGCGGGGGTCTCGGCGCGCGACTGTGACTGGCAATACAGCGCGGGATGGTGTCGCAACGACAGTTTCAAACGCGGTCTCAAGGTCGTGCATCTGAAGCTGAGATCGTGATCCGTTGGTCTTCCGCGCGAGTTCTTCTGTCCAAACGGCCTGGGGAAGGTGCGCGAGGACAGGATCATAAACAAGCCAAGGACGCTCCTGTGGAACAATTTCCGTGAAGCTTTTGGCGGTGAAGACGGCAAAAGTGACTTGACCGATCTTCTGCGCCAGAACCGCGCTACCTCCACTGCGCGGCTCGCCGAACCGCAAGGCCACGTCCACTTCGCGTCTGGTCAGGCTGAGATTCTGACTGTCTGGTATCAAGCTGACAATCAGGTTGGGATGAAGCAGGTAAAATTCCGCAAGCCGTGGAGCAAGCAGGCGGTTCAACAGGAATGGAACCGTTGTAAGCCGCACCGTGCCGCTTAGTGGGGTATCCTTGCCAATTAGTGCATGCGCCGCGTTGGCGTGCTGCTCCATTTGCTCTGCATGGTTAGCAAGTTGTTCGCCGAATTGTGTCAGTTGGCTGTGGCCCGATCTGTCACGATTGATCAGCACCGCCCCGGCACGTTTCTCTAATCGCTTGATCCGGCGAGAGACAGTTGTCGCATCTAGCCTCAAAAGATCCGATGCCCTGGCAAGGCTTTCGGCACGCGCGATCGCTAGTAACACACGTAGATCATCCCAATTCATATGCTGCATAATTGCAGTTTATAGCTGCATATATGAGCATTGTAAATGCATTAGCGCCGCAATAGATCTAGCCAGATCTGAACGGAGGCTAATATGCTCTACACAATTCACTTTCATGACAATGCGAATGCGGACCCCGACATTCGCCCACGCTTTATGCAGCAACACCTCGCCTTTCTAAACGACAACAACACCGCTATCCTCGCCGCCGGTCCACTGAAAGAGGACGATGGTACGGTGAAGAGTGGTCTTTGGCTGGTTGATGTCGCAACTGTCGATGAAGCGTGGACGCTGGTTAAGACAGACCCCTTCTGGCCAACAGGTCTGCGTGACAAGGTTGAAATCAAGCAATGGGCGCAGGTCTTTGCAGGCGGGCGGACACTTGGTTGATCCTGTCATGTTCGCGGGTTTGACAGCATGGGAATGGGGTTCCTGTTGCAGCGCAGTGTTTTTAGCTGGCTGTGTCAGGGGGTTTTCAGGCTTTGGCCTATCTGCTGTGGCCATGGCGGGCCTTGTGTTGATCCTGCCCCCCGTCGAGCTGATCCCGATCTTTTATATTCTGGAAGGCGCGGCGAGCCTCGCGATGTTCCGCGGTGGCATCCGTGATGCGGATATGGGCCATGTCTGGCCATTGGCTATCGGGTCGTTTGTTGGGGTGCCGATTGGTCTGTTGGCGACAATCACTGTTTCGCCGGAAATATCAAAACTGATCGCTGTTGCGGTGATCCTCATTCTCACGATTCTGCAGTTCTTCAGAACCATGCCTGCGGTTCTGACTTCCCCATCTGGACGTTATGGTGTCGGCACGACTGCCGGGATTGTAACGGGTCTTGCGTCTGTCGGGGGCATGGTCGTGGCCCTCTATGTGCTGACAAGCCGCACACCGCCGGCCCAAATGCGCGCTGCTCTGACCATGTTTCTGTTCATTAGCATGTTTACTTCATTAGGACACATGCTCCTCTATGGTGTCATGACAGATGTGGCCTTCATTCGCGGTACAATCTTGATCCCGGTTACACTGGCTGGCGTGCTCCTTGGAACGTGGGCGTTCAAACCCGCATGGCAAGTCTACTACAGGAGATTTTGCCTGTTACTTCTGGTCGTGATTTGCTTAGCTAGTCTAGGCGGCCTCACCTCAGGTAGTTGATTTCACAGCGCCAAAGCGGTCATTCGTCACCGACTAGAGCTCAAAGACAGTTTCCGAATTCCGGGCATTCGATAGAAGTGCAGCATTTTCGAAGGTGGGCGAACAAAGCGGCTTAATACCGAAGCAAAAAAGCTATCACGTTCAAATCGGATCGCAATGATGACGCACCAATTTTCAGCATTTTAGGCTTGAATTGTTTTCAAGTGAATACAACAGCTTTCGGAGTAAATCCGAGAGGGAAGCAATCTCTTCATCGGTTAATCCCTCTAATAGAGATTGCTCGCGAAAGAGAATAGTTTCAACGCTAGCTTCCAGTTTTTTTTGTCCTTTTGGGGTCAATATGACCCAAGCAGCACGGCCATCTCCCCCTTTTTCATCAGAAGTTGAAGCCAAGCCCTTTTCAGCCATTTCTTTTGAACTCAATTTTCTCACCAAGCCAGAAAGCTCTGCACGCAATACTCGTTGTGTGATAGCTCCCTTGCTAACCCGGCACAGGTTTGCCAATTCTCCCACCCTTAAACAATAAGGATGACCGGCTCTTCTTAAATTCGCCAATAAATCACGAAGTGCTGGTTCCATTTGCAGCCCCTTCATTGTCCTGCGCCGATCATCTGAAAAAATTTTCTGGATATGCCAAATGCGGGTGAAAATCCCTATTGATTGTGTTGGCAGGCTAGGGTCTTCGCGTTCCCATGCCTGTTGGATGAGATCTGTATCGTCAGGTTTCATGGGTTTCATTTGGCCCTCATACTCTAGCGAAAGATTGACATTTGAGAACTCTATCACAATAATGATTAGGCCTAAACTAATTTTTGATTTATGAATTGGGAGATTTTCATGTCGCGTACCGTTGTTATCACCGGCGCAAGTTCAGGTATCGGCCAAGCTTGTGCCAAGTATTTCTGTGATAAAAAGGACAAAGTTTTTATAACTGGGCGCCGCGCCAGTTTGCTAAATGAAATCGCTAAAGAAATTGGTGCGACGCCAGTGGCATTTGATGCTACGGATACAGGTATGGTTGTAGCGGCATTAAACGAGTTGCCAGAGACAGTCGATGTCCTAATCAACAATGCGGGCGGAAATACAGATCTATCTCCCAACACAGCGACAAGCATCAACGGTTACGACGACTTACCGTCTCAACTGTTTGAGACAGAGAAGAGTTGGCGAACAAATTTTGAAACCAATCTGTTGACCGCTGTACTTATCACAGAAGGTTTTTCTGACCGCTTTGCAAAAAATGCTCGCATTGTCACCATTGGTTCTATTGCAGGACGCACCGGTGGAGGAGGATCCTATGGTGCAGCAAAAGCAGCACTTGAAGCATGGACAGCTGATATCGCGCGAAAATTTGGACCAAGAGGTATTACTGCCAATGTTATTGCTCCGGGATTGATCGAAGACACAGAATTCTTTAAAGGTAAGCTTTCCGATGACCGTCGAAAAAATCTGATTGAAGCGACATTCACCAAACGCGCTGGCAAGCCAAGTGATGTTGTGGCTGCTATCGCATTTTTGGCTTCGCCAGATGCTGGGCATATTACTGGGCAAGTACTGCCCGTTAACGGCGGGGCGCATTTAGCACGATAAATATTTCTATTTGCCCCCTTTTACACTAAATAGGTCTTCTAGGGGGCATCCATGCCCCCTAGAAGACTTTTCAGTCTGTCGGTTGTAAAACTCATCATTGTATAGCGAGTGTTTTTTGGTGCCGTGCAAGGGTCGAAACCAGAAACAGAGCAATCGCGGACGAAGCTGACATTCGTCGATGAAAATGAGCAGCAAGCCCGCTTCTCCATTCCTGGCATTCGATAGAAGTGCAGCATTTTCAGTAATCTGATGACGGATGGGCGGACAAACCGACGGATGCCGCAGCGAGTTCAAGCAGCAGCTATGCGCCGCTATCCCGGGCGCTCGCCGTCGACACAACCCATCGTTTCAACACCACAACTGCTCTTTCGTCGATCAGTGCTCATCACACAAATCTCCACGCTATCGCATCCGGGACTGCATCACTGATCAGCCCATCCGGGTCTTGTCCTTTATGTCGGAGACCCATTGACTGAACACGTCTCACACATTAATACTAACGCTGTTAGTATTTAGGAGTCTCATCATGCCAATCGCCTCCATCCTCTCGCATACCCCGATCTGGGTCTGGATTCTGCTCGCCTATCTGCTGCTGCGCGGGATCAAAGCATTGCAGCCGCGCGAGACTCGGCCATCCCGAGTGCTTGTCTTGCCGGTGATCTTTTTCGTTTGGGCGCTTTTTGGAATATTCGGCGAACTGACCGACTGGCCGACCGCGTTGATCGCCTTTGCCGTCGGGCTCGCGATTGGATTTGCTGGCGGATGGGCCAATGCAACACGGCTTCCGGTCGCGACCTTGGATCGGGCGACGGGGCTGATGTGGCGGCCCGGATCGGCCACGACGCTGGTGCTGGTAATCGTGGCGTTCGTCGCAAAATATGTCCTCAGCGTGCTGCTTGCCGTGCAGCCGCACCTCGGCGCAGAAGTGATGTTTGCTGCACTCTTCGGTGGAGTGTCGGGACTCGCCGACGGCGCGTTCTGGGGCGGAACCGCGCTGCACTTCCGCAGGGCGTTTGCCTCTCGGGCCGCAGTAGACTGACCCTATGGCCAAGCGTCCTTACCACCACGGAAACCTACGCGCCGCCCTGCTCGCCGCCGGGCGGCAGGCTCTGGAAGCGAACGGTCCCGCTTCGCTCAGTCTGCGCGGTTTGGCGCGTGCCGCAGGCGTCGCGGCGCCTTCTGTCTACAACCATTTTGCCAGTCTCGAAGCACTAACTTTGGCGCTTGCTGAAGAAGGGTTCTCCGAAATTGGGGCTGCACTGAGTGAGGCGGGCCAAGATCCAATGTCTGTCGGCCTCGCCTATCTTGGGTTCGCGCGCCGTAACCCGGGGCTCTACCGGCTGATGTTCGGTGAAGGTCGCCGCAACGATAGCCCCGAAGGCGCAATCCTTCGCGCACGTCGTCAAGCCGCCTTTGCTCCACTGATGGTGCTGGTCGGCAGGCACGAAACGGCGCTCCATCACTGGGCGCTGGTCCATGGTCTTGCCTCCCTCGTGATCGACGGCCACATCCCACTCGGCCCGGACCCAGAAGCCCGCCTACGTGAAATCCTCGCGGGAGGTTAACCTGGAAGCGTGCGGCTGCGCCGATCTCTTGGTTCACCATCGCGGAAACCGGACCGTTGCGAAAGCGCGTGCATCGGCAAAGCTTGGTACGACGACAACATTGGGGGGATTGGCGCTATAGTATCAAGGTCAATCCTGATATAATTATCTTTCCGTTAAGTGGACTTTCAAGCAACGCGCGGTATCCGCAACTTCGGGCTCCAAGCGGTTGATTGCGAAGCAAACAAAATGCCATTTTGCTGCGGCTGCACCTAAAGCAGCTTTCGTAGATGAGGCTACGGTGCTATTTTTCGCTCAATACCGCTATTGCGTTGCCGATGATTGTCCGTCGTCGAATGATTTGGGACTGATGTCGATGATTTTGACTGTAGGATTCAGCTCATCAGGTTTTTCAATTTAAGCGGCTTGTGATTGATGTAGCAAGCGGCGGCGTTTGATTGTCTTGTGTTTGATCCTTTCCCTTTGGTCCAGAATTGCCTGTCCTCTTCCGAAGTAGGCGTCGGCTGGTGTGAGATTTCCAAGGCTCTCATGGTATCGGCAATTGTTATAGTGGTCGATGAATGCCGCGATCTCATTTTCCAGATCGCTGGGGAAGAAGTAGTTCTCCAGCAGGATCCGGTTCTTGAGTGTCTGATGCCAACGTTCGATTTTACCCTGTGTTTGCGGATGACCAGGCGCACCATGTATCTGTTTCATTGACCGGTCTTCCAGCCAATTTCCCAGATCCTCAGCGATGTAACATGGGCCATTGTCCGACAATAGGCGCGGTTTATGTTCGACCTTCACGCTATCACAGCCAGAAGTCTCAAGGGCCAGATTGAGGGTGTCAGTAACATCATGGACCTTCATGGTGGTGCACAACTTCCAAGCCACGACATAGCGCGAGAAGTCATCGAGAATGGTGGACAAGTAAAGCCACCCCCAGCCGATAACCTTGAGATAAGTGAAGTCGGTTTGCCACATCTCGTTGGGACGGGTTGTCTTGTCCCGGAATTCATTATCAGCTTTCATGACGATAAATGCCGGAGACGTGATCAGGTCATGAGCTTTCAGAAGGCGATAGACCGAAGCCTCTGAGACAAAATAACTTTCCTTGTCTGTGAAGGTCACCGCCAGCTCCCGAGGAGACAATTCGGTTTCCTCCAGAGCCAGCTCGACGATCTTGTCACGAACATCATCCTCAATCCGGTTCCAGACCCGTGAAGGTGCAGAACTGCGATCTTCCAGCCCTTCAACGCCATCGATCAGGAAACGGTCGTACCAACGATAAAATGTTGATTTAAGAATGCCCAACATCTTCAATGCCCGTGTTACCGGCAGATGAGATTCCTCGACAAGGCGAATGTGTCTCCAAACCATCGCTGACAAGAAATACCAGCGTTGGGGCCCAATGACATCACGCGTACCGGAGGAGTAGCCGGCCCTCTCAATCAAACCTTAAGGAGGTCACGCCGCTCCATTGGTCTTGATCAGGATTACTGCATAGACACAGGGCAGGTCTGTTGCATTTTCAAAGATACAATCAGATGGAGGTCCCAGTTCCAGACAGTCACCGGTATGGAGAGAGTGGGTCTCGTTCCCCTCCTTGAACATCAGTTCACCCTGCATTACCCAGATCAGCTGCTTCAAAAAGGCATAGGCCGAAGAGGGCATGTGAATTTTGGCTCCTGCTGGCAGGGTAACCTCTATGACATCCATCGGCAGTTCGGAGACGGGGGAGACCTGACGTCTTACGTAACCGGTCTCGGGATCAACCCACACCTGCTGATCTTCAAAGCGCGACAACCGGCCCTTCTGCATTTCCGCTCGTGCGATTAGCGTTGACATACTCAAGCGAAATGCCCCGGAGAGTTTCCCCAGCAATGCTGCGGTTGGGCTGCTTTCCCCGCGTTCGATTTTGTGGAGCATGGCACGTGACACACCGGAGTAATTTGCAAGGTCGGAATAGGTCCAGCCGCGGCTTTCTCGCTCGATTCTTATTCTCTCGCCAAGGCGTTTATCTAGGTTGTTCGTCATTTTCATGGTGAAACTATAGTGGACATGTTCACTGAGTGCAATGTGGAGCACGTTGGCTTGGATATTCTCTTCCCGGGCAGGCTCAGTGCCATCAAGAAAGTTAGCTATTTCGGTTGACGTAATAATTTTGAACAGATTATATTGAATTATCAAAATTAAATCGTAACTATAGTAACGAATCATGGAGAATACAATGATCATACGAGATGCAGAAATCGGCGATGCAGAAAATATCAACCGGATCCACAACGAAGCTGTCGCGAATTCGACGGCTATCTGGACTAACTTCTCGACCAGCGTCACGGAGCGACGTAACTTTATTGAAAGCCAACAAGCCGAGAACTTGCCCCTGATTGTGGCAATCAACGACGATGGAAGCCTGCTGGGCTATGCGTCATTTGGCAAGTGGAAGCAGAAAGAAGGATACAGATTCACGGTCGAAAACTCGATATATATCGACACCATGTTTCGTGGTCGTGGCATTGGGACAAAGCTGCTCGAAGCTTTGGTTGAAAGAGCAAGGCAATCGAATGTTCACGCTATGATTGCGGCGATTGAGGCCAGCAATGCGAGTTCCATTAGGCTTCATCAGAAACTGGGTTTTAACAGGGTGGGCTTGCTGCCTCAGGTCGGTACGAAATTCGGGAAATGGCTTGATCTTGCCTATCTGCAATTGACCCTTGATGAGCGGGAAGAAGCCTAAATGGATTTGTTGTAAAAACTTATTGAGCCGGTATTGCCATGCTGCGTCTCTCTGGGATGTTAAAATGCTGCAATTCGCACGAATGGTAGGGATCTGGAAGCAGCACCGCGGTATTTAAAATCTGGCGACAGCCGCATTGGGTCGGATTGCCGGCCGCCTTGTTTTGGGGGTTGCGAACGATCCTTCAATTTCGAGGTCTCCAACGGGCTCGAACCAGCCTAACGCGGTGCATCATCATGCGAAAACGCTCTTCAGGGGCCGGGATTAGAAATCGCGGCCGATTCCGTTGAAAAAGTCGATGGTCATTACTTCACGTCAGATTTTGTGGAACTTTATTCCCGTGTTCTTGAAAATCTGGATTTCAATCCGCTTCAGAGTGATTGTGAGAAATCGAATTCTAGGATCTCGGCAAGAAATTTGAGTGCGGCCCTTTTTCAACATGGCGTAATTCCTAGTTCGTGCAAGTCGGACAGCCAAGTGCAGCCTGCTAAAATGCAATTTGGCAATCGAACAGGAGGGAACCGATGACGACCTATGTTGGACTGGATGTATCCTTGAAAGAAACATCTATCTGTATCGTTGACGAGAATGGCATGCGGATCAAGGAAGGCATTGTCCCCTCTGATCCTGACGAGATCGCCGGATATCTGGACAAGCATGCACCATCGGTTCACCGCGTCGGTTTGGAATCTGGCCCAACGTCCAGTTGGCTTTGGCGTGAACTGAAGGCAAGGCATCTGCCGGTGATCTGCATTGATGCTCGCCATGCCAGTGCTGCTCTGTCGATGCAGATCAACAAATCGGACCGCAATGACGCCTTGGGTCTCGCCCGTATCATGCAGACTGGCTGGTTTCGCCAGGTTCAGATCAAAAGCGAAGAAAGCCACCGCATTCGTTCCCTCTTGAATGCACGCAGTCTTCTGGTTCAGATGCGCCGAGATATCGAGAACCAGATACGCGGTCTGTTCAAGTCCTTTGGCCTCGTGATTGGGCGAGCCAATGGTGGTGTCTTTTTGAAACGGGCACAAGATGTCGTCCGACAGGCTCCGGAACTTGCCGATATTGTATCACCGTTGCTAACCGCTCGCGAAGACATTGATCAGCAGCGCCTGTGCCTGGAAAACAAGATCAAACGCCTTGCTCGCTCCAATGAGCAATCCCGGGCTTTCATGACTGTACCCGGCGTTGGCCCCATGACCGCGCTTGCCTATCTGTCATGCATTGATGATCCAACCCGCTTTACACGATCCCGGACGGTTGGTGCCTATATCGGCCTGACACCAAGGCGGTATGCATCCGGAGAAATGGATTGGTCCGGTCGCATATCCAAATGTGGGGATGCAATGCTGCGCAGCTATTTGTTCGAGGCGGCCAATGTTGTGCTGACCCGCACTAAACACACCTGTTCGCTAAAGGAATGGGGCATGGAAATTGCTGGCCGATCTGGTGGAAAAAAGGCCAGGGTCGCAATAGCTAGAAAATTGGCCACCATTCTTCACCGAATGTGGCGTGATGGAACATCTTTTAAATGGGAAACCGCTTGATTGGGAATTACTGAGGCAATACGAGATCGCCCGGATATAGGGTGAAGAATGTCCCTGCCGGGACGAATGGCGGTGATGAGATCGACCAATTCCGTGCGAAGAGAAAGTAATCTTAAACGCGGTTTCAACATTGATCTATCAACGCTCTCTTGCGCCACAATGCAGAGGCAATACACCTACTGCGAAGAGAACGATGGAACCGGCAGGAACAAAATACAACTCAGAGCATCTTGCGGAATTAGAGAACGGAATCGGCCCAAAGCTGTCGTTGGCTGCGGAAATATGCCTCAATGCAGCTCCCCTATTCCTGCCATTCGCAACTAAGCGACAGTGCCGGTCGTTGCTAATTACTCGAAGCTGTGTCAAAGCTCTCCAAAACCATCTTCAACCTTGGAAAATCTTATGTCCTGTATCATCGCCTTTCATGGATCTGGTCAGACTGAAGCATCACTGGATCCATTTGTTGATGCTATTGCTCCTGGCTGTGATAGATTTTTGCCGAGAGGTGGGCTGGTCGAGAAAGACGGCTTCACTTTTTTTAGACGGGATGATGACCTTCGGATTGATCCTGAGAGTTTGCTGGAACAGGCAAGATTGTGGCTCGTTAAGCAACACCTCAGCGAGATGATGCTTGTTGGCTATTCCAGCGGTGCCATCTTTTCTGAAGCACTGCTGTCTTTTGAACCTGATCGATTTTCTGGTGCAATCCTATTGCGCCCAGAACCGATAGCAACAGATTTTCGATTTCCAGACATGGGCCGCAAGCCAATCCTTATCTTGTCCGGACAGAGAGACGAAAGGCGAACGGTCGAGGCGGCCATAATCCTTAAAGATCAACTCGCAAATGCCAATGCCCAAGTAACCTTGCATAATCTCAATGCAGGTCATGGTTGGGCGGACGATGCCGAAGACATACGCTTATCCCGTCAATGGTTGTTGGATACTGGAATATTGGCTTAAGCAAGGGACTTTCAGTCGCGGCCCAATGGAGACCTTCGGTACTTGAATTCGAAAATCTGAAAGCCGCCATTGGTTCAGTTCGCAACAATTCCATCGCTTGCGAGACTGCAAGCGCACAAAACAGTCATCTGATTTGTCAAATGATTGCTTCGGGCTGCTTGGGGGAGCAAGCCGCGCGTTTGAAGCAAAGTTTTTGTCTACTTTGGATCATCTAGCCCGTTTGTAAGCGAGATCCAAAGAACCAGTTGAGGCCCCGGTGAGTGGCGAGAGAGGTGCCCTTTGCCATGCGTATCTTCTACAAGAGCAAACTCACCGGCTTCTACTTTTCGAACATCTCCATCGCTCGTTTCATATTCTACAGAACCATTTAGTCTTACGGTTAGCTCTCGACCGGGTACCGTGTGCCAATCAACCTGATTCATTCCAGCAGGAATGCTAGTGAAGCGGACTCTATTGGCGGGATAGCTCGCAGAGACCTCAAACGGGGTCGCGGCATGATGAACCCGAACTTGGCTCGTCGGAATTTCTATCTCATCAAAATGGCTCTCTCCATCTGGAGTGGCATAAATCCGTAAGCATTTCACTGTGGCGTCTCCATTGGCTTGGTTAATACCGATTGCTGATACGCGGCAACCCTATATCACTATTCAAAAATTTGTCCCTTTCCCCGTTCTTCAACTGCCCTAACCGGTCATTCAGTTATCGAGATCTGCTGCAAATCCGCTTCCCCATTGCAGCCATTCGAATGAGGTGCAGCATTTTCAGCAAACAGATGACGGATGGGCGGACTAAGGAGACGTTGCAAAACGTACCTTTTCTGATCAAATACCAAGTGTCGAAAAGTTAGGATAAAGATATGGTTTTCTTTTGTGGTGTGACAAGTGATCAACGGTTGGGTGACCGGCCGGGGCTACGTGCAAAGTTCTATGGCGAGCCCTGGGAGGCTCCATATGAACAACACGCGACGCCTTTGTGGTCAGAAAAAATCATCTCAAGGATGGATCGCTGTATCAGGGGAGAAGTCTTGCCACGACAGGACTTTCCAGAAGCCTTTGCCGTTTATGACGAAACCAGATTCAAGAAAATGAAATCTCTTTTTTGGGTCGCGGGCTTCCTAGCCGTGAAACAGGATTTGGCTGATATTTTCTCTCGATTCGATATGGGGCAGGGTGGACTAGTACCATTCCCGATCTACCAAGCCGATGAAACAACACTCTACCCAGGCAGCTACTATTTTCTGCATTTTGGCAACCAAAAAGATACGTTCGTGGCCGAGCAAAGCCAAAAGGTCTTCCCGTCCTATTTTGATAAGGAACGGAACCTTCAACCTTGGAAGGTTTATCCGGAAGCGGATGGTGATGTCGTCGTAACGGTGAGGGCTGAGGAAGGACCAAACATTTGGATAGAGCCCACTGTGCCTGGCAAGCTGTTCATGAGCGATGGCTTGGCGATGGCCTTATGGGAAGCAAAGATTAAACCAAAAATTGATTGGCAGCTTACGAAATGCCGGATCGTGGATGAATAGGGGATGAGCCGATGTCTTGGTCAAATTTTTGCATCATCTCAGCTCTAGCTGCAGGCACTATTTTGATTGGTCAAGAACTCCAAAAATATTGCTGCCGCTAAGCACCTAATGCGTGTCCTCGCCATGGTTTCAACGTCTACCTTGGGCTCGAAGCAATCTAGTGCAGCGCATCATCATCTGAATTCGCTCATCCAGATTGGTGATTTGCAATGGCGGCCCAAAGGCGACATACTGCAACAGATAAACCCTGTGCGTTCCCTCCCCATTGCTGTCATTCGCGCAAAGCGCAGCATTTCCTGTAGCCCTGTGACCGTTAGATAGCCAGAACGAGCTCTCGAGACACTCGCTAAGCCTCTATCGATCTGGTGAGTTGATTGGATTGAAGGGGGAATGTGGGGCAAAGATAACACAACGCTATTTACTTGGTGGGATAGACAGTTCGAAGGGCTGCATGCTTGTATCGTTCCCCACCAATCCGCTCATTCTCTTGATACATCTATTTGAATGCCAACGGATTTGGACATATGTTTCTATGAGAGAAATTGGAGGGGAGCTCTCATGCGTATTTTATTTACTGGCGGTTCTGGCAAGGCCGGGCGTCATGCCATCGCTTATCTCGTCAAAAAGGGCCATCGCGTGCTCAATGTAGACCGTGTTCCACTGGAACTTCCCGGCGTCGAGAACCGTTTGGCTGATGTCACTAATGCAGGGCAAATGTTCGATGTCATGGCGAGTTATGCCGGATTTGACGAACTGGAGCCGGGCGAAGGGGTGCCGAAGTTCGATGCTGTTGTACACTTCGCAGCGATACCGCGCCTGCTACTGACCTCGGACAATGAATGCTATCGGGTCAATACGATTGGCACATATAATGTCATCGACGCGGCAGTAAAATTCGGTGTGCGCAAGATCATCTTTGCATCCTCCGAGACGACCTATGGCATCTGTTTTGCCGACGGGGAGCGCAAACCGGACTATCTGCCGATTGATGAAGAGCATCCTGTCATTCCCGAAGACAGCTATGCCATGTCGAAGGTTGCCAATGAAGTGACGGCTCGGTCGTTTCAGCGGCGCAGCGGTTTCGATATTTATGGGCTGCGCATCAACAATGTGATCGAGCCCCACGAATATGAGCAGGATTTCCCAGCTTATCTGGCCGACGCTTCGCTGCGGCGGCGCAATATTTTTGCCTATATAGATGCGCGGGATCTGGGTCAGATGGTTGACCGCTGCCTTAAAACTGACGGGCTCGGCTTCGAGATCTTCAACGTATCAAATGACGATCATTCGGTTGCTGCAAGCACATCTGAACTGATCGAAACATATTATCAGGGCGTGCCTTGTGGAGAGATGGGCCCCACGGAGACCTTCTATTCCAACGAAAAGGCCAAGAGATTGCTTGGCTTCCGGCCCGAATATAGTTGGCGCATGTATCTGGGAGGCTAGGCAGCAAGGGAGGCTGCCTACAGCCCCTTGAAATCCGTCTTGGTCAACTGCGATATCAAGAGACCTTCAGAGCCACTGCTGGGATTGGGCTCGTCATCAAGAAAATGGCTACAATCCGCTCGATGAAAGGATGCCGAAGGGTTTATCTTTGAGGAATTTCCTCGGCAAGAGCCGATAGAGCATCTGCATCAAGACGGTAGAATACCTTGCTCTCATCTGCCTTTGCCCCGATGCCATCGTAGAATGCTCGAGCCTTCGCATTTTCATAGGTTGTAACCAAATCTATGCGCGGGAACCCCCTTGAGCAAGCAGAACGTGCCAAGGCATTCATGAGTGCGTGCCCTACTCCGCTTCGCCGTGAAGCAGATACAACAAAAAGCTCCTTAAGATAAAGCCCTTTGGCTATGCCGGGGCCTGGGTAGATAGCCACAAGGGCGAGCCCTAAAACTTCATCATTCTCATTTTCGGCTATCCAAGCTTCAAAGGAAGCTGGCATTTGCTCAATATCTCTAGTGATTTCCCGTTGAGTTTGACGAGGCAGGTGATGGAATTCCTGAAGCTGAACAATTAGGTTGACCAGAATTTCTTTATCTTCAGATCTTGCAACACGGCAATGGATACTCATAGGGAGATTGCTTTCTGCTATTGTCATCTCGAGTGCAACTTAGCCGACTTTAAGTGAGACGCTTCTCCTCTGAGTAGCTATAGACAGAGTATTCGTCAACTGGGAATGAAAGAGAAATTCGGCCAATTTTGTTGAGAAGTCTAGGGTCAATACTTGGCGTCCGGTTTTGTAGATCTTAATTCCTGAGTTCTGGAAAATCCGAATTTCTATCCGTCCCAGCACTGCTACGAGAAGTCGTATTCCAAAATTTCGGCAAGAAATTTGTGACGGGCACTTTTTCAAAGGAACGGCTCGGAGCGGACTTGGGCAGGGCAATAATCTGCGACGGTCACGCTGGTCCTGTTTAGCAATGGCGGCCCAAAGCCGCCGTTCGTTAGCGGATCTACGCGGCAAGCCCGCTTCCCCATTGCCGCCATTCGTTCAGTTTGCAGCATTTTGATATAGGGAACTTCAGTAACGCGTACTTTCGAGACATGCACTGCAAAATCGACAATGAGAAATTCAGCCACACCAAGTTATGGTGGTGAAAATATTAACAGCCCCTAGTGGACGCAATGATTGTAAATGCAGTGGTAGGACAAAGCGCTCGTTCGCGTGGCTTGCAGCTCTCTTCTTTTGCAACTGGCTAGCAGTTGAATTGTATATGCCGTGGCGCAGTGTCCATTACCGCCTTGATGTGACTTTTGAAGTGGATGGCGTTACTGTCACTGGTAGTGGTGTGCAGAAGTTCTTCATAATTCGCGACAGAGTTCCGTTGAGCCCCGGCGCGTTGAGCATGCGGACATCTTGTTAGGCTTGTCGGCAGGCACTCTGGAACATGTCAAATCCCTCGTAGCAAGCCTAATGATTACATTCGAGCTGTTAACGAAGGGGATCAAGCAACGGTTGCCGTGGTTATCAGACTATCAAGAGCCACATTTAGGATACGGGCCATATGCATCTGATCCACCTCATTATCAATTTCTAGTTCATGGCCATTACAGGAAAAAATAAAATGCAACCCAAAAGGAGATCACCATTACTGCTTCTGCTTTGTTTGGCAGCATTTCTCATTTTCCGCCAAATACTTATCTATAACGATTTCTGTACTGACCAGAGAAGATGGTTACAAGATCAAGAATTTTTCGAGGCTGCCATGCGATCTGTCTACGAACACTACCCTCCCCAAAGATTTCGCATTCCGGGATTTTTCTCGAAAAAAATTGTTAACCACGTCGAGTATCAGAGTTATGAGGATTTTGTTCAGAAAAATCTAAATTGTTGTGAGATGTCTCCAACCGGTTGGAAAGGTATATCAATTGGTATTTTTCGTAGATTGACTGGCTATTCCGTTGGCTTTGTAAAAGTCGAATTTCGGGCTGATGCAGATGGGCTTACAGCGGAAGACCGGGCTTGGATTTTGGAAAATAGAGGCCCCTCTGGATTTAAGTCAGAGCAATTCCGCAATTTGAGTTCAAAGAATTTGGCTTTCGTCCCCATGACTAACTGCGGCAAAATTTGGCGTGGTTATTAAAAACGAAATTTTTAGGCTCTGATGTTGTTGACGCCCGCCGCTGGCTCTGATGTGCGAAGGTGGGATTTTTTGTTGATCCTTTAGGAGGCGCCTACAGCATCAGAGCCTAAATTTCATGCGCCGATGTACTCTTCTGGCAAAGAGGGCTCCCTACCGTCTGGAGCACCGCGTCATCATCGAAAACACTCATCCTAGCTTGCGTTTAGCAATCGCGGCCCAATGCGGCCATTCGCGGTCCGATTGATGCTGTGTCGCAACATCCCACTAGCCGACATTCGGCGGCGAGCATACGCGCAATGCGGCTTCCCCATGGCAGCCGTTCGAACGAAGCGCTGCATTTCTTCGGCCTGACGACGGGCGGGCGGCCTTGCGACGTACAATGTAGAAAAAGTGTATCGACCTTCTAAGTTTAAGCCGGTAATTTGAATGCCTCGACAGGCGTGCGCATGGCAAGAGCCTGATGAGGGTGGCAGTCCTTAATGCAACAGGTTGTAGAAATTCATTTAACCGCTCACCTGAGGTCTTTTCTCACCTAGGAAAAGCTGAAAATTTTTTCATCGAGAGTTTTCTTGATCGCTTGTACGGACAAAAAGGTAAGACAATGGAAATTACATTTGACAGGAAGAATATCAATGCCTGCCTGCAGCAGAGATTTGAATTACCAACCTATCAACGAGAATATCGCTGGCAATCGAACCATTTGAGGGAATTGCTGAATGACATTCAGGATGAGTTTTCTTCAAACTATGATGTGTCACACGGTCGGCCGAAGGTGGCGGAGTACTCCCCTTATTTTTTAGGGACGATTATCACAACAACGGGTGCAGACGGCGCAAGAGCAATCATCGATGGTCAGCAAAGGATAACGACGATCACACTAATCCTAGCGTACATAAATCGCTACGCGAAGAACAATCAGCATCAAGCGGTTTCAAACACTGAGCAGCTTATTCGGAGGTCTGCATACGGCTTAAGCCAGTTTAATATCGATTTGGATGAAGATCGAGCCGCGTTGCTGGGGCTGCTCTTGGATCGCCATGACCTTTCTGGCGGAGACTTAGATGATGCCGTTGAAACCATTGAAGGGCTCTCCGAGGGGGCTCGCGATATGTATAAGAGGTTCTGCGAAATTGAAGATTTGATCGCCCCAGATATAAAAGGCGACGTGTTTCCGAGGTTTGTTGATTATATTATTGAACGAGTTTATCTATTCGAGATTGGCGTGCCGAGCGAGCAGGACGGGCACAGAGTATTCGTCACCATGAATGATAGAGGATTGCGTCTCTCACCTCTTGACCTCCTTAAAGGGTACCTGCTCTCTAACATTAATGACAGTAGCTCCAACAGCGAGGCCAATAAGAAGTGGTCTGAGTGCATCCGCTCTTTGCGAGATATCGGGCGCGACGAAGAAAGTGCATTCTTTAAAAATTGGCTTCGCGCTCAATATGCGGTGACAACGCGTGGAAAATCGCGCGGCGACGCACCTGCTGACTTTGAGGTGATTGGGGATGCATACCATAGATGGTTTGTCAGCAAAGCCGCAGACATCGGCCTAAGAGACTCCGACGATTTCTACAACCTTGTTAGCAAGGATATTCCGTTTTTTGTAAACCAGTATAAAAGAATAAAAACCTTTGAAGAAACCTTCTCACTAGATTTCGCGCACGTATTCTACAATGGAGCAAAAGGTGTGGCGCTTCAGTATATGGTGATATTGGCGACGCTAGATCCAAATGATACGAGCTCAACGATTGACAGAAAGATAAAGCTGGCAAGCTTCTATATCGACGCAATCCTTACATCACGAGTAATTGAAGGTAAGTACAACAATTACGACAATACCAAATCGCTATTTTTCGACCTAGCCAAAGACCTCCGAGGCAAAAGTCCCGCGGAAATACGTCAATACATCGAACCCAAAATGCGAAATATCTGTTCCGCGATATCGCAGATCGCAGACGTATCGTATAAGACTGCTAAACGGCAAGACTTGCTCCACCTGCTGGCCCGACTAGCCGCTCACCTCGAAGATAGCCTTGAACTCACCAACAAAGTTGGCTTTCCGGAATACATCAGCAGGGTGAAGGGACCGAAAACGTTTGATATCGAGCACATTGTAACCGCGAAGCAAGGCGTGAAAATTGGCGCCGCAGATGATGGTGCCCCAATTGTGACGGACACAACCACTAACGGTTGGAGAGACCGAATTGGATCACTTATTCTTTTGCCGCGTGGGCGCAATAGATCCCTACAGGACAAGGGATTTCTGGACAAGTTGCCCGTTTACGCGACTGAAAGCATCTTGGCTTCTTCGTTGTCTGCTGACTTTTACGAGAATCATCCGAACGTAGACGCCCATATTTCCACTACTAATCTGCCAATGACACCAATAGTGTCATTCTCTGAAAGCTCTCTCGAGTTGAGGGAAGAATTGTATAGGACCTTGGCCGATAGAATTTGGAACGCCAGGAACCTCGATTCTATTTGCCCGACTATGCCCCTCGCGCCTGATCCGGGCCAAAGTGCCTGAGAGAGTATTTCACAAGGTTAGTTGTTAAATGAGCATCTCGCTTCCAGCCAAATGGACGGTTCCGTCGGACAGGAAGTCTGCCATTCCAAGATTATATCCTGAAAGGCAGTGTGGGGCCAGTTGCGTTAGGTGAGGTGCCATCTTTCGTTCTAGAAGCAAAGCCCGTTTGCTGCTCGAACGGGCGGCGATGGCCAGGATGAGCTTTGAGGTCCCACGAATGTCTGCTTCCACTGGCGGCATCAGAACTCTCGCAGTTGCAGGAAATGTCAGCAATCCGCCCGGAACAGACCTGCGTGAAGCTGGCACGAAACCGCTCGTTGCAATTCGCGTAAATCGACCAGCGCCGAGCTACTTGGTTTGAATACATCCATTGCCGATTGAAGCGTACCGTCAGCTCCACTCAACATGAAAGAATTGAAGAAAACCGTGGAAAGGACCATAGACCTTTGCATAGGTTTGTGTAGCAAAATGTGTAGCAAATTTGGGGGATCTTGCGGGAGCACTAGCACCAAGCGATTGAATTTACTATATAAATTCCAATTTTCGCTTGAAAAATGGCGGAGAGACAGGGATTCGAACCCTGGAGACGGTTACCCGCCTACACGCGTTCCAGGCGTGCGCCTTCGACCACTCGGCCACCTCTCCGTACCGTAAGTGTGGGCGCACTATAGCCAAAAAAAACGCGAACGCAAGCCACTAAACTTCAATCTGTTGACAGAAAACACAGCTTCCTTTGTGAACATGGCTAAAATTCTGTTTTCCCTTTGGTTTCCTAAGATTAGGACGACCAGTCACGCCATGGATCATTCGGGTCCGAGCCGGATTGCGTTTCTGAATTGTAAGCTACAGAAGTATGCTGGCTTGTCGATTTTACTGATTTTCTTCAGAAGCAAAAAATTTCAAACCGATTTGTAACAAATATGATATTTATGCGTTCATTCTTTGGAGTATTTTGCTTTGAGGGAAGAATCTCGCTCTGGCTGCAAGGCAATGATTTGGAAAGGCTGGCTCAATGAGAATCATTCGGTTTTTGTTTTCCTTTATCGGCCTCTGGATCTGCGCCCTGTCCCTCTTGGCGCTGGTGCTTGATGGTGTTCGCTCGATTGCGGCCAATATGATTGTTATGAAATCCCTCAAGGATACCTGGTTTGAAATCAATCGGGAGAGCCTCGTTGTGGCTCAGGATTTCGTTCAACGCACGCTTCACCCTCTGGTCTGGGATCCTGTTATGCAATGGATTCTGATGGCACCAGCATGGCTGGTCGTGGGCGTGATCGGATTGCTCTTTGTCTATCTGGGGCGGAAGCGGCGCCCGAAAGTGATCCGTATCTAAATACGAGCCCTACAAGGCATTGTATTGAAATGGCGTGAGCGAACACTTGTTTCAGAGCCTCTAGGAGCCCATTTGAAGTGTTCAGAGGCCTATGCCTGTCCCTTCGAGGAGATGATCATGTTCGGATTTCAACGTGCGAAAGCGACAATGCCCAATCAGGAAGAAGCGCTGCCCGGGCGCTCCACTCCGCTCAAGACAGCTCAGACCCACTTTGTGCTTGGCCAACCTCTGCAGCCGCCATTCCCGGCGGGATGTGAGCAGGTGCAATTCGGCATGGGATGCTTCTGGGGGGCCGAACGTGTGTTCTGGCCATTGGAAGGTGTATATGTAACGGCTGTAGGCTATAGCGGAGGCTATACGCCCAATCCCACCTATGAAGAGGTGTGCAGTGGCAGAACCGGCCATACCGAGACCGTTCTGGTGGTTTATAACCCCAAGCTTTTGCCTTTTGAAGCGCTTCTCAAGCATTTCTGGGAAAATCACGACCCGACGCAAGGGATGCGGCAGGGCAATGATATCGGCACGCAATATCGTTCGGCCATCTATGTCAGCTCTGATGAACAACTCATGACTGCAGAACATGCGCGTCAGGATTATCAGAATGCGCTGGCCGGCCAAGGCTTTGGCACCATCAGCAGCGAGATCAAACGCAGCGGCCCCTTCTACTATGCCGAGGACTATCATCAGCAATATCTGGCGAAGAATCCAAACGGTTATTGTGGCCTTGGCGGCACCGGCGTCAGCTGTCCCGGCCAATAGCTCCACCGGCACGGGACAATCTACGCAGTCAAGGTCGCAAGTAGCCCTTCATCTCAATAATAGAGCGGACGCGGCTTTGGCAGAACCGTCAGGGTCCTGTCCGATTCGATGGGAACATAAGCTGCGCTGCCAACCTTTGCAGAGGCGACAACTGCGCCCGGCGTAGGAGCTGCAGCCAACACAGCGCGGCAGGCATCAGGCAGATCAGCCAGTGTTACAGCGCGTTTCTTGACCGGCGGCTTCTTCGGATCGGGCTTTTTCGGTTTCCATGGTGCATCTGATAGCCACCATGCCAGATCCTTGCCGCAACCGTCTCCTGCAGGTGGAGGGGCCTGATTCTTGCAGCCAGAATATCCCGGAGGGCAAGCGAGCCTCACATGGAAGTGGTAATAGTGGCCATACCACGGGCGCACCTGTCGCAGCCAGCTGCGATCAGAGCCGGCCATGCTGCACAAGGCTTTCTTGATACCGGGATGCACAAAAATCCGCGCCACCCCCGGCGTCGAAGCGGCTCTTTTGATCAGGCGAAAATGCGCCGCCGTGAACTTGTTGGGATCCACAGTGCGCGTTCCACTCTTCAGCATAGAAATGGCGGAGACGCTTTCGCGCTCTCCCTTCGAGAAGCGACGCTCGGGCATGGGGCGTAGCCAGATATCGGCATCCAGACCGATCTGATGCGACGCATGGCCGGATGTCATGGGGCCACCACGCGGCTGGGCGATGTCTCCCACCAGAAGACCATTCCAACCATCATAAGCCTTGGCATCGGCAGCAAGCTTTTCCAGAAAATCAATGAGAACAGGTTGCCCCCAATTGCGATTGCGCGACAGGCGCATGGCCTGCCATGCGGGCCCATCTACGGGTAGAGCGACTGCGCCGGCCTGACACCCCTTGGCATAGGAGCCAATGGATCGGGCCTGCAAATTAGCAGGGAGTCTTACCTTGCCAAACAGCACCTTGGCCGGCGTTTGCGCCAGGGCTTCATCCATGCCGCCAACAACAATTGACAGGGACAGACAGCCAATCAAAAAGGCGAACCGATGGGCCCATTGGGACGCAAAAGGCCCCACCTGCCTGACAGTTGTTCTGGATCCATCCCTTTTTCTTGCTGCTCGATATGATTGCATGATGCAACTCCGCCTCATGAAGGTTTCCATGTTTGCGATCCTATACATAAATTGTTAACCATATATGGAGCGAGGAAAAATTCCTTTGGACTTGACACATTTGCGCTTCAAGCAGAGCATCAGCTATGAGATCTGTCTGAAATGCAACTGATTTATCGCTTCCTAGCCTTGAATAAATTTAAATGACGAGAAACGACCATGCGTAGCCTTCCCGCCCTTTTCTTGCTGCTACCGCTGCTGGCTGGCTGCGCAAGTCTGTCTCAAGAAGAGTGTCAGTCTGGAGATTGGAGCGCTGTTGGCACCAATGATGCCATGGAAGGGCGAGACGCATCACGCTTTTCCGACCATATCAAAGCCTGCTCCAAATATGATATCTCACCAGACAAAAATCTCTATCAAATTGGCTACCAAAAAGGCCTGAGAAGCTATTGCACTCCGTCAAACGGTTTTTCCGTGGGACGGAACGGATATTCCTATCGCCAGATCTGCCCGCCCGCCAGCGAGCCGGAATTCATGCGCGGCTATTTGCGCGGCAACGCCTTGCATGAGACAGAAACCGAAATTGCTGAAAAAGAGCATGACATTGCACAGCTCAAAAGTGAGAGGGCCAAGCTTCGGTCTTCTAAAAAAGATGACAAAAAACGAAAAAGCCTGAGGCGCCTTTCTCACGAGATCAATGCTTTGGAGTGGGATTTGCATCGTTTGCGTTTCAAAAGAGATCGCGACCTTGCTGAAGCCGATCTCTTTCTACAAACGATAGAACCCGCCATCTAAGCTTCAAAACATTTCGAATGCGAAATGAAGGCTAGGCGTCGCCTTGATTAAGGTTAGTAATCCCATAAAGTTCTGTTGCGAAATTCTTCATTGAATTTGGCATTTGCAAGTTTTTCTTTATTTTATTCGGGTTTTATACATTTGCGACGGCATTTCCGCAGCTCTGTTCAGAATTTCTTGTAAAATTTCCAGTAGTCTCTGAGAAACGCGGGAGCATTTGTCCTGGAGTGAGCCTGCGAAGACCTAAAGGGAAAATTGGCAAAAGGGCGTTGCGGTCTATATGAAAATCGTGCTGGTTGAAGATAGTAACGGAGATCGCGAAGCGATCCGCGCCATTCTCGAGCAGAGACGAGAGAATGTGTTTGTCTTTCAGTCTGGCCACAGCGCTTTGAAATTCGTGCAGAAAACGCCGGATATTGACGTCGTTATTGTCTCCCAGAATCTGGAAGATGCATCCGGACTGGAAATTTGCTGGAACTGCCGCATTCTGGCTGCAGAGCGCAAAGCCATGTATGTGATTGCCATTTCGGACTATATCAACGACGCGATGCTGGTAGAGGCTCTGGACAGCGGCGCTGATGACTTTCTGAACAAACCACTGCAGGAAGACATTCTTCTGGCCCGTTTGCGCGTAGCCGAACGCGTTGTCATGCTTCAGAGGCAACTGGTGCAATTGGCAAGCCGTGATTCCTTGACCAATCTCTATAACCGGCGGGCCTTTTTTGAAAAGGCCCAAGCCTTTATGGAGTCACGGCCGGACGGCCATCCCATATCAGCGATCATGTTCGACATTGATCACTTCAAATCCGTCAATGACCGCTTTGGTCATGATGTGGGTGATCAGGTGATCAAAACCGTTGCCAAGATCGCTTTGGACGAAGGCGATTTTGTCGGCAGGATCGGCGGCGAAGAATTCGCCATGATCATAGAGGGGGAAAGCTTCCGTGCTGCGGCCTGCGCAGCCAATCGCATTCGGGAATCCATAGAACACACCACCATTGTGACCGAAGACAAAAGGGTTCAGGTCACGTCCAGCTTTGGCGTCGCGCGTGCTCAGAGCGGAGACGATGTCTACACCCTGCTCAAACGAGCAGATCTGGCACTTTATCAATCCAAGGATAATGGGCGCAACATGGTAACGGTGGAACGGCCGCACGCCGTCAAAACAGACTTAGTCGCCATTAGCTATGCAGCCCGATAGGGGCCAATAAGGCTCGCACTTTCGCGCCAGTTGCAGCATTCCAGAGCGACTGGTCGCCTTCCATCTGGTTACCCCAATAAAAACGGGCCCTGATGAGTCCGTTTTTTCCAATTGGCAATTCCAAAAGCCCAATTTTAAGAGAGATGGCTGTCGCCGCTCAGCTGTCCATCTTGAGCGCGGCAATGAAGGCTTCCTGCGGGATCTCGACCTTGCCGAACTGACGCATCTTCTTCTTACCAGCCTTCTGCTTATCCAGTAGCTTGCGCTTACGGGTGGCATCACCACCATAGCATTTGGCCGTCACGTCCTTACGCATTGCGGAAATCGTCTCACGGGCGATCACGCGGCCACCGATGGCAGCCTGAATGGGAATCTTGAACATATGGCGCGGGATGAGATCCTTGAGCTTTTCACACATGGAACGCCCGCGGATTTCGGCCTGAGAGCGATGCACCAGCACGGAAAGCGCATCCACCGGCTCATCATTGACCAGTATCGACATCTTGACCAGATCGCCAGCGCGATAATCAGCCAACTGATAGTCAAAGCTGGCATAGCCCTTGGAGATGGATTTCAGACGATCATAGAAATCAAACACCACTTCATTGAGCGGCAGATCATATTGCACCATGGCACGGGACCCGACATAGCTGAGGTCGGTTTGCACGCCGCGACGTTCCTGACACAGCTTCAGAATGGCGCCCAGATATTCATCCGGCGTCATGATGTTCGCCTTGATCCATGGCTCGCGTATTTCCCTGATACGCACCACGTCTGGCATATCAGCCGGATTATGCAGGGTGATCATTTCATCGTTGGTCATCTCCATCTCATAAACCACGCTCGGAGCGGTGGCGATGAGATCAAGATCGAACTCGCGGGAAAGACGCTCCTGAATGATTTCCAGATGCAGAAGCCCAAGGAAGCCACAACGGAAGCCGAATCCGAGCGCGGCCGAAGTTTCCATCTCGAATGAAAAACTCGCATCATTGAGCCGCAGCTTGCCCATGGCAGCGCGCAGATCTTCAAAATCGTTGGCATCCACCGGGAACAGGCCACAGAAGACCACCGGTTGCGCCGGACGGAAGCCGGGCAGCATGGTTTCGCAAGGACGCTTGACGTTGGTGATCGTATCGCCAACGCGCGTATCAGCCACTTCCTTGATCGAGGCGATCAGGAAACCGACCTCCCCGGGCGCAAGAACAGACACATCCGTCATCTTGGGGCGGAAAATACCGATGCGATCAACGTCATAGGATGCGTCAGTACCCATCATGCGGATCCTGTCGCCCTTCTTGAGTTCACCATCGATGATGCGCACGATGACGACAACGCCCAGATAGACATCATAATAGCTATCAACCAGCAAAGCCTTCAGCGGAGCCTCTTTATCGCCCACAGGTGCCGGAAGGCGCTTCACAATCGCTTCCAGAGTTTCCTTGATGCCAATACCGGATTTGGCACTGGCTTCAATAGCCTCCGAGGCGTCAATACCGATCACGTCTTCGATCTGAGAGCGCACACGCTCCGGCTCAGCCGCTGGCAGGTCGATCTTGTTGAGCACCGGCACGATCTCGTGATCATTGTCGATGGCCTGATAGACGTTGGCCAATGTCTGGGCCTCAACCCCTTGGGAGGCGTCGACAACCAGCAGGGAGCCCTCACAGGCGGCCAGCGAACGGCTCACCTCATAGGCAAAGTCAACATGGCCCGGCGTATCCATCAGATTGAGCGTATAGGTCTCTCCGTCGTCCGCCTCATATTTCAGCGAAACGGTCTGGGCCTTGATGGTGATGCCGCGTTCCTGCTCGATATCCATGCTATCGAGCACCTGTTCGCGCATCTCGCGCTCGGTGAGCCCTCCAGTATACTGGATCAAGCGGTCGGCGAGCGTGGACTTCCCATGATCGATATGCGCGATAATGGAAAAGTTGCGGATTTTGTCGAAGCTTTGTTTGGTCATGGCAGCGCTTATACCCTTAGCTCTTCTATGAGAGAAGAGGCTTTTTGATGCCTATGTCATGGCTTGGGCAAAATATCCAGTCAGAAATGCAAAAACCCGGCCATAAAAGACCGGGTTTATACAATTTCCAATCTCTAAAGAGAGCCGATGAGGCGAAATGATCAGATCAGTCCTTTTTCAATCGCCATATTGCGCACGCGCACGATTTCCCATTCGGCATCAATGATATATTCGTTCGCGATGTTGCGATATTTGATAAAGCTGTCATAGATCTCGCCAGCAAGAGGAGAAGACTCGGCAATCTCCTTGAGAACCACAGCGGATTCCTTGGCCATGGCCATCATCATCTCATCTGGAAGCTTGCGCAGCTTGACGCCTTCCTTGGCCAGAAGAGGCCGCAGGGACATGGCGTTGTGATACTGATAGTCTGCCATGGTTTCGAGCGCCGTGGACTGGGCAGCTTCCTTGACAATGGCCTGAAGATCTTCAGGCAGTTCCTTATATTTGTCTTTGTTGACGATGATCTCAAGGCCGGCACCGGGCTCATGGAAAGCGGGCATGTAATAATTTGGCACCACCTTGTAAAGGCCGAAAGCCAGATCGTTCCAGGGGCCAACCCATTCAGCCGCATCAATGGTTCCGTTCTGAAGAGCGGTAAAGATGTCGGTTGCCGGTAGCATGATGACCGAGGCACCAAGGCGACGCAGCACCTCGCCACCCAGACCCGCGATACGCATCTTCAGTCCCTTGAGATCATCAAGGGACTTCAGTTCCTTGGCGAACCAGCCGCCCGCCTGAGTACCCGAAGCCCCGGCATAGAAGGGAAGGACGTTGAAAGGTTCGTAGGCGCGCTCCCACAGCTCCTGACCACCGCCAAAACGCAGCCATGCGGCATGCTCGATCTGGGTAAGGCCGAAGGGAACACCGGTATAGAAATGGAAAGAAGGATCTTTGCCCTGCCAGTAATAGGATGTTGCATGGCCGACTTCTGCCGCGCCACTGGAAACGGAATCAAACACTTCCAGAGGGGGCACGAATTCGCCAGCGCCAAAGACCTTGATGGTCAGGCGGCCGCCAGACATCTTGCCGACACGCTCGGCAAAGCGCACACCATTGATCCCGACGCCGGGCAACTGTTTGGGCCAGGACATGGGCATTTTCCAGACGATCGACTCGCTGGCTTTGACGACGGCAGGGCTGGCCAGCGTCGCTGCGCCACCGACCGCGAGCCCGGTCAGGACCGAACGGCGATCAAGTGATCCACCTTTTCTCATTAAATTATCCTCCGACTGTGAGATGAAAGAGATACTATTGTTCTTTTGTAAAGCATGCTTGCACGACCTAGAGGCGAGCGCAAGATCTGGTCAGTGCCAACTATTTCATTTTCTCATACAAAGGCCCGAATGGACTTTTTGCTATCGTCTTTTCGTTTAAAACACGAACAAATGAGTGGATTACCCAATAATATGCGCCGCAATATCGCACTGAGTTGGTTTGATTAACGCGTAATTTCCTGTAGCTAGTTAGGCTATTATGGAATAATGTTTCGTATTCCCATTTGAAACAAGGATCTAAAAGCGTGCCGCGCAAAAGCTCCAAACTCGATCGAATTGATCTTCATATTCTGGATGAACTCCAGAAAAACGCCCGTATCACCAACAAGGCGCTCTCGGAAATCGTGGGGTTGTCACCCAGCCCCTGCCTACAGCGGGTCAAGCGGCTGGAAGATATCGGCTTGATCAGTGGCTATCTGGGCCTGATCAATCTGGAGGCTCTGTGCCGCCATGTCACCGTGATCGCGACAATCACGATACGAGATCACGATCACTCCATTTTCTCGACCTTCGAGAAGGCCATCGCCGAGCTGCCAGACGTTGTTGAATGCCTCAAGATGAGTGGTTCGTTTGATTATCTGGTGCGGTTTGTTTGCACTGACATCCAGCGCTATCATGCCGTAACCGAGGATCTTCTGGTGCAAGTGGGCGGCAAGATGCAGATCGCCAGCCATGTTGTTCTGGATCAGACCAAACAATATCATGGGGTGGATCTGGAAGAACTCGTGCACGGATAAGTGTTTGTTTTTGGCTAACTTTAGAATAAATATAAACTACAATAAGTGAATACACTTAAATCGATAGTCGTTATCAAATGATTCAGCAATAATTTGTATCCTTTTTTCAAGTTTTTTACTTCTTTTGATCTAAATCGGTTGACATTAAACCCAATTAGCAGGATGACTTTGCAAGTCATTCTCAATTATTCGAACATCTGCCGTTTGGGGAAGCCGACAGAAGGTCCGATCCAAGTGAAGAAATGGAGTCAGTCAATGATTGCTACTCTCAATGATCTCACGACTGGAGATCATGGTCGTATCACCAAGCTGGATGTATCCAACCGAGCCTATAAACAGCAATTGATGGCCATGGGTTTGACCCGTGGTGCAGAATTCACGGTTATGCGCATCGCGCCTCTTGGTGATCCAATCGAAATCAAAGTCCGCGGCAGTGCGCTGTCCTTGCGCAAATCCGATACCATCGGTGTCCAGATCGAGACCGAAGACCGCTAGACCTCAGGCTGCTAGACCACGCGCCTCCATTTGCTCAAAACCCATGCGCATCCCAACGTTGCCCCCCTATAGGGCAGCGAACAAAGTTTCATATTCAAGAGACCGCTTATGACAGATATCCGGATCGCTTTTGCAGGAAATCCTAACTGCGGCAAGACCACTCTTTTCAATGCCCTGACAGGTGCACGCCAACATGTGGGCAACTGGCCCGGCGTTACGATCGACCGGAAAGAAGGGCATTACACGCACAATGGGCAAGAGATCACCATTGTCGACCTACCCGGAACCTACTCACTCGATACGACCTATTCAAGCGGCCTGGATGAGGCCATCGCCCGGGACTATATCCTGGAGGGCGAAGCGGATCTGGTGGTCAATATCGTTGATGCTGCCAATCTTGAACGCAACCTCTTCCTGACCTCCCAGTTGCTTGACATGCGCGTGCCGATGATCGTCGCCTTGACGAAAACAGGCCTTGCCCGCAAGGAAGGCATCGAAATTGATGCGGACCAGCTTTCCAGACGCCTCAAGGTTCCGGTGATCGCGGTTGATCGCAAGGATCGCGTCAATCAGGGGCGTTTGAAGGATCTGGTCGAACAGGCTGCAAAAGCAAAAGCCATCAGCGATGTCGCGATCGATTACGATCCGTGCCTTGAAGAGGTTCTGGAACGTCTGGAAAGAAAATTCGCCGATCTGGCCAAGGCCAATGGCGTGCATGCCCGCTGGCTGGCGGTCAAATCCCTTGGCGGGGATGGCAAGGCCCTCTCCTTTCTCGATCAGGGCGCCAAAACTCTACTCGATCATGAATTGCACCAGATTCAGGAGCTGAATGACGAAGATGCGGATCTGCTGATCGCAGACGGTCGCTATGGCTTTGCCAATATGCTGGCGCAAGATGTCATCCGCCATATACGGCAGGTGCCGCGCACCTGGACCGAGCGCATCGACAGCATTGCTCTCAGCCGGATTCTAGGCATTCCGATCTTTCTGCTGATCATGTATTTCATGTTCCTTCTGACCATCAATCTGGCAAGCGCCTTCATCGATTTTTTCGATATTCTGGCAGGGACCGTGATTGTAGATGGTCCGGCGCACTGGATGGCCAGCATGGGGATGCCGGAATGGCTCATCGCGCTTCTGCCAAACGGGGTTGGCGTGGGCATTCAGACCGTAGCCACCTTTGTGCCCGTTGTGGCCTTCCTGTTTCTGTTTCTCACCTTCCTTGAGGAAAGCGGCTATATGGCGCGTGCTGCCTTTGTGGTTGACCGTGCGATGATTTCCATCGGCCTGCCCGGCAAGAGCTTTGTTCCTATGCTGCTCGGCTTTGGCTGCAACGTGCCGGCCATTATGGCGTCGCGCACGCTCGATAATCCACGCGACCGCATTGTTACGGCATTAATGGCTCCCTTCATGTCCTGTGGAGCCCGCCTGCCGGTCTATGCGCTGTTTGCGGCGGCATTCTTCCCGACGGGTGGCCAGAATCTTGTCTTCCTGCTCTATATCATCGGCATCCTCTTTGCCGTCTTCACCGGCCTCGTGCTCAAGAAGGCCGTGTTCGGCGGCAAGGCACTGCCGTTCCTGATGGAATTGCCCCCCTATCAGCTCCCAAGCCTTTCTTCGGCCCTAATCCGTACCTGGGACAGGGTGAAGCAGTTCATCCTTGGTGCGGGCAAGGTGATTGTAGCCGTGGTCTTCGTGCTTAGTATTCTCAATTCCATGGGCACGGATGGCAGCTTTGGTCATGACGACAGCGAGCATTCCGTATTGGCCAATATCGGCAAAGCACTGACCCCTGTCGTTGAACCGCTCGGGATTACAGAAGCCAACTGGCCTGCCACCGTTGGCCTCTTTACCGGCGTGTTTGCCAAGGAAGCCGTTGTAGGCACCCTCAATTCGCTTTACAGCCAGATTGATGCCACCAACGCAGAACTTGCTGCCGTAAAAGAGGACGAGTTTGACTTCTTCGGTGGCGTGGTGGAAGCCTTTGCGAGCATTCCGGCCAATCTGAGTGACATGACGAGTGCCTTTGAAGATCCATTGGGCATCAGCGTTGGTGATGTTTCGACATTGGATAGCGCTGCCACCGAGCTGGATGTTGACAACAGCACTTTTGCTGCAATGATCACGCGCTTTGACGGCAAGGTCGGTGCCTTCGCCTATCTGCTCCTGATCCTGCTTTACGTGCCTTGTGTGGCAGCGGTGGGCGCCTTGTTCCGTGAGATCGGGCGGAAATGGACCCTGTTCGGTGTCGGCTGGACGACCATGCTTGGCTATTGCACAAGCGTCTTCGCCTATCAGGCAGGAACCATTGCACGCCACCCGCAAAGCTCCATCATCTGGATGATCTCAATGGTCGCAGCCGTCGCGGTCGTCGTTGCCCTGCTGCATATTGTCAGCCGCAACACACAACAAGGCCCCGGCAAACTGGCAAGGAGTTCGCTATGATTCTGTCAGACGTCAATCGCTATCTCCGCGAGCGGGGAAGAGCCAACACTTCCGATATTGCCACCCATTTTGGGGTGGCCCCTGAGGCTGTTGAAGGCATGCTGCAAATGCTTGAGGCCAGAGGCCGCGTCCGGGCTCTGCCTGCGGAAACCTCTCCATGCGGCAGCAGCTGCTGCAGTTGCTCCATCAGCAAATGCGCCAGCCAGATGTGGGAAACGATGCAACGTCACTAAGCGCTCACGTTGCATGAAGGCTCAAGGCCTTTCATCAAGCAGCTCAGGGCGCACCGGTTCACCGCTGTCCCAATGCAGGATTTTCAATTCAGGCCAAAGGCGAGACATGCGTCTCGCCTTTTCTGCATAATGGGTCCTGTTGCTTTCCAACTTGTGGCACGGGCGGATAGTGAGCGCAAAGATATCCGCAAGCCCGAAGGGCGCGGCAATGGAGAGGCGACCATCCGCCTCCAGCCGGACGGCAACGGCATGCGTCCTACACATGTAATTCTCAAGACTCTCATCCGTGCCCGTCAGTTCAGGATAGGCCCCGCCGAACTTTTCGCTGTACCAGAGATGCACCCGCGCCTGATTGCGCACTTCCAGGCGTCCCTTCCAGGCTGGCAGGGCAGCATCCACCCGCTTTATAACCGCGTCCTCAGCGTCCCATGAGCGGTCTAGAGGATCGAAATAGGCAATGTCATAATCCTTGATGCCATGGCCCTGTGGTCGCCCTGTGAGGCGGTTCCACACCGTTTGGTAGATGGCGCCGGAGACCAGACGCCAATCGGGCAGCTCCAACGCGCGCAGACCTTCAAGGATATCCATCAGCTGGCTGTCTTCACGAATGAAGTGCTCAAGCAGGCTTTGTCTATGCTCTTCACCCAGCGCCTCAGACTCTGTGCCCTTGCGCACAACAAACGGACTATCCATGCCCCACCCATCTCTTCATCAAAAGAAGAAACCAAGGTCATCGATTCTCATGCATTTGGCAAAGAATTGGCGCGGATATGAACATATTTGCCACGTAAAATGGGCATATTCCTGCATGGCAGGCTCTGGCGCTGGCTATCGATCCAGCACTTCGCACAGGCGGAAGCGTTCACAGACCAGTTTCATGTCTTCGGAAAAGCCGCCATTGCGACTGAAATAGTCCTTATGCCCCTGCCGCCAATATTCGTAGGAGAGATCGCCCTCTCCTTCTGCGCAGGCAAAAGTCTCATCGACCTCATCAAACCGGCAAATGGTAACGGCAACCGTTTCAATCACCGCAGCCGGCTTCTGGCGACCATCGAGCAGCATATATTTGTCCCCTACCTTGGGCAGCGGAATATTGTCCTTCTCCATCGTTTGAAGGGACTCGCAGGACGCTGTTTTCTTGCCCTCTATAATCAGCGCAAGAAGCTCGTCGGCCAATTCGGGCGTGTCGCCCATGGCATAGGAATCAACAATGTCATGCATGGCTCTCTCCCCTGAAGCCAGATAAAGGAATCCCGCGATCCTTATGAACCGCGGGATATGGAATGTTTCAATCAGCCACGCAGTTCGCCGCCGGTTGCCTTGGCAACGGCTGCGACGATCTTTTTGGAGATCGCTTCGAGGTCTTCGTCTGTCAGCGTCTTGTCCTTCGGCTGCAGGGTCACTTCGAAGGCAACGGACTTTTTGCCCGGCTCCATATGTTCCCCTTCATAAACGTCAAACAGGTTGACGCCTGTGATCAGCTTCTTGTCGGCGCTGGCAGCTGCCTTGAGAACCGTTGCTGCGGTCACCTCATGTGCCACGACAAAGGCAAAGTCGCGGCTGAGTGGCTGCAGGTCGGAAAGCTGCAGAGCAGCACGGGACTTGACTGCCTTCTTCTTGGGCTCCGGAGCGGCTTCAATGGCAATTTCGAAGGCGCAGACAGGGCCGTCCACCTTCAGCTCATCGAGAACTTTTGGATGAAGCTCACCAAAGCTGCCCAGCACCACTTTCGGGCCGAGCTGGATCTTGCCGGACCGTCCCGGATGATACCAGTCCGGACCACCTGCCACGATCTGCAGCTTGGAGCTGTCCATTCCCATGGCTTCCAGCACGGCCATAGCATCCGCCCGCACATCAAAGACGTCGGCAGCCTTGGCCGGATCGCGCCAATGGCGACCATTGCCGCCAATCTGGACAGCCCCACGGCGCATGCCAGTGGCATGGGTGAACTGTTCATCAGGCTTGTCGCCAAGGAAGATCTGACCAATCTCGAACAGGGCAAGATCATCAAAGCCACGGTCAACGTTGCGTTGGGCTGCCTGCAAAAGGCCGGGCAGAAGGCTCGGACGCATGTCCGACAGCTCGGCAGAGATCGGGTTGGTCAGAGCCAATTCCGGTTTGCCGCCACCGAACATTTCGGCCATCTTCTTGTCAACAAAGGACCAGGTAACCGCTTCCACCATGCCGCGTGCAGCAAGCTGGCGGCGGGCATTGCGAATGCGCTTCTGGCGCTCGGTCAGTGGAGGCTGGGTGACCGCGTTGAGACGCGGCAGAGCAACATTCGGCACGCGGTCCACGCCAACGATACGCGCCACTTCTTCCACGATGTCCGCCTTGCCATACACGTCGGGACGGAAGGACGGTACAGCAACCTTCACATGGTCGCTGGCACCTGACACCCAGAAGCCAAGGCGCTTGAGCACCGTCTTGATTTCCAGATCAGGCACATCAAGGCCGGCTAGACGTTTCACTTCGGAAAGCGGGAAGTCGATGATCTTGTCTTCAAGCGGCGCTTCACCGGCAACAACCATGTTGGAAGGCTCACCGCCACAAAGGTCCATCACCATCTGGGCTGCCAGATAACCGCCAGGAATGACAAAGGCCGGATCGCAGGTACGCTCGAAGCGATAGCGCGCATCGGACTGGATGCCCAATGCACGACCGGCACGAGCCGTCTTGATCGGATCGAACCATGCGCATTCCACGAAGACATTGGTGGTTTCGGGCTGGGAGCCAGTGCCCTCGCCGCCCATGATGCCGCCAAATCCGACAGGACCATTGTCGTCAGCAATAACGCAAATTTCCTCGCCTGCCTTGATTTCATATTCCTTGCCGTCAAGCGCAACCAGCTTTTCGCCCGGCTTGCCAAGGCGCACATGGATGTCACCGGCCACCTTGTCTGCATCATACACATGCAACGGGCGACCGCGGTCGTAGGAAATATAGTTGGTGATGTCCACCAGCGCATTGATCGGCCTAAGGCCAATGGCCAGCAGACGGCGCTGCAGCCATTCCGGGCTCGGGCCATTCTTGACGCCCCTGATATAGACACCGGTGAAGACCGGACAAATCGGATTGTCGCCCTCTTCCTTCAGCGTCACATTGATCGGGCTGTCAAAGCTGCCAGCGACTTCCTTGGGATGATGCTCCTTGAGCGTACCGATGCCAGCACCGGCAAGATCGCGGGCCACCCCATAAACACCCAATGCGTCACCACGGTTTGGCGTGATGGCGATATCAATGACAGGATCATCAAGGCCGAGAACCGGAGCAAATGGCTCACCGATTGGCGCATCTTCGGGCAGTTCTATGATACCGTTATGCTCATCGGACATCCCCATTTCCCGCTCGGAACACATCATGCCGTTGGATTCAACCCCACGGATGGTCGTCGGCTTCAATTTCATGCCGTTGGCCGGAATAACAGACCCGTTCTGAGCCAGAACGACCTTGATGCCAGCGCGGGCATTGGGCGCGCCACAGACGATCTGCAACACTTCTTTGCCGGTGTTGACCTTGCAGACGCGCAGACGGTCAGCATCTGGATGCTGCTCGGCTTCTTCAACATAGGCGACGGTGAAATCCTTCAGATCCGCAGCCTTGTCGATGACTTCCTCGACCTCAAGGCCGATGATGGTGAGCTTGTCGAGAATTTCTTCCAGAGACGCATCCGTGTCGAGATAATCCTTCAACCAGGAGAGTGTGAATTTCATGAGGAGAGCCCTCCTACCAGAGAAGGAATGTCAAGGGGACGGAAACCGTAATGATCGAGCCAGCGTTTGTCGCCGTTGAAGAAGGCCCGAAGATCCGGCATGCCATATTTCAGCATGGCGATGCGGTCGATGCCCATGCCGAAAGCGAAGCCGGTGTACCGGTCCGGATCGAGATCACAGTTGCGCAGCACATTCGGATGCACCATGCCGCAACCAAGAACTTCCAACCAATCATCGCCTTCGCCAATGCGAATTTCATTGCCCTTGCGCTCGCAGCCGATATCCACTTCCATGGATGGCTCAGTGAAGGGGAAATGCGAAGCGCGAAAACGCATTTTCACGTCGTCCAGTTCAAAGAACGCCTTGAAGAATTCAGCCAGCGTCCATTTCAGATGTCCCAAATGTATCCCTTCCTCGATGACGAGGCCTTCCACCTGATGGAACATGGGAGTGTGTGTCTGGTCACTGTCGCAGCGATAGGTGCGGCCCGGGCAGATCACGCGGATCGGCGGCTCTTGACTGACCATGGTGCGCACCTGCACCGGCGAGGTGTGGGTACGCAGAACCTTTTGGTTGCCTTCCGCATCGACCGGCAGGAAGAAGGTGTCGTGCTCCAGACGCGCCGGATGATCGGGCGGGAAGTTGAGCGCGGTGAAGTTGTAGAAATCTTCCTCGATGTCCGGCCCTTCCGCAACAGCAAAGCCCATATCGGCAAAGATTGCAGTCAGTTCGTCGGTTACCTGCGCAATCGGATGGACGCGGCCCTCAAGTGGCGACCCCATGCGGGTAGGCAGGGTCACATCAACGGTCTCGCTCTTGAGGCGTTCGTTGAGCGCCTGATCCTTGAGGATCTCCTTGCGCGCTGCAATCGCATCCCCAACGCGCCCCTTGAGCCCGTTGAGGGCCGGTCCCATTTCCTTGCGCTCTTCCGGGCTCATTTTGCCCAGTGTTTTCATCAGCTCCGAAATCTTGCCCTTTTTACCAAGAGACGAGACGCGGACTTCTTCCAGTGCAGGCTCATCGGTTGCCGCTTCAATAGCGGCGGAGATCTCCTGCTCGAGTGATTTGAGTTCCGACATAATCATTCCGTTTTGGGCCATTCCGTATGGACCGGCCTGGCCGGGCTTTCTGCCCTACGAGACTTTGCTGTATGCGTTTTAACAGATTGGCAGAGACAATAAAGAGGCTTTTCCTCACTTAATCCCGTCAATCACCTTGAAGACAAATAAAAACCCGCCTCGATTGCTCGACGCGGGTTTTTAAACCGTAAACCTTGTTCGTGCGCCGATACGAAACCATTGCAAACCCTTGTGGGGATTGCCTGAATTTCGGCCTCAACACGAATTCCTTCAAAAAGCGATGCTTTTCAACCGGAATGCGCCTTAGGCGGCAGCAGCAGATTTGGCCTTTTCAACCAGACTTGCGAAAGCCTCTGGCTGATGAATTGCCATATCCGAGAGAACCTTACGGTCAATTTCGATGCCAGCCTTGTTGAGGCCGTCGATAAATCGTCCATAGGTCAGACCCTGTTCGCGAACAGCGGCGTTGATACGCTGGATCCACAGAGCGCGGAAGTTGCGTTTTTTGGTCTTACGGTCGCGATAAGCGTACTGACCAGCTTTTTCAACTGCCTGCTTTGCAATGCGAATGGTTGAACGACGGGCGCCATAATAACCTTTGGCTGCCTTGAGGGTCTTTTTGTGACGGGAATGTGCCGTTACACCGCGTTTTACACGTGCCATTATTCTATCTCCTAAACCAGAATGCTGTATTCAAGCTGCTTGGCGCTTACTTGTAAGGCAGAAACTGCTTGATGACTTTCGCATCCTGCTCAGCCAGAGTGGTGGTGCCACGTGCCTTGCGGATGAATTTGGTTGTGCGTTTGATCATACCATGCTGCTTGCCAGCCTGTGCGGATACGATCTTGCCAGTACCGGTTACCTTGAAGCGTTTCTTGGCTCCGGATTTTGTTTTCAGCTTGGGCATTTTGCTCTCCTGAAATCCTTGGCGGATTGTTGTTTTGACAAAGCTCTAAGACGGTGTTCATCACCATGAAGGCAATGGATCCAGCCATCCCGGATTGAGCATTTCAAACTCCCCACGGCAGCCCTAAAATCAGCCGGGCGAGTCATTTTCCTTGCGGCGAAACCAGCATCTTCCCTTAAGAAGACGCGCAATTTGCCTACGGATTGGCGGGTTATAGCGATGCGCAAGAAGGGAATCAAGGGGCAAGATCAAAGAATCTCCCCATTACCCCGTAAAAGCCATGACTCAGGCCATATATCGACTGCGGAATCAATTAAGCAGCCAAATGGATATGTTCAGATAGCTCGCATAGCCGACCCAAAGCAAATAGGGCACAAAGAGACTTGAGGCAATCGGATCGCGCTTTCTGGCCATCGCAATAAAGCTGATAATGATCAGAAGCAGGAAAGAGATGATGGCAACGGACCCGGTAAGATTTCTCAGGGTAAAGAAGACCGGGCTCCAAGTGAAATTCAGCCCCATTTGTATGAACCACAAAAGGAGCAGATCTTTTGAGCCCTTGGACCGGTAAACCCGTGCGCCCACGATCCCGATGAGGATATAGAGGAATGTCCAGGCCGGGCCGAACAGCCAATTGGGGGGCGTGAAGGGTGGCTTGACCAGCGCCTGATACCATGGACCGGGAATATTGTTGGTCCCGATCAGAAGACCACCACCAACCGAGACCAGCAGAAAGAGACCGTAAGTAAGCCAATTTGAAGATTTCATGATCATATCCTGCCTGTTTTTCCTCGTTGCAAGGGGGCTGTATCTTAGTCCCGATATCGCAATGCCAGTGTTTCAGCCCCTATATATCAAGGGCTCAGCCAAGCTTTTGTTCCCTTCACTCGGGCTCATTTGGCAGACTATCTTTATACGGGCCAATAAAAAACCCGGATCCAATGATCCGGGTTTTTTGGCGAAAAAGTATTGTGCCCAGGAAATACTTATTTCGGAGCGAGAATCATGATCATCTGACGGCCTTCGAGTCTGGGCTCGAGCTCTACCTTGGTGCGCTCAATCATCTCGGCTTTGACCTTCTGGAGCAATTCCATCCCAAGGCTTTGGTGAGCCATTTCACGACCACGGAAACGCAAGGTGAATTTGACCTTGTCTCCCTCTTCGATAAAACGACTGGCGTTGCGCATTTTCACTTCATAGTCATGGGTGTCAATGTTGGGTCGCATCTTGACCTCTTTCACATCGACAACTTTCTGTTTCTTGCGCGCTTCGGCGGCTTTTTTCTGAGCCTGATATTTGTACCGGCCATAATCCATGATCTTGCAGACCGGCGGCTTCGCGTTCGGCGAGATCTCAACCAGATCCAAACCGGCTTCAGCAGCCATGTCTAGCGCTTGTCTGGTCGGAATGGATCCATGGTTATTTCCCTCATCATCGATGAGCTGCACTTCGTCAATACGGATTTGGTTATTGATGCGCGGTCCCGTTTCACGGGGCGCTTGCGCTCTATTTGGGCGGCGAATGGTCGTAATCTCCTGTTTATTGCAACAATAGCGTCAAATACATATGACGCAGCTTGCGCCGCCTTTCAAGCCCTGCCATGGATCAGGGGCCGAGATAAAAGGCAGAATTCTCTATCCTTTCACAAGCTATTGCCTACTCTTGTCGAAATATTGTCATTCCCAGGTTAATTTGCGGAGCGAAAAGTTCTGCCATGCAAAATTAGCATAACTCAAGATGACCAAAATCAACGATATGCGACGATCGTATGATAAAGAGCCAACAAATGCCCTAGCTGGTGTCTAACACCCTATCGTGAATCCAAAGAGCAGAAAAGTCTACTCCATGTCCGAAACGCCTCAATTCCAATTTGACGCCTTGATGCCTGCCGAAATGGCCAAGAAAGCCGAGGATGTTGGTGTCTATAAAGCAACCAAACAGCCACTGACCACATTCGTGCTGGCCATCACTGCGGGTGCCTTCATCGGCATTGCCTTCATTTTCTACACGGTGGTGACCAACGGAAATGGCGATCTCGGCTGGGGAGCGAACAAATTCATCGGTGGACTGGCCTTCAGTCTTGGCTTGATGCTGGTTGTCGTCAATGGCGGCGATCTGTTCACCAGCACGGTTCTCACCGTTGTGGCAAAGGCCAGCAAAAAAATCACATGGGGGCAACTCACCAAGAACTGGGTGATCGTCTATGCAGGTAACTTTGTCGGCGCCATCGGTCTGGTCGCCATCATGCAGATTGCCCGACATTACGAGCAGGGCAACGGCTCTCTTGGTCTGAACTATATGCATGTCGCCCAGCACAAGCTGCATCACGGCTTCTTTCAGGCGGTGGCGCTGGGGGCCATGTGTAACGTCATGGTCTGTCTTGGCGTGTGGATGTCCTATGCGGGTCGCACTGTCACCGACAAACTGCTGGCTGTGACCTTGCCGGTCGCCATGTTTGTTGCCTCCGGCTTTGAGCACTGCGTTGCCAACATGTTCCAGATTCCGATGGCCATCATGACCAAGACCTTTGCCGGTCCGGAATTCTGGACTGCAACCGGCACCACGGCAGCAGACTTCGCTGATCTGACCTGGGGCAATTTTGTCATCAACAACCTCATCCCGGTCACCATCGGCAACATCATCGGTGGAGGCGTTCTGGTGGGCCTCATTTACTGGTTCATCTATCTGCGCCCGCAGAAGCACTAGGCATCCGCCCGCAATCAAACATACCGAAAGCCTGATCCCCTACCCTTGGATCAGGCTTTTCTTTTGTCTCGCTTACAGCCGGATCAGCATTGGCGGCTTGCTGGCAACCAGAAGAAAGGCCATTGCGCGCAGCCTTCATGCCATCCATGCCGAGCCGGAAAAGAAATGGCGAATATCAGCTAGTGATCGGCTTCATAGTGATCCGCTAGATCACATCCCAGCAATTGGTCATAAACGGCAAGGGTCTGCTGCCCCATGGATTTGAGCGAAAAACAGGCCTCGATCAAATCTCTGGCAATCGGGGCCACCTGCTCTCTTTGCTCTGCGGGCATGGTGAGCGTGCGGGCGATGGCCTCTTGCCAACCTTTTGCATCATCATGAGCGATAACGCTGGCGATCCATTGCTCCGGCGCCATATCCATGGGTGGAGCCACAACTTCGGGCTGGGCGCCCAGATCGCCGACTAGGGTCGGCTTGCCCATGGCCAACCCTTCGGCTGCCGAGCGCCCAAAGGTCTCCGCATCCTGGCTGGGCACAATCACCATATCGGCAAGCGCATAGGCGGCGGGCATATCCTTGCAATGGCCAACCCTTTTGACGCAGTCGGTAACATCATGTTCCGTGATCAGGCGATCCAGCTCTGCGACATAGGATTCGCGCCCCTGTTCATCCCCGATGAGAAGCAACTGGAAGGTTGGTCCGATGGCTTTCTTGAGCGTTCCCATCACCGGAATGATGAAGCTTTGGCCTTTCCAGCGTGTCAGCCTTGAGGGCAGGATAATGACGGGCCGCTCATCCACCCCCCATTTGCCACGCAGGGCTTCAATCCGCTCGCCGGATATCCTTGCAGGATCGAACTGATCCATATCGACGCCGCGATGAATGGTCATCGTTCGGTTTTCCGCATCCGGATTGCGCCCGATGACGAGCCGCGCGGTGTAATGCGAATTGGCAATGACAATGTCACCTTTGGCCATGACCGAATTATAGAAAGCCTTCAGACGCCCTTTCTGGCTATAGGCACCATGATATGTGGTCACGAAAGGCACACCGGTCCGGCGCGCGGCGATATAGGCGCTCCAAGCGGGTGCACGCGAGCGGGTATGGACAAGATCCACCCCTTCATCACGGATCATGCGTTCGATTGCGCTGACATTGGAGATGAGAATCCGGAAAGGATTCTTGCTGCGTCCCTTAAGCGGCAACAGACGTCCACCAACCGCTTCGAGTTCGGGCTGTAACCGCCCTGCCTCGGCGGCCACCAGAGCCTTGCCACCCGATCTGGTTATCGCTTCGGCGATTTCCACCGTTCCTCGCTCAACACCACCGGAATCAAGCCAAGGAATAACCTGCAGAATTGTTGGGGCTTTCGTCATGCGATCCACCGCGCTATGTAACTGGCATCCCCGTCGCTGCGCTAGCCAACGGTGCCATTTGATTTCTTTCCCGGAGACATAACAATGTCAGCCCCTCAAAAGCAAACCTTCCTTGTCGGAAACCCCTTGGTTGAGGGGGACCATCCCCGCGAAATTGCCTTCAAACGGCGCGGGACAGCCGAACCAGACCGTCCGGGGCTGTTCTGGATGAATGGCTACAAGTCCAATATGGAGGGCGACAAGGCGCTTTGTCTGGATGATTGGGCCGCGCAAAGAGGATCGCCCTTCACCCGCTTTGACTATTCCGGCCATGGCGTTTCCGGTGGCGATTTTCTGGATGGCACCATCTCACGATGGCTCTACGAAAGCCTTGCGGTGTTTGATACCCATACCGAAGGGCCGCAAGTCATCTGCGGATCGTCCATGGGCGGCTGGCTCGCACTCCTGCTCACCAAAGCGCATATCGCCAAGGTCGGGCTTGAAAATAGCCGCATCAAGGGCCTTGTTCTGATTGCGCCTGCGATCGACATGACCAAGCTTCTCATGTGGGACAATTTTGACGAAGCCGCCAGAGCAGAGATGGCCGAAACAGGCATTTTCCGGCGCCCCAGTGACTATGATGATGGCCCTTACGAAATCACCGCCAAGCTGATCGAGGACGGCAAGGCGCATTTGCTGGGCGATAGCCTGATCGAAACCGGCTGTCCTGTGCATATCCTGCAAGGGGTGAAGGACGACGCTGTCCCCTGGCATTCCTCCGTCGATCTGGTCGCCCGTCTGGCACAAGATGACGTGAAACTGACTCTGGTCAAGGATGGCGACCATCGCCTTTCCCGCCCGGATGACCTCAAGCTGCTGATCAGGGCGATTGAAACCCTGCTTGATCACTAAAAGCGCCCAAAAACTGCAAAAAAGAGCACCCCGCTGAGGACGTTCGAAGTCCTCTGCAGCGGGGTGCTTTTGCAAATCCATGGCGTGGCTATATCGTGGCTGCCGCCATGGAGTCGGAGATGATAGTGAGGGCCTTGTCAATTTCTTCGGCAGAGACCGTTAGCGGCGGGGCGATGCGGAAAACGCCGCCCATACCGGGCAGCTTGACCACATTCATGCTGAGGCCGCGTTGCATGGCTTCGTCCATGATTTTGGTGCCCAGCTCATAGGCCGGTGCCTTGGTTTCCTGATCCGTGACCACTTCAAGCCCCAAAAGAAGGCCGCGCCCGCGGATATCACCGATGCAGTGAAACTGCTTTTGCAGCGCGACGAGCCCTTTACGCAGTTGCGCGCCGCGCTCGGTTGCCTTTTCGACCAAGCCATCACGGGCGACCACATCGAGCACCGTGTTGCCAATCGCCGCAGGCAACGGATCGGACACATGGGTGGTGTAGAAAAGAAAGCCGCGCTCGTGGGCCTTTTCCTCGATTTCCTTGCTGGTCATGATCGCGGCCAGCGGCAAGCCGGCCCCAAGGGTCTTGGAAAGACTCATGATGTCTGGTGTGACCCCATCGCGCTGGAAGGCAAACATGGTACCGGTCCGGCCCACGCCGGTCTGGGCTTCATCGAGAATGAGCAACATCCCGCGCTCTTCACATTTCTTTTTCAGAGCAGCCAGATAGCCGAGCGGCAATTCGATGATGCCGCCGCTGGAAAGGATCGGCTCAGCGATGAAAGCAGCCAGCTTGCCCGAGGTCTGGCAATCGATGAGACGGAAGGCGTCATCCAGCTCCGTTTGCCAGTCAAGGCTGCCATCGGCGTTGGTAAAGCGGGGACGATAGGCATCCGGTGCCGGGATGACAAAAGAGCCAACGGCCGCCGGCCCATAGCCAAAGCGGCCTGCGCTGTATGTGGCCGAAGCGGCAGCGCCGGTCATGCCATGCCAGCTCTGGGCGAAGGCAACGATTTCATGACCACCGGTAACGAGCTTGGCCATGCGAATGGCAGCTTCGTTGGATTCGGCCCCCGTTGTCACCAGCATCACACGATCCAGTCCCGGAGCCTGTTCGGCAAGGCGTGTGGCAAGATCCACCACCGGACGGGAGAGCATGCCGGAGAAGAGATGGGCGACCCTCGACATCTGCTTGTTGACGGTAGAAACAATATCCGGATGGGAATGCCCCAGCAGAGCGCTCATCTGGCCTGAGGTGAAGTCGAGAATGGCGCGGCCATCGGCATCATAGACATAGTTGCCTTCAGCACGCTCGATGATCAGCTTTTCAAAGGCAGAGCCATAGCGGATCAAATGGTCGTTGGCGCGGCTCCAAAAGGCCGGATCATCATTTAGGGACATGGGGCTCTCTCTCTGGCGATAGGGGATGGCTTTTTGTTGTTCTCCAGCCTTAGCAAGGCTTGTATATTCAGGCAAATTGATATTACTTAATTCAGATATTAATAGGGTTTATATCAATGCAGTCTCTCGATATCGCTTTGCTGAAGAATTTCGTTATTGTGGCGCAGACGGGGTCCATCAGCCTTGCTGCACAACAGGTCGGGCGCACCCAGTCCGCGCTCAGCATGCAGATGCATCGGCTTGAAGATCAACTCGGCAAGCCGCTTCTGCATCGCACCGGTGCCGGCGTCAGGGTGACGGCGGCGGGAGAAAAACTGCTGGTGCATGCCGAGGCTCTTCTCACCCAGCATGACGAAATCCTGATGGATATGACCGGAACAGCCTTGCGCGGATCGATCAGTCTTGGCTGCACAGAGGATTATGCCAGCGCCTTTCTGCCCCAGCTACTGAGCAGCTTCTGCGCACGCTATCCGGATATCGACTTGCGGCTATCCTGTGCGCCGTCAACGGACTTGAGGCCCCAATTGCAACAGCGGATGCTGGATATGGCGCTGGTGTCCCTGCCCTCGGATAAAGCAGACGGGGTCATTCGTAAGGAGCAGTTGGTCTGGGTGGCCAATGAAGCAGCTCCGGCGATCCTTTCGGCTCCGATTCTACCGCTTGCGCTGCCCACCCCAAGCACGATCGACTATCGCGCTGCTTGCACCGCGATGGAAGCGATCAACCGGCGCTATCGGGTCGCCTATGCCAGCAACAGTCTGGCCGGTCTGTTGGCGATTGCCCGCTCGGGGCATGCGATCAGCGTCCTCACCCGCAGCGCAGTGCCGCAGGATCTGTTTATTATTTCAGATGATCTGCCGCCCCTGCCAACCATCGGCATCACGCTGGAATTGGCCCATCAGCGACCGTCTGCGGCGGTTTCTGCGCTGGCGGATCATATCCGCCTCAATTTACCAGCATTGTGAGGCTTCTGCAGATATGAAAAGAGCCCGCTCAGAGAACCAAGCGGGCTTCAAAATATTAAGGGTCAATTCGAGGTTTCAAGCCGGATCAGAAGGCGGCGTCGATATCGACAACGTCAATCAGCTTGTGGTTGACGAATTCCGTCAGACCAAGATCCAGCAATTCGCGGCCATAACCAGAGCGACGAATGCCACCAAATGGCAAGTCGGCCTCCGCCTTGGTTGGATGGTTCACAAACACCATGCCGGTTGAGATCTGACCGGCCACGTCCGCTCCGTGTTTTTCATCCTTGGTGAAGACCGATCCCCCCAGACCAAACGGGGAATCATTGGCGATGCGGACAGCATCTGCTTCATCCTTTGCCCTAAAGAACATGGAGACCGGACCGAAAAATTCCCAGTAACGGGCTTCATTCTCTTCGCCCAGCTCACTCAGGATGGTTGGCTGCACAAAGGCCCCCTTTGTGGGAACGGCAGGGCCGACTTCTTCGGCTTTTGCACCTTTTGCAACGGCCTTTTTGATTTGTTCCTTCACGTCATCCGCGGCCTTCTGGGAAGAAAGCGGCGCAAGAGTGGTGTCGGGGTCAAACGGATCGCCTGCGACCAGTTTGGCAACACCAGCCTTGTATTTTTCGAGGAACTCGTCATAGACCTCATCCACGACGATCATGCGTTTGGAAGAGACGCAGACCTGACCACCATTCCAATGGCGACCGAAGACCGCCCAATCCACGGCCTTGTCGATGTCGGCATCCTTGAGTACGACAAAGGCGTCAGCCCCCCCCAGTTCCAGTGTGGACTTCTTGAGGGCCTTGCCAGCCTGCGACGCCACAACGGAGCCAGCCGCTTCGGAGCCTGTGAGAGCCACACCATGGACGCGCGGATCGTTGATAATCATTTCGATCTGGGACCGGTTTGCATAAAGGTTGGTAAAGGCGCCTTCAGGGAGACCAGCTTCCTTCATCAGTTTTTCAAAGCGGGCTGCGCTTTGCGGCACGTTGGAGGCATGCTTGAGCAGCACCGTGTTACCGGCAGAAAGCTGCGGAGCCAGAATACGGACGATCTGGTAGTAAGGGAAGTTCCATGGCTCAATGGCCAGCAAAACACCGAGTGGCTCATGCACCAGAGTTGCATCGCCTTCAGCGGGGTCGAGCACTGGCAATTTGCGCGGCTGGAGCATTTTTTCCGTGTTGCGGACATAATATTCAAGGATTTTGGCAGACAATTCTACTTCTGCCTTTGCCTCAGCGGTGATTTTGCCCATCTCCAAGGTCAGTAGCTTTGCATGCTCATCGACATTGGCGCGCAGCAGGTCCGCTGCCTTTTGAAGAATTTTTGCCCGCTCGGCAAAGCTGGTTTCGCGCCAGGCCAGGAAGGCGTTATGCGCCTTGTCGATTGCCGAGTTCACTTCTGCATCCGTCGCATCCGGGAAAGACGCGACTTGCTCGCCGGTATATGGATTAATCGTTGCATAGGCCATGATTTTTCCTCTCTTTGACTTTTTTGCCCTTTGCTCTATGTAGCCGCTGGTTTCAAGGCTAAGCAGAATGTCGGGCTTATTGTGTTTGTGTTGAGCGGTTGATCGATCGAGACACGGACGAAATTGATTTCCCTCAGCGTTGCCACGATCACGGCTCTTATTATTGAGTTTGATAGCGCCCGAAGCGATCAAGGAAAGCTTCATGCACCGTTCATGTTTTTGATATGGCCGTCGCTTCTGATGAATACAAAGACCTTCAGATCATCGGCCTCATGAAAATAATGCATGGAACAAAACCATCTCAGGTGAGTTTCCCATTGCTTGTAGCCCAGCCCCCTTTCCGGCTGGCCAACAGGGCTAAGCGCTTCAAAAAGACAAAAGAAAAGGCGCGCCAGCAAATTGGGCTGGCGCGCCTCGCACAATCAGGATGGCCCAGTCGGAGTTAGCCGTCCAGTGGTGCGAAGCTGCAGGTGAAATGCCGCATCAGTTTTGGTTCCCTGATGATCCTGAATCCCTTGAGCTGGTCCTTTTCAGCGGCCAGTTGTTCAAAGGTCTCCACCACATAATCTGCATGAGATTGGGTATAGGTGCGGCGCGGGAAGGCAAGGCGCACCAGCTCCATGGCGGCGGGCTTTTCCGAACCATCGGTCTGGCGACCAAACATCACCGAACCAATTTCACAAGAACGGATGCCGCCCATCTCGTAGAGTTTGCAGGCCACCGTATGGGCTGGATATTTGAGCGGATCAATATGCGGCAACCAGCTTTTTGCATCAACAAAGACCGCATGCCCGCCAGCCGGCTTGACCACTGGAATGCCGAGGGCATCGAGTTTCTCGATGATATATTCGTTGGTACGGATACGATATCTGAGATAATCCTCGTCGATAATCTCGTGCAGGCCTTGCGCCAAAGCCTCCAGATCGCGCCCGGCAAGGCCGCCATAGGTGGGGAAACCTTCTGTCTGAATGAGGCGAATACGGGCTTGTTCCGCATACGAATCGTTGTTGAAGGCAATCCAGCCACCGATATTGCCGAACGCATCTTTCTTGGCGCTCATGGTCATGCCATCGGCCACAGAGAAACAATCGCGCACGATGTCCTTGATGGAGCGGCCCTGCTGCCCTTCTTCGCGCAGCTTGATGAACCAGGCATTTTCCGAGAAGCGACAGCCATCGATAATGAAGGGCTTGCCATATTCATGCGCCAAGGCAGCAACGCCGCGAATATTCTCAAGGCTGACGGGCTGCCCACCACCGGCATTGTTGGTAATCGTGATCATCACCATTGGCACGCTGTCGCCCTTCTCCTCCAGAAAGGCTTTCAGCTTGCCAAGATCCATATTGCCCTTGAAGGGATAGAGCGAGGCGGGATCCTTGCCCTCATCAATTACCAGATCATAGGCTTCGGCGCCGCTGGCCTCAATGTTACCGCGAGTGGTGTCGAAATGGGTATTTGAAGGCACATGCTTGCCCGCTCCACCAAAGATGGAAACCAGAATGGCCTCTGCCGCGCGGCCCTGATGGGTCGGGATGATATGCTCGAAGGGCATCAGCTCCTGCACACTGTCGCGGAAGCGATAATAGGAGGGAGAGCCGGCATAGCTCTCGTCGCCGCGCATCACGGCGGCCCATTGTTCGGCACTCATCGCGCCGGTGCCGGAATCGGTCAAAAGATCGATGATCACGTCTTCGGACTTGAGCGCAAAGAGATTATAGTCAGCAGCCTTGAGCTTTGCCTCGCGTTCAGCACGCGTGGTCATGCGAATGGGCTCTACCGATTTGATGCGGAAGGGTTCTATAATGGTTTTCATAAATGTATCTCCGGTCTGATCAGCCCGGGATAGATTTGCGAAAACCATGTTCAAGAAGAACGTCCGGGCTGTGCGCCGCGGTTGCCCTCCTCGATGCCGGTTGAAATGACAGGGTGTCAAATTCCGACAGGATGACCGCGCTCAACGCCGAAAGGTTTGCAAGGAGGATCTTGTCAAAAACGCTTCACAGGGTCAAGTCTCGGATATCGCAATTTCAACGCACTTTTAAAGGCGAGTCGTTTCAGATCCGGTTCGACCTATATGGAAGGCCAAGTTCGGCACAAATTTTGCGGGTAAGCTTGCCCACGATAATGTCATGGGCCGCATCCAGATGCTGTTTGATATCCTCATCGCTCATGGCATCCGGCTCACTGAGCTGCACCCATTTGGCCCGCGCCAGATGGGGAGCAGGCACGATGCCCGGTTGATCACGCAGGATTTCATAGACCATATCGGAGCATTTGAAGCTGATCTTGGTATGTCCGCTTTCTTTTGTCTCTGGTGTGCAGAGCGCAAAGATCTTGCCACCAACCTTCCAGACGGAGCGGCCACCCCACTGCACCACATTGGTGGCATGATCGAGGGTGGTGCAATGGGTATCAAATTCGTCACGTGTCATGGCTTCCAATCGCTATGCAGTTCAGGCCGGGGCTCCCCGTCGCCCGATAGGGCATGGGGAGCTATCCAGTAGCATGGAAAGACACGCGCGGACAGGCATAAGCTTAAGGTCTGTAATAATCAAACTTATCGACATTTTGATTATTAATAACCCCCTTCTTGATCATGGTTTTGGCCAGCTTTTCAATCGGCATGTTCCGAGCGATTCCGGATTCGGGCTCAAGAGCCTGAATCTTCTTGAAGAAGGCTTTCTGGTCGGCTTTCTTGGCCGTAATAACTGCTATTGAAAATTTCATGATGGCTTCGCGCAGTTTTTTGTCGCTCACATTCCGGAAGCCACAATTGAGCAATTTGGCCGGCGTCAGATCGACACCGGTACGCTCGACTTCTGTCTTTCCTTTCGCTTGTTTCTCCTTGAGTTCCCGTTCTTTGTTTTCGCTGTATTTGACATCAAGTTTATGGTTTTCGCGCAACTTTTTCTCGAATATAGCTGCCTCGTCTTTGCGCCCAAGGGCCTGCGCGATCATGTATTTTTCCAACGTGGGGGCATCCCAATGCTCGTCCAGGCCCAGTTTCTTGGCAACTTTCTTAGGGTCTCCCAGATTGGCTTTTGCCTTGGCTATAGCAATCGGTTCATGCCATTGCCGGAATATGTCTCGCTGGTAGAAGGCAGGCACGATCTTGCTGTTAAATCGATTGATGATGTCCTTGCGCATCAAAGCAACGATCTTGCTCCATTTGTCGAGATCATCGCTGGATGTTCCACGCATCATCTGGGAGGCTGCCTGGCGAATCTGATCGGCCACTTTTACGGGTTTTTCTGCGCTAGGTGACAAATATTTGACAAAGACTTCGCTCGGAATCGGTGGGTTCATCAGGAACTCCAGCTCATTTGCGACTGCAGGGCTGCTGCCTATATCCTTCAGGAACATGCGCTTGAGCTCGGGTACCTTCAACAAATCGTGAATACTGTCGGGATATGTGATGCGATCTTTATTCATAAAATCAAACCTCGTCTATGAGTCATCGTTTGATCTTAGGTGCTGGATAAAGGCTGGAAAGTTCATCACTCCCATTAACGCATATGGATATTTGTCTTCTTGACAGGTGGCTTCGGGCGCTCACAGGCGCCTGCTTCCTAGCCGATCCGCAGGCTCTCTCTGGCCTTTATGATCAGGTTTCCCAGCGCCCGAAAGTCTTCCTTGCGGGTGGAGGACTTGCGCCAAACCAGCGTTATCTTGCGGGGCAGGGAGGTTGGCAGATCAATTTCGACCACATCATGCGCCTTGGTCAATCCGGCATCAATGGCCACATTGGGGATGAGCGTCGACCCCAGCCCCTCCTCCACCATGGCGAGCAGAGTAGCCAGACTTGTGGCATCAAATTCGACATCCTTGTTCAGCAGCCCCGGAAAGGCGGACAAGGCATGCTGTTGCAGGCAATGGCCGCGTTCCAGCAGCATGAGAGGCTCATTCTTGAGCATTGTGCCATCGGCAAGGCTGTTGCAGGCCAGCTTATGGTCCAGAGGCGCAACAAGGTGATAGCCGTCTTCAAACAGGTCCAGTGTCTCCAGATCCCCCACTTCATGGGGCAGCGCTATCAATGCGACATCCAGCCGCCCGCTTCTGAGGCCTTCGAGCAGTTGGTCGGTCAATTCCTCACGCAAATAGAGACGCAAGCGTGGATGCTCAGTGCGCAACAGCGGGCGCAAGCGTGGCAGCAGGAAGGGGCCGACGGTGGGAATGACACCCAGATGCATGTCGCCCGCCATGGCCTCGGCTTCCTGTGCTGCGGTTTCCACCAGATGCTGGGTATCGGTCAGGATCTTTTGGGCCTGCTCGACAATCTTGCGTCCGACGGGGGTCATGATCACAGATCGCTTGGACCGTTCGGCCAGCGTCACGCCCAATATGGCTTCCAGCTCTTTCAGCCCAGCGCTGAGGGTTGATTGCGTTACGTTGCAGCGCTTCGCCGCATTGCTGAAATGCAATTCATCCGCTAAGGCAATCAGGAAGGTAAGCTGGCGCAAAGATGGCATCATGTCAGTTATCGTTTTTTTCGATTAATTTGGCAAAAATAACTCATTTCACTAATAATTAGACGGCTGATACAGTGCCGTCAACACCAATGGACGCTCTTAGCGTAGCTAAAAAGGAGTATTTTACATGACAGAATTAGAAACCCCGGCAGAAGCACCCGCTTTCCCGCAGCTGAACAAACCAGCTCCGGATTTCTGCGCTCCAACGACGGCTGGCATCAAGAAATTGTCCGACTATGAGGGCAAGTGGCTGATCCTGTTTTCCCATCCGGCGGACTTTACGCCGGTTTGTTCCACCGAATTCATGGCCTTTGCCAAAGCCTATGACCAGTTCAAGGAAATGAACTGCGAGCTGCTCGGCTTGTCGATCGACAGCGTGCATTCCCATATTGCATGGGTGCGCAGCATCAAGGAAAACTGGGGCATTGATATCCAGTTTCCGATCATCGACGACATTCCGATGACCGTTGCCAAGGCCTATGGCATGATCCATCCGGGTGCCAGCGATACTTCGGCGGTGCGGGCAACCTTCCTCATCGACCCGAAAGGCATTCTGCGTGCCATGGTCTATTATCCCATGTCCAATGGTCGCTCGATCCCTGAATTTGTTCGTCTGCTTGCTGCCCTGCAAACGTCTGACGCCAATAATGTGGCAACACCGGAAGGCTGGCAGCCCGGTGACAAGGTCATTGTTCCGCCGCCATCCACCGTTGAAGGGGCGGCCAAACGGGCTTCAGAAGGCTATGATACCGTTGACTGGTATTTTTCCAAAAAGGAACTCTAGGATCATCTTGTGATCGTGAGTGCATCCATGAAAGGTCAGGGGCTGACAAGCGCCCTGACCTTTTGTTCATCTGCCATTGGCTCGCCCTATTCCGGCAGGCTCCCTTCACACTGCAATCAGTCTCTGGGCAGGCTGATTTCGAAGTGCGCGCCGGGACTGCGGTCCAGAAGACGGATCGCGCCGCCATGAGCACGGACGATTTCCGCCGCGATGGCAAGGCCCAACCCCGTGCCGCCTTTGCGCACAGAGCCCTGAAATGGCCTGAACAAATGCGCCCGGGCACGCTCGGGAACACCCGGGCCGGTGTCCGAGACTTCAATAATCGTCTTGTCATTCTCGATTCGGGCCAGCAGATCCAGTCTGCAAATCACCGCTTCTTCCTTGCTGCCCTGCATCACATCCACCGAGTTGCGACACAGATTCATCAAGACCCGAAACAGCTGGGCTGGGTCTGCATAGACCTCCAGATCTTTCGGAATATGGTTCGAGAAGCGAAGGCGCGAGGCGTCGGACAGATCCAGAAGGTCGCGCATTTCCTCGCCCAGTTGATACAGATTCAGGAGCCGTTTATCTGGCGGCGCTTCTTGCGCCTTGCCGTAGGACATGACCGCGCGGGAATAATCCACGGCCCGATCCAGGGTGTCCATCAACTTGGGCACCACCCGTTGCACGGTGGGATCGTCCAATATCGACAAGCGATCAGAAAAGAGCTGGGCCGAGGCAATGATATTGCGCAGATCATGGTTGATCTTGGAGACAGCCAGCCCGAGATCGGCAAGGCGGCGTTGCTTATGCAGGGTGTTGGCGAGAATGCCCTCCATCTCACCAAGCTGCATCTCGATCATGCCGATTTCATCGCGCCGCTCCGAAGGCTTGATAACGGCGTTGGTATCTTCGGGGTTGGTGGTAAAGCGGGCCATATTGTCCAGCAACCCCAGTATGGGCCGCACCAGCAAGGCCCGCAGCGACAGGTAAACCAGACCGGCGGTTATCATCGAAATGACCAGCGAAAGCAGCAGGATGTTGATGGAAAAGCGAATCATGTCGCCACGGAGCCCGGTTTCGTCAAACACCATCTCCACCATCCCCTGATTGTCCTTGGTCTGGCCGACCACACGGATGGTGCGCCCTTTGCCGAACAGCAGCGTATCAAAGGCAGCAGCGATCAGCTCGGGCGGGCTCATGGTCTGGATATCGTCGTCACGCATGATCTTGCCGGGCATATCAACCATGGCCAGCAGCCGTCGTTTGCCATGGTTTCGCAAACCAAGGGTCTGGACATTCAGGCGATTGAGCAGCTCCTGCTCGATGGCCTTGTCCTTGAGGTCATCGGAGGCATTGGTGTAGATCAGCGCAGCCACTTCTGCCAGTTCGAGCTTTCGGGTGATCCAGTCGGCACGAAATTTGGAGATAGACGGCACAAAGATCAGGATTTCACTGAGCATGACAAAGACAATGGTCAGCAACAGCAGCTTGGTTGACAATCCGAAGGCCGGATAGCCCTTCTCCTTGCCTTTGCCAGCCGATTGCTCCTTTCCCGACGGATCCATAAGGCCATGAGCCTCGCTATCCTTCTGATTCTGCTGGTTCTGCGTCTTGTCATCCATTGCAGATTGCCCTTGATCTCTTGCCCGGTTGTCTTTCCATGGTGCTGGCCTCCCGTCATGGTGGAGGATACCGATCTGAAGAATATGGCCTTTTTGAGCCATGTTAAGCCGTTATATCGAATGGGCCTATCTAATGCAGGGCTTTCGCTCCTTGGCAAGGGCTTTCCCTTGAGCGGGTTAGGTGAGCAATTGTTCACCAAGCCATGCTGCCAGCTTGGTTTATGCTCCCATTCGTGGCATTGTCCCAGATCGTTGCCTGCTTGCGCGCAGGCCAAGGCCTTTTGAGCGAATGAAGACTATTGGAGATCTAAATGCAAAGCGACCATGACTCCGGCGCCAATCCGCTGGACAGTTTCAGGGATATCGACAGTTGGATCTTCGATCTAGATAACACACTCTATCCGCGTCATATTGACCTGTTTGCGCAGATGGAAGTGAAAATGAATGAATTCGTGTCCAACCTGCTGGGCCTGACGCTGGATGATGCGTCCTACCTGCGCCATAGCTACTATAAACAATATGGCACCACGCTGCGCGGCCTGATGATCGAGCATGACATAGCGCCGGATGATTTTCTGGAATATGTCCACGACATCGACCATAGCGTCGTGGAGCCGGATCCGTTGTTGGGTCAGGCCCTCTGCGCCCTGCCGGGCAAGCGCTATATCTATACCAATGGCACCAAGGACCATGCGCGCAAAGTGTCCGAACGGCTGGGCATCACCGACTATTTCGACGAGGTGTTCGACATCGTCTGGGCGGGGTTGGAGCCCAAGCCCAATCGTGCGCCCTACGAACGGCTGCTGGCGCAAACCGGCCTCAATCCCAAACGCGCGGCCATGTTCGAGGATCTGGCGCGCAATCTGCAGGTGCCGGCCGAGCTTGGCATGACATGCGTGCTCATTGTGCCCGACCAGATGCGGGAGGTCTTTCATGGCCGCTGGGAGGCGGAAAGCACCCAGGTGCCTCATGTCCATCATGTCACCGACAATCTGGGCCAATTTCTCAGCGATGTGCTGGGTGCCATGGGCCGTGGCGCACCGCAAGCATCGGCAAATGGCTGAATGCCCAAGCATTGTAGTCAGAACAATCCGGGCGCAGAACAGGTTAATCTTTCATGAATCCGAAAAAGGCCGGTTTCTGCGCCTTTTCATCGATCAGAACGGTTGACGCGGCAAACAAGTTTGACTATAAGCGCGGATCAACGGGCGGCCCTCAAGTGCCGCCTTTTGCTGTCGGTATGCAGCAGAGGTCTCAAGACCTCACCCATTCATATCATTTTCGAGAAAGCAAAGCGCAACTCCGCTTTGCTAAGGTTGGCTGCTCGTCCTTCCTGGCCTGTACAGACTTTGAGGGCTGTTGTGATGTAGCGGCGTGAGCGGACCGGTAAGGGTCCGCATGGAAAACAAGGATAGGCTCAATGGCCAATACAGTTTCCGCCAAAAAGGCGACCCGTAAAATTGTTCGTAAGACTGCAACCAACAAAGCACGTCGTACGCGCGTTCGCACCTATATCCGTTTCGTAGAAGAAGCCATCGCTGCTGGCGATCAGGCTGCCGCTTCCGAAGCACTGCGCAAGGCACAGTCAGAAATGATGCGCGCCGTTGCCAAAGGTGTGTTTCATGCCAATACCGCTTCTCGAAAAATCTCCCGTCTGAGCAAACGCGTTAAAGCGCTGTCTGCCTAAGAGCGGTTTTCAATAGCTGCAAGCCCGGTTTTGGCCGGGCTTTTTTATGGTGACAGGCCAGAAACGTCATAAAATGGTAATATGGATCGATAGTTGAAACGAATCTCGGCAGATCGCTCCCCTTTTGGCCAACAAATCCAAAAACACATATTTTTCAAAGTCTTGAGAAAAAAATCGAGGCTTTGAAAATTTGTGGTAGCGATTCTTTTTCTGGTCAATATCGGAGTCGATAAAAAAAAATTCCGATGCAATGAATCTGCATAATGTTACCGTTCGGTGACAGAATCCAAAGAGTCGCAAAGGGATAGCCCGGTCAAGAGAAAATTGGCAAAATTCGCCCGGTTTGCTTGAGGCCATTGAGGACAAAGAATCTGATTTCGTTCTTCTTGCACGCCCCCCTCCGGCTGTGTATGGTCGGATATCGCAGGAACATGGTTGGTATAAAAGAGCAAAAAGCCAGAAGGCATTTTTGAAATCAAAATTGGCGACCATGGCGGGAATGCGACATTTCAATGAGAGGGCATTTGGGCCTTACCATCTTGTGGGCAGCAAGGTGTATGGTTGGTTTCCCAGATTCTTGCCGTGTCGGTGCACGGGCCGCATCCAAAGCGCGGCCATGCCCATGGACAGGGTCATGCAATACCATCATCTGGTGGCACGAAGTCACCCGAACAGGAGTGTTTGTCTTTGAGTAAATCGGCATCTTACGCAGGCGACATCGACGTTCTGACTGCCTGGAAGACCCTGTCTCAGGATCCTCACGCCATACTCGTAGACGTACGTACCCACGCAGAATGGTCCTATGTCGGAATTCCGATGCTGGACCAGCCTGATCGCGAGGTGCTTCTGGTGGAATGGCTCTCTTATCCCGAGATGAGCGTTCATGGCGATTTTGCCGAGCGGCTGTTAGCAGAGCTTGAAAGCCGGAATGTGGCAAAGGACAGCCCGATCTATTTTCTGTGTCGCTCTGGCGTCCGCTCCCAACATGCAGCAATCGAGATGACACCGAAATGGGATGGTCCTTGCTATAATGTGGCCTCGGGTTTTGAAGGCGATATGGATGACGCGTTGCACCGATCCAGTTGCAACGGATGGAAGCACGCCGGGTTACCCTGGCGACAATTCTAAGCGTTTTTCGGAATATTTTCGAATTGCCCAAACCGGTAGCTTGGAATAAAAAATTCAAATTGGCTGCAATCAAGAAGCGAGAGATAAACTCACCAGAATTGCGGCTTATCAAGGAAACAGCTGTTTTTGGCGGCTATTAGGCTAGAACAACAAGATGACAATACAGCAGACGGCCACAAAGGGAAATGTTGACATGGAGATGAGTGCGGCGACTCATCAAGCTTTTCCCGAGGCTGACTCCCGAAAAGAGGAGCCTTCGGTGAAAGTGGGCAAAGAAGAATGGGAACGCGTGAAGAAAAGACTGCGCGCGGAACTCGGTGAAGACGTATTTTCGAGCTGGTTTGCCAGTGTAGAAATTGAGGATGAGCAGAACGGACTGGTTATTCTTTCCGTTTCAACCCGTTTCCTCAAATCCTGGATTCAGTCGCATTATGGCGATCTTCTGATGGCGCTCTGGCGCGAGGAATGCGAGCAAGTGCGCCGCATTGACCTTTATGTGCGCGGCGCTGTGCGTCCCAAGACCGTACAGAACAAGGCTCCGGCCAAATCTTCGGACTCCTCCAGCAAAGACTCCGGTTTTGCACGTCCTTCGGCAGCGGCTGCCATGGGGCAGGAGCAGGACAAGCTTGGCGGCTCCCCTCTGGACCCGCGCCTGACGTTCGAAACCTTTGTTGTTGGTCAATCCAACACGCTGGCCCACGCGGCGGCCAAACAGGTGGCCATGGCCCAGCCCGGTCAGCCGGTATCCTTCAATCCGCTCTTCCTGCATGCCTCTGTTGGTCTGGGCAAGACCCATCTGTTGCAGGCGATTGCATGGGAAGCGAAGAAATCGAACCCGACCGCCCGTGTGCTCTATCTGACCGCCGAACGCTTCATGTATAGCTTTGTTCAGGCGCTGAAGAGCCAGGCGGCCATCGATTTCAAGGATACGCTCAGAGATATCGACATTCTGCTGATCGATGACCTGCAGTTCCTTCAGGGCAAGAGCATCCAGCAGGAATTCTGCCATACGCTCAACAGCCTTATTGACGGAGCCCGTCAGGTGGTCGTTGCAGCTGATCGCCCTCCGGTCGAACTGGAAAGCCTTGACGAACGCGTCCGCTCGCGTCTGGCCGGTGGCCTGGTCAGCGAATTGCAGCCGCTTGAGAAAGAGTTGCGTCGGTCCATCCTGTCCGATCGCGCCACGCAGGCTGCGCGCCGGGATCCGAACCTGACCATTCCGGAGCTGGTGCTTGATCATGTGGCAGGCATTATCCGCTCCAACGGGCGTGATCTGGACGGTGCATTCAACCGCCTGATGGCACACAACCAGCTGACAGGGGCTCCGATCTCCATAGAGATGGCCGAACAGGCGCTCAAGGATCTGATCCGCTCCAAGGAACCGCGCCGCATTCGCATCGAGGATATTCAGCGCGTTGTTTCCAAGCACTATAATGTATCCCGCTCGGATCTTCTGTCTTCTCGCCGGACCCGCACCATCGTGCGCCCGCGCCAGATTGCAATGTATCTCTCCAAAATGCTGACCCCGCGCTCCCTGCCGGAAATCGGTCGTCGTTTTGGCGGTAGGGACCACACCACGGTTCTGCATGCGGTGCGCAAGATCGAAGAGTTGGCTTCTTCGGACAACACCTTGCAGCAGGAAATTGAAATGCTGAAACGGAACATCTCCGAATAGCGGTTCCGACAGGCATTGCACTTGAACATGCAGGCGAATTGCCGCTGACATGTGGAAGAAATATGAGGGGATCGCACCAGAATCGGGTCGATCCCCTTGCCTTATCAGGGAAGAAGGGTCAAAGTTGCTTCCCCGCCATTGCAGGGCATGGTATGGGCACTATGAGTTCATGTATTGATGTAGGGAATTTGGGATATGAAAGTCACTCTCGAACGGGCAACCCTTTTGAAGTCGCTAAACCATGTCCATCGGGTTGTTGAACGGCGTAATACTATTCCGATCCTGTCCAATGTGATGCTGCGCGCAGAAGGAGGCGATCTGGTTTTCAAGGCAACCGACCTTGATCTGGAAGTCTTGGAAACGGCGCCGGCGATGGTAGAGATCGGTGGTGCGACCACCGTTCCGGCGCACATGCTGTATGACATCGTGCGCAAACTGCCCGACGGATCGCAGGTAACGCTGGAAACCAACGAAGAACAGACAGCCTTGGCTATCATTGCTGGCCGCGCCCACTTTACCTTGCAGATCCTGCCGGTCACGGATTTCCCGGACATTACGGCTGGTGAATTTTCTCATAATTTCACCATTCCTGCGCTGGATCTGAAGAAGTTGATCGATCACACCCAGTTTGCGATCTCGACCGAAGAAACCCGCTATTATCTCAACGGTATCTATGTGCACAGCCTTGATATTGATGGCGCATCGGTATTGCGCGCGGTTGCCACGGATGGTCACCGTCTGGCACAAGCCCAGTTGCCCGCGCCCGCTGGCGCTCAGGGCATGCCGGGGGTTATCGTTCCGCGCAAGACCGTCTCGGAAGTGCAGAAGCTGATCGAAGATCCGGAAGCCAACATCGCCGTTGAACTGTCTGAGACCAAGATTCGCCTGACAATCGGTCCGGTGGTTCTGACCTCCAAGCTGATTGATGGCACCTTCCCGGACTATGAAAAGGTCATTCCGAAGGGCAACGACAAGGTTATGAAGATTGAAAATGCCTTGTTCGCTCAGGCCGTTGACCGTGTATCGACCGTGTCCAACGAACGCGGCCGCGCCGTCAAACTCAGCCTGCAGCCCAACAGCCTGGTGCTTTCGGTTTCCAACCCGGATTCCGGCACGGCGACCGATGAGTTGACTGTCGAATATGAATCCGATCCGATGGAAATCGGCTTTAATGCCCGCTATCTGCTGGACATCACCAACCAGTTGGAAAGCGACAGCGCGCAATTCCGTCTGGCCGATTCCGGCTCACCGACGCTCATTCAGGACGATGGCGACAACAACACGCTCTATGTGCTGATGCCGATGCGCGTTTAGCAGGGCCTGAAGGCTTGCTAAATAAGTGAAAGATGCATGGGGCATTTCAATTCGAAATGCCCTATTCTTTTGCCAATGTGATTCTTTCTGCTGCATCCAGCCTCAAGTGAGCGGCAGAGTGTTCCTTACTCGAAGGATATGTGGCCTTGAATACAGCTTCGATCTGCCCTGACCCGACTGCCCAGCTTCAGCGGCCTGTCGACAGGGTCACGGTCGCATCGATCAATCTGGCCAATTTTCGCAATTATGCATCCCTCAGCCTCGCCCTTGATGGCAAGCATGTCGTGCTGACAGGTGCAAACGGCTCTGGCAAGACCAATCTGCTTGAAGCCGTTTCCTTTCTCTCCCCCGGACGAGGCCTGAGGCGCGTTGCCTATCCTGAAATTGCACGGGAGCAATCGGGGGAAGGCAGTTGGGCCGTTTCTGTTACGCTCGACACCCCCTCTGGCGACATCAAGCTGGGCACCGGATTGCAGCCGGGCCCGGACGGCGGACTGCAACGGCGCATCCGTATCAATGGTGCCACGGCCAAATCGGCCGAAAGTCTGTCCGATCATGTTTCCGTGCTGTGGTTGACGCCACAGATGGACAGCCTGTTTACCGGCGCGGCCTCCGAGCGGCGCAAATGGCTGGACCGGATGGTACTGGCCATCGACAAAACCCATGGCACACGCGTCAACGCTTTTGAAAAGGCCATGCGACAGCGCAACCGCCTGCTAGATGAAGCCCCCCATGAGACCGTCTGGCTTGACGGGATCGAGGCACAGATGGCCGAATTCGGCTCTGCCATTGCCACCGCGCGGGCAGAATTGATTGCGCTACTGAACCGCTCCTTGTCGATTTTGCATGGCGAGGATGGATCAACGGCCTTTCCCAATGCATTGCTCGATCTTGATGGGCAGTTGGAAAGCGAGGCCTTCTCGCGCCCGGCCATTGAAAGTGAAGAGCATTATCGCTCGGTGCTACGCCAAGGCAGGGCGCGAGATCGTGCCGCCGGGCGCACATTGACCGGCCCCCATCGCTCCGATCTGCTGGTGCGCCATGGCCCCAAAGACATGCCGGCGGCCAAATGCTCTACCGGTGAGCAGAAAGCCCTGCTGCTGGGCATTGTGCTCGCTCATGCCCATCTGGTCTCCGAGAGGGCTGGACGCACGCCTCTGGTGCTTCTGGACGAAGTTGCAGCCCATCTGGACGAGACGCGGAGGCTGGCCCTGTTCGATCTTCTGGACCGACTTGGCTGTCAGGCTTTCGTCACAGGAACGGATGATAGAATCTTTTTACCACTGGGAGAACGTGCAGAACGTTTTAACGTTTCCTGTGGTACAATTCTTCCTCTAGAGTAAGACATCAAGAAGCGGGGCTATTATGGCTCGAAAACGTCGTATTCCTTTTGCCAGATCCAGAAGCAGCCTGATATTCATGTGTATCGCGCTGTTCATTCTTTTGCTGCTGATTACCACTGGCGATTTTTTATCGAAAAAGGACGACGACAAGCTGATTGCAACGCTCGATAGCGCGCAAATCAGGAGGGAAGGCCTCAAGCTCTACAATGCCAATTGCCTCAGTTGCCACGGCGTGGGAGGGCGGAGCACAAGCTTTGGTCCGGCCCTCATCAACCGGATTTATTACAAGGGTAATCTTTCGGATCGGGCCTTCATTCAGGCCGTGAATTATGGTGCTCCGCAACACAATTGGGATTATGGTCCGATGGACCCTGTGGAAGGGCTGACCCAAACTGAAGTCGCCCAGATTCTGGCCTATGTCAGATCCGAGCAGAAACAAGCTCAGAAACGCTGATTTCTGCCACTATTATGTGGTATGAAGGCACTTCTTCGCTTTCTGAAGCAAACTCTCCACAACAGGAGACCGAGATAGCTTGCTGCATGGGCGAGAAGCGGTTGAACGCGGCGAAAAACCTCGTATAAGTGAAGGGTTAGCCGTAGCTTAAGGATGACTGATTCGCATGAGCGATATTGAAAACACCCCCCAGAGTGCAGACGCCGAATATGGCGCTGATTCCATCAAGGTTCTCAAAGGTCTGGATGCCGTTCGCAAACGCCCGGGCATGTATATCGGGGACACTGATGATGGTTCTGGCCTGCATCACATGGTTTACGAGGTGGTGGACAATGCCATCGATGAAGCATTGGGCGGATATGCGGATCTCGTGACCGTAACCCTCAATGCTGAAGGGTCTGTCACGGTCACTGACAACGGACGCGGCATTCCTACCGACATCCACCATGAAGAAGGCGTCTCCGCTGCCGAAGTCATCATGACCCAGCTGCATGCGGGCGGCAAATTCGACCAGAACAGCTATAAGGTCTCCGGTGGCTTGCATGGCGTGGGCGTTTCAGTGGTGAACGCGCTTTCGACCAAGCTGAAATTGCGCATCTGGCGCAATGACAAAGAACATGAAATCGACTTCAAGAATGGCAATGCTGTCAGCCCGCTGAAAGTGCTTGGCCCTGCGAACGGGCAGAAGGGCACCGAGGTGACCTTTACGCCGAGCCCGGAAACCTTCACCCATATCGAATTCAACTTCGCAACGCTGGAACATCGTCTGCGCGAGCTGGCCTTCCTGAACTCCGGTGTCCGCATTCTGCTGACCGATGATCGCGGTCCCGATCAGGTGCAGGAAGAGATGCTCTATGAGGGCGGTCTGGAAGCCTTTGTCACATGGCTCGACCGCGCCAAGAAGCCGATGATCGAAAAGCCTCTTGCTGTCTCTGCCGAAAAAGACGGCATCACGGTGGAAGCGGCCATGTGGTGGAACGACAGCTATCATGAAAATGTGCTGTGTTTTACCAACAACATCCCCCAGCGCGACGGAGGCACCCATCTTGCCGGTTTCCGCGCCGCGTTGACACGTCAGATCACATCCTATGCGGAGAGCTCCGGGCTGCTCAAACGCGAGAAGGTCAACCCAACCGGGGATGACTGCCGCGAGGGCCTTACCTGCGTGCTTTCGGTCAAGGTGCCCGATCCGAAATTCTCGTCCCAGACCAAAGACAAGCTGGTGTCTTCCGAGGTCCGACCGGTCGTCGAAAATCTGATCAACGCCGCTCTTGGCGAATGGCTGGAAGAGAACCCCAATGAAGGCAAGACGATTGTCTCCAAGGTGGTGGAAGCAGCCGCAGCGCGTGAAGCTGCCCGCAAGGCACGGGAGTTGACCCGTCGTAAGGGCGCCCTTGATATCGCGTCGCTGCCTGGCAAGCTCGCCGATTGTCAGGAACGGGATCCGGCCAAATCCGAACTGTTCCTGGTGGAGGGTGATTCCGCTGGCGGGTCGGCCAAACAGGGCCGCCATCGTTCCAATCAGGCCATCCTCCCCTTGCGTGGTAAGATCCTCAATGTGGAACGGGCCCGTTTCGACCGGATGCTTTCCAGTCAGGAAATCGGAACGCTGATCACAGCGCTTGGCACAGGCATCGGCAAGGATGAATTCAATCCTGCGAAACTGCGCTATCACAAAATCATCATCATGACTGATGCTGACGTCGACGGCGCCCACATCCGCACCCTGCTGCTCACCTTCTTCTTCCGGCAAATGCCGGAGCTGGTCGAGCAAGGCCATCTCTATATTGCCCAGCCGCCGCTCTACAAGGTCAAGCGAGGGCAGTCCGAGCAATATCTCAAGGATGAACTGGCTTTTGAAGACTATCTGATCGACACCGGCATTGAAGAAGCGGTTTTGACAACCGGATCAAAAATCGAACGCGCTGGTCGCGATCTGCGCGCCTTGCTTGATGAATCCCGTACCTTCTCTGCTACGCTGGAAGGGCTGCATTCACGCTATAATCGTTCGGTTGTTGAACAGTCAGCCATCAGTGGGCTGTTTGATCCTGCCATTAGCGAAGATGAAAAGCTTATCGAAGAAGCCATGGCGCGGGTCTGCCGCCGTCTTGACCGGATGGCCGAAGAAACCGAACGCGGCTGGGAAAGCATCGTCAAGGATGATGGCTCCTATGTATTCGAGCGTACCGTGCGCGGCGTCAAGGAGACCGCGATACTCGACGCGGCTTTGCTCAATTCCGCTGATGCCATCAAGCTCAACAAGCTGGGCGAGGACATCAAGGAAAACTTCGACTACGGCACAGTGATGCGTCGCCGCGAGAAGGAATATATCATCTACGGTCCGGGCTCCCTTCTCAAGGAAGTTTACCTCCTTGGCCGTAAGGGTATTTCCATGCAGCGCTATAAAGGGCTGGGCGAAATGAATGCCGAGCAGCTTTGGGAAACCACGCTGGATCCGGAAGCCCGCACTCTGCTGCAGGTTCGTGTGCAGGAGGCAGACGATGCCGACGACATATTCGCCAAACTGATGGGTGACGATGTCGAACCTCGACGGAATTTCATTCAGGACAACGCCCTCAACGTGGCGAACCTGGATATCTGATCAAGCAAAGGGCGCACAAAGGTGCGCCTTTTCTTTTTGCAACGCCACTATCGGCTCTTCGCCCTCTCTTCTCATTTGGAGATCCGCCATGCTTGATGCCAATGCCGTTATCGCAAAGCTGGGGATGCAGGCCCATCCGGAAGGCGGCTATTTTGTCGAGACCTTCCGTGATACCGAGGGCCCTGAAGGCCGTGGCCACTCCACTGTCATCTATTATTTGCTCAAAGCGGGAGAAGTCTCTCATTGGCATCGGGTGGATGCGGTAGAAGCATGGTTCTGGCAGGCTGGCGCACCCCTTGAGCTCAGCATCGCGCAAGATGGCGCCGACAAACAAACTCTCATAATGGGACCCGACATTCTGGCAGGCGAGCAACCACAGGGCATCGTGCCACGCCATGCCTGGCAATCCGCACGATCCACCGGAGCATGGAGCCTTGTAAGCTGCATGGTTGCGCCGGGCTTTCTGTTTGAAGGCTTCGAGTTGGCTCCAGATGACTGGTCTCCGAAAAGCTGAGCCTTTCACGCAACAGTCTTGCCGAACCGGCATCTACGCCCCCGGCTGATGGTGACAAGCGTATTGAGCTCGGCTATGGTGTCTCCAAACACACCCGCATTGCGGAATATTTGTCGGAACAGGAGGGTATTTATGAGTGTCATGCGTATCTTCCGGGCATATTGCGGTTGAGCCTTGCGCTCTCGTTGCTTGCCTGGACCGAACGGCCCTGCCGAAAGGCTCGCGCCGCAGGTAGTTTATTGCATAAGGCAAGACAATGACGTCTTTCGATAATTTTCTAAAGCATATACCCGCAAAGTCTGTCGACTCTTCGGATACCTCCTCACAGACATCCCCTTTTGATCCAACAACGGCAGCAAAGCAAAGCTGGACGCTTTCCGAATTGGGCTTTTCGGGCCACTTCATGAGCCAGTTGGACATGGAAGAGCTTGAGCAGCTCACCCCCTATCGTATCTCGGAAATCCAACGTTCCATCGTTGTTGGTCTGGGCGAAGCGGGCACCCGCCCCCTGCGTACGCCACACAAGATACCGACATCCGCTTTCGGCGTGGGGGACTGGGTTCTGGTGGATCATACCGACCAGATTGCCCGACGCCTCGAGCCGCGCTCGGAGTTGAAGCGTCGCGCTGCGGGCACGGATGTGTCCGAGCAGTTGATAGCGTCCAACGTGGATATTCTGTTTGTCGTAACATCTTGCAATGACGATTTTAATCTGGCGCGGATCGAGCGGTTTCTCGCTTTGGCGCGGGATGCGGATGTCACTCCCGTTGTTCTGTTGACCAAGGCAGATCTGTGCGAAGAGCCTAATGCCTATATTGATCAGGCCAAAGACCTGATGGATGGGCTTGATGTGCTTGGGCTCAATGCCAAGGCCCCTGATGTGGTCAATCGGCTTGCGCCCTGGTGCGGTCGGGGCCAGACCATCGCCATGGTCGGATCATCCGGCGTCGGCAAGACGACGCTATTGAATGCATTCACTGGCCGCACTGACGCCACGCAGGATATCCGCGAGGATGATTCCAAAGGGCGACATACAACAACCTATCGCTCCTTGCATCCAACGATCAACGGGGCATGGCTGGTGGACACGCCGGGCATCCGGGCCCTTCGCCTACATGAAAAAAGCACGGGCATCGAACAGGTGTTTGATGACATTCTGGAGCTGGCGAATGACTGCAAATTCCGCAATTGCCGCCATGAGAATGAACCTGGCTGCGCCATTCAGGCGGCCATAAAGGCGGGCGAGCTGGATGCGGCGCGCCTTGAGCGCTGGCGCAAACTGGAAGCAGAAGACAATCGGAACACGCAAAGCGTTGCCCAGAGCCGTCGCAAGTCAAAGGCTTTCGGCAAGATGGTCAAGAATGCGATGAAGGAAAGCAACCGGTTCAAGGGACGTGATCGCGACGATCTTTAAGGATCGTTCCGGTTCCGATTTTCTTATAATCGAGGTTTATAGCATGATTGAAAGGGGCCATTGCATTGGCCCCTTTTTCATAGGCCGCTTGTTCTTTTTAGCGTGGCGCGCAGCGCTGGAATGCCGGCAAATGCTTTTGCTGGGAAGCATCACTCAAGGCTTTAAAAATGGTCGTGATATCCGGATAGGCTGTGACCGCAGGCAACAATTTGTCTTGATAGAGGCCTGCATTGTCGATTTCCGCCTGTATCCCGATAGAGCAAGCTTCTCCCAGAGTTGCCGGAACAACCGCACGGATTTCCGCAGACTTCAATTCTGTATTGGCCGGAATGGCAACACCATAATGTTGCATGATATCGATGAGGGCAGACTGGTGCATCTGCTCAGCGCGGATGATGTTCGAGAAGGGGCGCACGGGGCCGAATTTTTCCATCACGGCATCATAGAAGGCTTCTGCGTGATATTCATCCTGCAGCGCTGTGATCAATGCATCCTCAACGGGTTGAGGCACATTGCTTGCTGCGCTAGCGGGGCTGGCCAGAAGTCCAGTGGCGATGAGGGCTGAGAGAATGGCAATTTTGCTGGTCATGATATGTCTCCTCCTGAAGGATCGTTACTTTTCATATTTCGAATATAACAACCCTTGTCGGACGAAACAGGGCGTAGAGCAGGAGAAGTGTAATCACACAGTCAAATTGTGTAACCCCTTGTCGCAAGGCCTTAAAAGCCCACAAAGGTGCCATTTTTCGTGGGCTTTTCCAGCAAGGAGAGACATAGCTGGAACATCCTGAGGGACACCCCAGCCTATCCTATCATTCAGGCAAGCAGGCTCTAGTCCGCATAGGCGACAACCTTCTGGCATTGCTCGCCCAAGCCTTCAACACCTAGACGAATTTCATCGCCTGCCTTGAGGAATTGCGGTGGGGTCATGCCCATGCCGACACCGGGAGGCGTGCCGGTGGTGATGATATCGCCCGCATGCAAGGTGATGAAGCGACTGAGATGGGCAATAATCTGTGGCACGGTGAAGATCATGCGGGCCGTTGTACCCCGCTGCTTGGCTTCGCCGTTGACATCGAGCCATAGGTTGAGCTTTTGGGGATCGGCGACCTCGTCACGCGTCACAAGCCAGGGACCGATAGGGCCGAAGCCGTCGCAGGATTTGCCCTTGATCCACTGACCACCATGATTGTTCTGAAAGTCACGCTCGGAAATATCGTTGACAACGCAATAGCCAGCCACGGCATCAAGCGCCTCTTCCTCGCTGATATGCCGAACAGTCTTGTTGATCACGACGCCTAGTTCCACTTCCCAGTCCGTGTGGGAGGACCCTTTGGGCAACATCACCGGATCATTGGCTCCTGTGGGTTCACAAACCTTCATGAACACGATCGGGTTTTCCGGAGGTTCGATTCCCACCTCTGCAGCATGGTCGCTATAGTTGACGCCAATACAGAAAAAGCGCCGCACATTGCCAATGCAAGGGGCAAGGCGCGCTCCTTCGGGCACTTTGGGAAAGGTAGCCAGATCAAGGTCTGCAATGGTCTTGAGGGCAAAAGGCGACAATTCATCCGGGCCCAGATCATCGATATGAGAGGACAAGTCGCGCCCAATACCATCTGCATCCAATATGGCCGGTTTTTCCGCCCCTTCCTCACCAAATCTGAAAAGCTTCATGCCATATTCCTCCTGCACCAATTCTTCTGAGTATGAAATCACAGGCCGCACGACCCGTGATCACGCGACCATCCATTTGCACCCGACCTCGGCGGAGCCTGCCTGAAAGCGAGGCGCCTTAGGGGATCAACACCAAGGAACCCGTGGTCTTGCGGCTTTGCAAGTCCATGTGCGCCTTCGCCGCATCGGCCAGAGCATATTCGGTCGGTTCGGCGATTTTGATGGCGCCGGAAGCAATCGCTGCGAAGAAATCGTTGCTTGCCGCTTCCAGATCAGCACGCGTCGAAATGAAGTGAGCCAAGGTCGGCCGGGTCACCATCAAGGACCCCTTGCTGGCCAGAATGCCAAGATTGACACCATCCACCGCTCCAGACGCATTGCCAAAGCTGACCATCAGGCCGCGCGGTTGCAGGCAATCAAGGCTGTCTTCAAAGGTATCCTTGCCGACACCGTCAAACACCACTGGCAGCTTCGCACCCTCGTTGATTTCCTTGATCCGTTCCGGAACCGATTCAGTTCGGTAATTGATGACGTGATCACACCCCAGCTCCTTGACGAGATCAGCCTTTTCATCTGATCCGACCGTGCCGATCACCGTAGCCTCCAACGCCTTGAGCCACTGCACCGCGATCTGGCCAACACCGCCAGCAGCGGCATGGAAAAGCACCGTCTCACCTTGCCGGACCGGATAGATCTGGCGGATGAGATATTGCACCGTCAGCCCCTTGAGCAGGCAGGATGCCGCCTGCTTGGCTGTGATGCTGGTGGGCAGGAGAACCGCGGTCGCGCCATTGATGATATTGTGGGTCGCATAAGAGCCGATGGGCCCGGAGCAATATGCCACCCGATCACCCGCCTTGACGTGTGCCACTCCTTCGCCAACGGCCTCGACCAATCCGGCCGCCTCGCCGCCAAGCCCGGTTGGCATGGGGAGCGGATAAAGCCCCGTGCGGTGGTAGGTGTCGATAAAATTGACGCCAACCGCTTCATGGCGCACAAGAATCTGACCCGGCTTCAGCTCTGGCAGATCGCGCTCCACAAGCTTCATCTGCTCCGGGCCGCCATGGGCACTGATTTCAATTCGGGTCATCTTGCTCATCGGATCCTCCGATCATGATTTTGGTTTTTCTCACATGCAATCTATGAAACTATGCCAGCAGTCCGAAATTGCAACGCCTTTCTGTCCATGCGCAATGCTTTCCTGACGCAGCAAGAATTTGGTCACCGCCTTATGCTAAAAGGGGGCAAAGCCACAGCCGGAATTTTATATGCCACATCCACGTACCTTGTTTGATCCCCCTGCCCGAAGGCTGGCCAAGGCCGGTTATGTCCTTATTCCCCTCGGGATTCTGGGGTTTGCTGTCAGCGCCTTTGCATTGACCCTAGGCGGTGTCTGGATCTGGGCAGGTGCTCTTGGCTGGCTGTTCTGCGGTATATTAGGGGCTGTACTAACTTTACATTCGGGGAGCCGGTCGAGCATGGTCCCCGAAAAGGAAGAAACCCTGCGCGCCCAACTCGAACAGCTCGATATGGCCTGCGAGGGGCTGCTGGACCAGAATTGGGAATTGCGCGAAGCCGAACAGAAATACAAAGCGCTGCTCAATCGGCAGGGTGACATCATTCTGCATCTGGATGAAGAGGGTGGCATTCTGTTTGCCAACGACCCCTTTAGTGAATATTTCGAAAGCGAATCGAAGCTCTGTCCCTTTAGGCCAGAGGCGGGCTCAGACGACGAGACTGAGACTGACGGCGCAAAAGACAATTGCCCCGGACATGATCCTCTTTGGGAGCGGCAAATAGAAACGCGGAATGGACCGCGCTGGTTCCGCTGGACCGAAACGCTGGTACGCTCGATCAACAAGGAGACCGGCACCCGCCTTGTCATCGCGCGCGACATAACGGCCTTTCGGGAAGTGGAAGCGGCCAGCGAAGCCAAGTCTCGTTTTCTCGCCACCATCAGTCACGAAATGCGCACGCCACTCAATGGCATCATCGGTATGGCCAACCTGCTGGAATCAACGCCCTTGTCACCAGAGCAGGCCAGCTACAGCCAGGCCTTGCGCCAATCGGGAACGGCGCTGCTGGCTTTGGTCAACGATGTGCTCGATCTGTCGCGCATCGAAGCTGGCAAGATGATGCTGACCTATGAATGGACGTCCCCGGCAAGACTGATGGAAGATGTGGTCGAGCTGCTCGCTCCGGACGCACAAGAGAAAGGCTTGTCCGTTGCCTCCTGGGTTGGGGCAAACGTGCCCTACAAGCTTTTGATTGATCCGGTTCGTGTGCGGCAGATTCTGGTCAATCTGTTGGGCAACGCCATCAAGTTTACCCCGGACGGGGCGATCAACCTATCGCTCTCCTGCGAGCCAGAACCACAAGAAGGCGAGATGGTGACGCTTTTGATGTCTGTGCGCGATACAGGGCCGGGCGTCGACGATGAATTGAAAACGCGCCTGTTTGAGGAATTCGAGCAGGCAGACACCACCCGCGCCCGCCAGCATGAAGGTTCAGGCCTTGGACTGGCAATCTCCCGCAGGTTGGCCCGCATGATGGGTGGGGATATCGATCTATCGAGCCTTCCGGGCAAGGGGTCAACCTTTACCCTGCATATTCAGGCGGCCTGGCTGAATGATGAAGACCAAGATGCGTCTTCAGACACCCTCCCTATCAAGGACACCTCAAGTGCGCTGAATGGGCAAAGTCTGGTGGGTATAGACCTGACCAAGGCAGATGAGCGGGCGCTTTTTTCCTATTGTCAGGATTGGGGGATGACCTTTCATTCTCTTAGCCATGCGCAATGGGAAAAGGAAGGCAGCGCGCTTTCGCCTGATCATCTGCTGATCAATGGCGCGGAGCCGGATAAGGCCTTCAAGATCATTGCCGGCTTTGATCCGATGCGCGGAGGAAGGCTCACACGTCCGCGACCGCGAAGCCGGATCATTCTGCTTGAGCCGAGCGAGCGCAAGGTTATTCCGCAGATGCGCAACAGCGGCATCAATGCCTATCTGGTCAAGCCGATCAGGCAACTCTCCTTGCAGCAATCCCTGCTGGGCCACCCCCATGGACCGGACCATCACTTGCTGGGCGATCCTTGGGCCACCCCTCAGGCGGCTGTGCCAAGTCCTGAAAAGTCTGCGCAAGCGGATCCGGCTTCCAAACCCGTTCAGGAAGAGCCAACATCAGCAGCAGGCAGCGAGTGTCTGCGCATTTTGCTGGTCGAAGATAACCAGATCAACGCCCTTCTGGCGCGGACCGTTCTTGAAAAAGTCGGTATGGACGTCCATCTTGTCTCTTCGGGACAAGCGGCGCTTGAGGCCTACAAGGAAAAGCAGCCTTTCGAGCTGGCGCTTCTCGATCTGCATATGCCTGATATGGATGGGCTGAAGCTTTTCGATGCCATGCAGACCATGGACGAAACCAACGGGCGCTCCATTCCCAAGATCGCCTTTACCGCCGATGCCTTGCAGGAAACCAGAGAAACCTGCCTTTCCCGAGGATTTAGCGACTATATCGTCAAACCGGTCCAACCCGAAAATCTTGTCGAAATTATCCGCAGTGTGCTTGATAAAAAGCGCAAATGTCACAAAACTGTACTATAATTTCTTTAGATCTGCCGCAGAAAATCGGCTGATATTGCTTACTGTCTTAAAAAGAATCAAAGCTTATTTGGCCGTTATTCATACAGCCTTTCGTTGGAGAAGCTGTAATAAATCAAATATCTAGTCTTTCGCCTGTGTTAGACACACGGGAAAGAAAAAGGCCTGCGCACAAGATAGGCCCCCAATATTCGACAGTTTAGGCGTAGCGAATCACTCGCCCGGCTCTTGATCGTCTAGGAGGACGAACGCGATGGCCATGCAGGATAACCAAAGCGATTGCGCCATTGAGCGATCTCAATGGCAGAATCCACCTGTGTTAAAGCCCAATTTGTCCAGCAAGCTGCGCGCGTCTCTGCGGCGCAATCGCCTCAGGGACGGCTATCCGATCAGCTCCAAGCCCATAACCCTTGGTCGCGTGGGCTCGCTTGAAATCCGTCTGGCCCAGACGGAGCGGGAAATACGCAAGGCCCAACGCCTGCGTTACAAGGTCTTCTACAAGGAGATGGCGGCCAAGCCGAACAGCCAGACCAAATTCACACGCCGTGATGCGGATGCCTATGACGCAATCTGCGACCACCTTCTTGTGCTGGATCACGATTCACCGAAGAAGAAATTCCGCCGCCTAGAGCCGCGCATTGTGGGCACCTACCGCCTGTTGCGTCAGGAAATGGCCAATCTTTACGGCGGTTTCTATACTGCATCAGAATTTAATATCGACCCCATTCTCGAGGCCCACCCGAATCGCCGCTTTCTGGAGCTGGGCCGGTCTTGCGTGCTGAAGGAATATCGCACCAAGCGCACCATCGAATTGTTGTGGCAAGGCATCTGGGCCTATGTGCAGATCCACAAGATCGATGTCATGATCGGTTGCGCTTCCATTATGGGCACAGACCCCAAAGAGCTGGCCGAACCGCTGACATTCCTCTCCAAACTGGGCAAAGCGCCGCAAGAATGGTCGGTTGACGCCTTGCCACATATCAGCCAGCCCTTGGAGCAGATGAACCCCGCTGACATCAATGACAAGACCGCACTGCGTCGCCTGCCGCCTCTGCTGAAGGCCTATATGCGCCTTGGTTGTTATTTCTCCAACAATGCCATGGTCGACCATCAGTTCGGAACCACCGATGTGTTGATCGTTCTGCCGCTGGAAAATATTGATCCCAAATATATTGAGCATTACAACACAACAAATGTGAAAGACGCGGTTGCCATGCATCAATATCAATAGCTGGCGCAAGGCTTCTGTCTGACATGGATAGCAAACAAAAAGGGAAGCATCGGATCTGATGCTTCCCTTCTTTCATTTTTCACTTCTGAATGCGATCAGACACCCAGATTGTAGGCGGCGAGCGCAGCCATATTGACGATGTCGACATCCTTGGCGCCGAGCGGCAGAATCTGGACGGGCTTGTCCAGCCCTACCAGCAACGGGCCCAAAATGGTGGCGCCACCGAGCTCCTGCAACATCTTGGTCGAGATAGACGCTGCGTGGAAGGCTGGCATCACAAGCACGTTGGCAGCTCCGGACAGACGGCAGAAGGGATAAGCCTGCATCAGATCCGGATTGAGGGCCACATCGGCGGCCATTTCGCCATCATATTCGAAGTCAACCCGACGGCGATCGAGTATCTTGACCGCTTCGCGCATATTTTCCGACCGTTCTCCGGCCGGATGGCCAAAGGTGGAGTAGGCCAGCATGGCCACGCGTGGCTCAATGCCGAGTTTGCGCGCAACGCCAGAGGTTTCTTCCGCAATGTCTGCCAGTTCCTGTGCGGTCGGCATTTCATTCACAGCCGTGTCAGCCACCAGAACCGTGCGTCCCTTGCAAAGGGCGATGGTCACGCCAATCACCCGATGGCCGGGATGCGGATCGATGACCTTCTGGACATCTTCCAGCACAGTGGAATAGTTCCGCGTCACACCGGAAATCATCGCATCGGCGTCTCCCATGGCAATCATGGCGGCGGCGAAGATATTGCGATCATTATTCACCATGCGCAAGCAATCGCGGTAGAGATAGCCCTGACGCTGCAAGCGATGATAAAGATGTTCGGCGTAGGCTTCTCCCCGTTCAGAAAGGCGCGCATTGACCACTTCAATGCCCGGACGATCCAGATCTATGCCCGCTTCTTCAGCCGTCTTGAGGATCAGCTTATCGCGGCCGACCAGAATCGCCGTTCCCAGCTGATCATTGGCAAAAGCAACCGCAGCGCGGATGACCTGCTCTTCTTCCCCTTCGGTGAAGACCACCCGCTTGGGATTGCGGCGCACCTTGGAATAAACCCCTTGCAGGGTCGCAGCCAGCGGATCGCGTCTTGCATGGAGCTGCTGCGCATAGGCATCAAGATCCACAATCGGCTTGCGGGCAACACCGGTTTCCATGGCAGCCTTGGCGACAGCCGGTGGAATGGTGCTGATAAGGCGCGGATCGAACGGCACGGGAATGATATAGTCCGGGCCGAATTTGGGCCGATTGCTGCCCTGATAGGCGCTGACAACCTCGTCGGGCACATCTTCCTGCGCCAAAGAGGCAAGCGCGCGGGCGGCAGCAATCTTCATTTCATCATTGATGCCGGTTGCCCGTACATCCAGCGCACCGCGGAAGATATAGGGGAAGCCCAGAACGTTGTTGACCTGGTTGGGATAGTCCGACCGGCCTGTAGCAATGATGGCATCAGGGCGAGCCGATTTGGCTTCTTCCGGGGTGATTTCCGGATCCGGGTTGGCCATGGCAAAGATGATTGGAGACGGAGCCATTTCGGCAACCATATCAGGGGTCAATGCGCCCTTGACCGAAACACCAAAGAACACGTCGGCCCCTTTGAGCGCTTCAGTCAGACTGCGTGCATCGGTGGGAACCGCATGTTTCGATTTCCACTGGTTCATGCCTTCCTTGCGGCCTTCATAGATCGGGCCCTTGGTATCGCAAAGGATAACATTCTCATGGGGAATGCCCATGGCCTTGACCAGCTCGATACAAGCGATACCGGCAGCACCGGCACCATTGCAGACAACCTTGGTATCCTTGAGTTCGCGGCCGGTCAGTTGCACGGCATTGAGCAGGCCTGCTGCCGCAATGATGGCAGTGCCATGCTGGTCATCATGGAACACAGGAATATCCATGAGTTCCTTGAGCTTCTGTTCAATGATGAAGCATTCAGGGGCCTTGATATCTTCAAGATTTATGCCGCCAAAAGACGGTCCAAGATAGCGAACGGCGTTGATGAATTCTTCCGGATCCTCTGTATCAACTTCAAGGTCGATGGAATCCACATCCGCGAAGCGCTTGAAAAGCACTGCCTTGCCTTCCATCACCGGCTTGGATGCCAATGCGCCAAGATTGCCCAACCCCAGAATGGCCGTGCCATTTGAGATAACGGCAACGATGTTGCTGCGGGCAGTGTAATCGAATGCCCTTGAGGGGTCTTCCGCAATAGCGCGAACCGGAGCTGCCACACCGGGGGAATAGGCCAGAGAAAGATCGCGCTGCGTAGCCATAGGCTTTGTCGCCACGATTTCGATTTTCCCCGGTCTGCCCTTCTGATGGAAGTCCAATGCTTCCTCATCCGTCACAGTCACGCTTATAATAGGGTTGTCCTGATCCACCTTCACTATAGTCTCCAATCATTTTTGGTAGAGCTTTTTTTTAAGCCTCTTATCCTTTGGCTACTCAGTCACTCATCGCACAAAAACATTCTTCCAGTATATGCGAATAATCAAAAATATCTTTTTTGTTTATGACTGGCCGAATTCTCATGGGCACTAGTATGGCCTCTTCTGTCCATCGCCATATTAGGGTAAGCAGTTATTCACATTACACCTTAGGCTTAGATGAAACAATTCGCCAAAATGGCTCAGTGCTGGCCCTCTTGCATATCCCTTGATAGATTGCCGCCGGTTGGCCCCTAAAGATTCGCGATTAACACGGAAGCACCAGATCATTCATGTCGAGCGCCGGACAAGAAAAACCATCCTCAAAAACACCACCATCTGCCAAGGCTACGCCGATGATGGAACAATATATCGAAATCAAGACGGCGAATCCGGACAGCCTGCTGTTCTATCGTATGGGCGATTTCTACGAGCTCTTCTTTGATGACGCGCGGGAAGCCTCTCAGGCTCTGGGCATCACGCTGACAAAGCGCGGCAAACATCTGGGCAGTGATATTCCCATGTGCGGAGTGCCGGTGCATGCGGCTGAAGGCTATCTGGAGCGGCTGATTGCGCTTGGCTACAAGGTGGCCGTATGCGAGCAGACCGAAGATCCGGCTGAAGCCAAGAAGCGCGGCGGCAAATCGGTTGTCAAACGCGCTGTGATCCGCCTGATCACGCCGGGCACCCTGACCGAAGACAGCCTGCTGGATGCCTCCAGTTCCAACTATCTGGCCGCAATCGCCCGCGTGAAGGCAGGCGATGAGGGGCTTCTCTATGGCCTTTCCTGGCTTGAGCTTTCAACCGGTGACTATGGTGTTCTGGCGCTAGATCATCTGCGCCTTGGAGCCGAACTGGCGCGGATTGACGCGCGCGAGGTGATCATCGCCGATCACATGCTAATGGACGAGGATATCCGTCCGCTTTCGGATACAGTGCGCGCCAGCTTCTCGCCTGTGCCACGCGCTTTCTTTGACGGGGCAACAGCTGAAGACCGATTGCTGGACTATTTCGGCCTCTCGACGCTGGATGGTCACGGTCATTACCAGCGCGTCGAGCTGATGGCCGCAAGCGCCATTCTTGCTTATGTGGAAAAGACCCAGCTTGGTGCACGGCCGCCCCTCAATCCGCCCCAACGCGAACTTTCAGGTCGCACCATGGCGATTGATTCCGCCACCCGGGCCAATCTGGAGCTTGTGCGCACGCTTTCGGGCGACAAGAAGGGCAGCCTGCTCTCTATCCTCGACAAAACGGTAACCGGCGGCGGATCTCGCATGCTGGCCACACGTCTTTCTGCGCCGCTGGCCGAGCTCGCCCCTATTCTCGCGCGTCAGGATTCGGTTGGCTGGTTCCTTGAAAATAGCTGGATCCGGGAAGATCTGCTTGAAGATCTCAAGGCAGCCCCTGATATGCCGCGTGCGCTTTCCCGTCTGGCGCTGGACCGTGGGGGGCCCAGAGACATGGGTGCCATCCGCAGCGGCTTTGCCACTGTCTTTGCTCTCATGGATCATCTCGCCTCGGCGCATACGGAAACGGCCCTGCCCAGCGAGCTTGAAGACGCTCGCACTGCGCTTTCTGCCATGCCGCAAGAGCTCGGGCAGCTTCTCTCCAGTGCGCTGGATGACGAAATGCCGCTGCAAAAGCGCGATGGCGGTTTTGTGCGCTCCGGCTATGACGAGAGCCTTGACGAGCTTCGGTCCCTGCGCGACGAGAGCCGCCGGGTCATTGCGTCGCTGCAGGCCAATTATGCCGAACAGACCGGCATCAAGTCGGTCAAGGTCAAGCATAACAATGTGCTGGGTTATTTTATCGAGGTGACGGCAAACAATGCGGACAAGCTGATGACCGCTCCGCTCAACGAAACCTTCATCCATCGTCAGACGCTGGCCAATGCAGTGCGCTTTACAACCACGGAGCTTGCCGATCTGGAGGCACGCATCGCCTCTGCCGGAGCCAAGGTGGTGGCCATCGAGCTATCCATTTTCGATCAGTTGCGCGAAGCGATCCTCGCATCTCAGGATCTGATCAAACAGGCCGCGCAGGCCATTGCCGTTCTGGATGTCTCCATTGCGCTGGCCCGCCTTGCCGAGGAACGCGACTATTGCCGCCCAAGGGTTGATGACAGCCTTGCCTTTGACATTCACAATGGACGGCATCCGGTGGTCGAGATCGCTTTGCAGAAGGATGGCAGCGATCCGTTTGTGGCCAACGACTGCGATCTCAGCCCCAAGGATAGCCATCTGCATGGGCGCATCTGGTTGATGACCGGCCCCAACATGGCCGGTAAATCGACCTTCCTGAGACAAAATGCCCTCATCGCCATATTGGCACAGATGGGGTCTTTCGTTCCGGCGGACTCTGCCCATATCGGCCTTGTCGACCGGCTATTCTCCCGCGTAGGGGCTGCCGATGATCTGGCGCGGGGCCGCTCCACCTTCATGGTGGAAATGGTCGAAACCGCAGCCATTCTCAATCAGGCTGGCGAACGCTCACTGGTGATCCTTGATGAAATCGGACGCGGTACGGCCACCTTTGACGGGCTCTCCATTGCCTGGGCGACCATTGAGAATCTGCATGAGGTCAATCGCGCCCGTGCCCTGTTTGCCACGCATTATCATGAGCTGACAGTGCTACATGAGAAGCTGCCGCGGCTCATCAATGCAACGGTCAAGGTCAAGGAATGGCAGGGTGACGTGGTGTTCCTGCATCAGATCGTGCCCGGCGCAGCGGATCGCTCCTACGGTATTCAGGTTGCCAAGCTGGCCGGCCTGCCAGATAACGTCATTGCACGGGCCCGAGATGTATTGCAGCATCTGGAAGAAGGGGACCGGCAGTCACCGGCAGCAACGATTGATGATCTGCCGCTCTTTTCGGTTTCCATTCAGGCGCCCGAGCCTGTTGAGACCGAGCAGGATGTGCTCCGGGACACCCTACAGACAATCGACCCCGATGACATGAGCCCACGCGAAGCCCATGAAGCGCTTTATAAGTTAAAGGCTCTGCTCCAGGGGTAAGAGGAACCGTGAGATCGTCAGGCGCAGCAGGCCAGCTTTTCTTTGCAGGCCCGCATTTGCGCTTCATTGCACCTATATTATAGTAATTACAGAGATATTTTGCCCAATTTAACCAGAAATCAAATCTATTTGTGCCATTGCTGCTGCTAGCAGAAAGAGACAAGGCGAGAAAACATGATCATTGCCCCCCAAAATGACGGACTGATTGACATTGATGCCACCAAGGCAAAGCTGGAACAAATTGTTGTCGAACATGGGGGCGACGCGTCCGACTTCAAAACGAGAGCTGCCATTCTGCAGCTTTTCAAGGATGTCTTGCAGAAGGGACGCGCCCGCGCCGAAACCCTGCTGAATGAAGATGGCCTTGGCATCCTGTGTGCCATTCGGCTTTCCTATCTGGAAGACCAGATCATCACGCTGATCTATCGCTTCGCCATCGAACATGTCTTTCGGGCTGAAAATCCATCCTCTTCCGAGCATCTTTCCGTGGTGGCCGTGGGCGGCTATGGCCGCGCCACTCTTGCCCCCCATTCCGATATCGATTTGCTGTTTTTGCTGCCTTACAAGCAAACGCCCTGGGGCGAGAGCGTCGTCGAATATATCCTCTATATGCTTTGGGATCTGGGCCAGAAAGTTGGCCATGCGACCCGCACCCTGAATGAATGCGTGCGCCTGTCGCGCAGCGACATGACGATCCGCACCTCGATCCTTGAAGCCCGCTTCATTGATGGTGAAAAAAAGCTCTTTGACGAGCTGATCGAGAAATTCGACAAGGATGTGCTGCGCAATACATCCGCTGAGTTCATCGCAGCCAAACTGGCTGAACGCGACGCCCGCCACAATCAGCAGGGCAATTCACGCTATATGGTCGAACCCAATATCAAGGAAGGCAAAGGCGGCTTGCGCGATATCCAGACCCTGTTCTGGATCGGACAATATGCCTATCGCGTGCGCCGCGCCCGTGCGCTGATCAAGGCCGGTGTTTTCACCGAAGAGGAATATAACCGCTTCAGGAAGGCCAACAACCATCTCTGGACCGTGCGCTGCCACTTGCATTTCCTCACAGACAGGCCAGAAGAGCGCCTGTCTTTCGATGTGCAGCGTGAGCTTTCCACGCGCCTTGGCTATCGCAAGCGGCCGGGCCAGAATGGCGTTGAGCGCTTCATGAAGCATTATTTCCTCGTGGCCAAGGAAGTGGGCGAGATCACGCGGATCTTCTGCTCCGCATTGGAAGAGGATTTCGGCCAGTCTGCTCCGGGCATCAATCGCTTCTTTGCCGCCATCCCCATTCCCTCACCGTTCAAACGGCGCAAGGTGCGCAACGCGGAAGGCTTCCTGATCGATCATGGCCGCATTTCAGTGGAAAGCGCAGAGACCTTCACGTCCGACCCGCGCAATCTGCTCAAGATCTTCGAGCTGGCCGATCGGGAAAATGTGTCTTTCCATCCTGACGCCATGCAGGCCATTCATCGCAATCTGAATCTCATCGATAATGATTTGCGCAATGATCCCGAAGCCAACGCCACATTTCTGCGCATTCTGACATCGCGCAATGATCCTGAAAGCATCCTGCGCCGCATGACCGAATCCGGCGTTCTGGGCAAGTTCATCCCCGAATTTGGCCGTATCGTCGCGATGATGCAGTTCAATATGTATCATCATTTCACGGTGGACGAGCATCTGTTGCGTGCTGTGGGTATTCTCTCGGAAATTGAAAAGCAGGAGTTGGGCGACGAGCATCCGCTGGCCCATGATTTCGTGCTCGATATCCAGGATCGCCTTGTGTTGTATGTCGCGGTCTTCCTGCATGACATTGCCAAAGGGCGCCCGGAGAGCCACTCGACGGCCGGGGCCAAGGTGGCTCTGGAGCTCTGCCCGCGCTTGGGGCTGACAGAAGAGCAGACCGAGCAGGTTTCCTGGTTGGTGCTGGAACATCTCACAATGAGCCAGGTTTCCCAGTCGCGCGATCTGTCCGACCGCAAGACCATTCTCGATTTCTGCGCCGTGGTGCAAACCATGGAACAGATGCGCATGCTGCTGATCCTGACCATTGCAGACATCAAGGCCGTCGGGCCGGGGGTCTGGAACGGTTGGAAGGGGCAGTTGTTGCGGACGCTTTACTCTGAAGCCGAGCCGATTTTGACCGGTGGCCATTCTCAGAAGAGCCGCGACGCCCGCGTTGCCGCCATGAAGGAACGCGTCGCCACACGCCTTTCCGACTGGGACGATGCAGAGGTCGAAAATTATCTCAATCTGCATTACGAGGCCTATTGGTCTCGGACCGACGTGGACAGCGCGGTGGAACATGCCGAACTGATCCGCCATGCAGACAAGGAAAATCAGAAAGTGGCAACAGCCATCAAGCCTTACGAATTCGAGGGCATCACGGAAATCACGATATTGGCACCGGACCATCCGCGCTTGTTGTCCATGATTGCCGGTGCCTGCGCAGCTGCGGGCGCCAATATCGTCGATGCCATGGTCTTTACCACCACAGACGGGCGGGCGCTGGATACCATCCTGATCAACCGCGAGTTCGATGAGGATCGGGATGAGCGCCGCCGGGCCAACCGCATTGTTGATCTGCTGGTGCAGGTCCTCAAGGGCGAAACCCGCCTACCGCCTCTGGTCAAGCAGAAGGAAAGTCACAAGAAACGCTATAAGACATTCCGGACAAAATCGAAGGTTTCGGTCAACAATGAGCTGTCCAACCGATCAACGGTTGTCGAAGTGGAAGGCATGGACCGCTCGGGCCTGCTATCCACCCTTACACGGACTCTGTCGGCGCTCAATCTCGATATCGCCTCGGCGCACATCACCACCTATGGCGAGCGCATTGTGGATGCATTCTATGTGACAGACCTGACGGGCGCCAAAATCACCAACCCTGACCGCAAAAAAGCCATCGAAGCGCGCATGATGGAAGCCTTGACGGGTAAGCCCAAGGAAGAGTCCAAGCGATAAGGTCTTATCGCGGGGCTGCTTTCACAGAGAGTGACGTGGACAGAGGACAAGCAGTTGCCCACCCTTGGATTGGCATTGATTGTGCCACCGAGCGCCCTATAAGTGCTTTCGGCTGGCTTCTTTGTCAGCGGGATTGCGGAAGGATCCAGGCATGTCGATGCTGAAGAATTTCGCCACCGTCGGGGTGGCTACGCTTGCAAGCCGTGCATTGGGCTTTGTCAGAGATATATTGATTGCGGCCAGCCTTGGCTCCGGTCCTGTTGCCGATGCCTTCTTTGTGGCTTTCCGCTTGCCGAATCTGTTTCGCCGCCTCTTCGCCGAAGGAGCGTTTAACTCGGCTTTCATTCCCATTTTTGCAGGCTCCCTGCAAGAAGACGGACCACAGGGTGCGCGGCGCGTGGCCGAAGAAATTCTCGCAGGTCTGCTGTTTGTGCTGCTTATCTTCACGGCGCTTTCAGAGCTCGCCATGCCATGGATGATCCATATTCTGGCTCCGGGCTTTAACGAAGACCCAAGCAAGTTCGATCTGGCGGTGGTGCTGACGCGGATCACCTTTCCCTATCTAATATGCATGTCGGTGATTGCCTTCCTGTCAGGCATTCTCAACTCCCTTGGCCGCTTTGCTGCGGCAGCCTTTGCTCCGGTTCTGCTCAATGTGGTGTTGATTGGCACCCTTGTGCTGATCCTTCTGGTCAAGGCAGGAGATAGTGCAACGGCGGGGCATTTTCTGGCATGGGGCGTGTTTGTCGCCGGATTTGTACAGCTGGTCGCCCTGATCTGGGCACTTCTGCGCTCTGGCTTCGGGCTGCATCTTCGCCGCCCCGCCTATACGGCCAACGTCAAAAAGCTGCTCAAGCTAGGCGTTCCGGGCATCGTTGCAGGCGGAGTAACACAGCTTAACATCACCATCGGCACCATTATCGCCTCCTTTCAGGCTGGCGCTGTGTCCTATCTCTATTATGCTGACCGCATCTATCAATTGCCGCTCGGCGTGGTGGGAATCGCCATCGGCGTAGTGCTTCTGCCAGATCTGACCCGCAAGGTGAGAGCACAGAATGAAGCCGCCGTGGATCACGCCCAGAACAGGGCGATGGAATTTGCCATGTTCCTGACGTTGCCTGCGGCTGTTGCGCTGGCTGTGGTGCCTGGCCCGATCATCGAAGTGCTGTTCCAAAGGGGCCAGTTCACCGAGCATGCCACCAACATGACGGCCATGGCGCTGGCCGCCTATGCCTTCGGTCTACCTGCCTTCGTGCTCAACAAGGTTCTATCGCCGGGATTCTTTGCGCGTGAAGATACCAAGACCCCGATGCAATTTGCCACCGTGGGCATGATCATCAATGTCGGCGGCTCCCTTCTGCTGTTCCCCTTCTTCCAGCATGTGGGCATCGCTGTGGCCACCACGACAGCAGGCTGGATCAACACCCTGTTGCTAGGCATCACACTCTGGCGCCGTGGTCATTTTCATGCGGATGCGTTGCTGATCCGGCGTCTGATCATGTTTTCGCTTTCATCCCTCATCATGGGTGGTGGAATTTACTGGCTGGCCAATTTTCTCGGGCCGTGGTTCGACGCACCTTTGCTGACAACACGGATCGGCGCTCTGGGAGCCCTTGTTGGCGCGGGGATCGTGCTCTTTCTCCTCGCCGCGATAGGCACCGGAGCCTTCTCCTTTTCCGAGTTCAAAACCCGCCTGCGCCGCAGGGGCTGACGAAAAACGGTTATCGGTTGCAGAAATTGTCTTGCATCCTCCTTGTTCATATCCGATAACGCCCGAAGCCGCATTGGTCCCGCCGCGCTCATCTGACGTGGAATATGAGACAGTGCGGCATCTTTTTTACCTCCCCCTCGCGCGTCCAACCGCCTGGGCAACATCATGAGGACTTATCATGGCCAATTTCGAGCCACGCGTTTTCTCCGGCATTCAGCCATCAGGCAACCTGCATCTGGGCAACTATCTTGGTGCCATCACTCGCTTTGTCGAGTTGCAGTCGTCCTACAATTGTATTTTCTCTGTCGTTGACATGCATGCGATCACTGTTATGCAAGACCCGGAAGGGTTGATGCGCCGCACCCGCGAAGTGACAGCAGGCTTTCTTGCTTCGGGCATCGACCCGGAAAAGCATATCGTGTTCAACCAGAGCCGTGTTTCCGCCCATGCCGAACTGGGCTGGATCTTCAATTGCGTGGCACGTATGGGCTGGCTCAGCCGCATGACCCAGTTCAAGGATAAGGCAGGCAAGAACCGGGACAATGTGTCCACCGGACTGTTCGTTTATCCCAACCTGATGTCTGCCGACATTCTGGTGTATAAGGCAACCCATGTGCCTGTTGGTGAAGACCAGAAGCAGCATGTGGAGCTGTGCCGCGATACCGCCCAGAAATTCAATGTCGACTATGCAGACCGCATCGCAGCATTGGGCTATGGCGTTGAGAATGTTGGCCGCAACGAGACAACCGACCCCGAGCAGGTGTTCTTCCCGCTGACCGAACCGCTGATTGGCGGCCCGGCACCGCGTGTGATGTCCCTTCGAGATGGCTCCAAGAAGATGTCCTCATCAGATGCTTCGGACAAGGCGCGGATCAACATGACCGATGATGCGGATGCGATCGCCCTTAAAATCCGCAAGGCCAAGACAGACCCACAAGCGCTGCCAAGCGAAGTGGATGGTCTTGATGGTCGCGCCGAAGCTTCCAACCTTGTGGGCATCTACGCTGCGCTCTCAGGCAAGAGCAAGGCAGAGGTGCTGGATGAGTTTGGCGGGGCAGAATTCTCGACCTTCAAACCTGCTCTGATTGATCTTTCGGTCAGCAAATTGTCTCCGATTACAGATGAGATGCGCCGCCTGATGGACAATCCCGATCATATTGATGCTGTATTGGCAAAGGGGGCTGAGAAAGCCACTGCCATTGCCAATCCGATTCTCAATCAGGTCAAGGATATCGTCGGCTTCATTCACAGCTGACCGGACAAATTCAAGTTCCATTTCGGAGACGAAATGAAAATCTCTCACACCCGGCAGCCCCCCGATCGGCTGCCGGGTTGTTTTTTGCCGAATAACTTGGTCTACTTGCGCCATGGTCTTTGGGCTGACATCCCCCAAAAGGCTGGGCAGTTCGCAAAGGGGCCTCTTGCCCAAAGGGGCGCGACATGGCAGGTTCATTTCATGATTATGAAACGCACAATTCACGATGAAGGTCACTTCCGCAAATTTCTCGTCGTTGTCGACGATACGGAAGAATGTGATCGCGCCATAAGCTACGCAACCTACCGGGCCGCAGCGACCGGCGGCGCTCTGGTTATGATGGTGGCTGTCGAGCTTGAACATTTCAATCACTGGCTCGGCGTAAAAGAAATCATGCTCGCCGAAGCCCATGAAGCCGCTCATGAGAGACTGGCAGAATATAAAGAACGCGTTGAGGAAATCGCCGCGATTCCAACTGAATGTGTTGTGCGTGACGGCAATGTTGCAGAGCAGATCACAGCGCTGATTGAAGAAGACAAGGACATCGGCATTCTGGTTCTGGCAGCCGCTGTCGGCTCGAAAGAAGGCCCCGGCCCGCTTGTGTCTTCCATTTCCAGCCAGTCTGGCAAGTCGTCATTTCCTCTGCCTGTCACCATCGTTCCCGGCGATCTGTCTGATGATGATATCAAGGCTATCTGCTAGAAAAGCCGGTGCAACAAGCCCCAAAGACAGCGGAACGCTGCGCAATTCTGCGCCAACTTCCCGTGGGCATCTTGAAGATTGCGCCGGAACCCATATCTAAACCAGAAATGCAGAGCGACAGAAAAGCGTTGAATTTTTCGATTGTTCGCCGGGCATAATCGCATATATGATGGGAGCTGCGCATGAGAGTGATTGCGGCGCCATGCTCCAAAAGGAAACCGTATGTTTATTCAGACCGAAGCAACCCCCAATCCCGCGACCCTGAAATTCCTTCCTGGCAAGGTTGTGCTGGAATCGGGTACCATGGATTTCCGTTCCGCCAGTGAAGCAACGGCCTCGCCTCTGGCTGAGAAGCTGTTCACGATTGAGGGCGTGGAAGGTGTTTTCTTCGGGTTCGATTTTGTCTCCATCACCAAGGGCGATACCGATTGGCAGCATATCAAGCCGGCCATTCTGGGCGCTATCATGGAGCATTTCATGTCTGGCGCACCGGTGATCAAGCACGATGAGGCCGAACAGATCGGCGGCGAAGATTTCGATGAAGCCGACGCCGAGACCGTGGCAACGATCAAGGAACTACTCGACACCCGGGTACGCCCTGCGGTGTCACAGGATGGCGGTGATATCACATTCCACGGATATCGCGACGGCGTGGTCTATCTGACGATGCGCGGTGCCTGTGCCGGATGCCCTTCAGCCACAGCAACGCTGAAGCATGGCATTGAGAATCTTTTGCGCCATTTCCTTCCTGATGTGCAGGAAGTCAAGCAGGTCTAATCCAGGCCAGCTTCCCCTTCAAAGACGAGATGGCGGATCTGAAAAATCGTGACCCAAGAGCAAGAAATTTGTCTGGCGCTGGATACAGCGCTGGAGGCCTGTTCCGTTGGACTGGCAATCCGGGCCAATGGAAAAGTAACGCATTTTGAGCGCTCCCTTGCTCTTGGTCGAGGCCATGCCGAGCATTTGATGGATGAGCTGCAGCTCTTACTCGACGGGCAGGGGCTGACCTACAAGGATCTCACCCGTATTGCAGCAACCACCGGCCCGGGCAGCTTTACCGGCCTGCGCGTCGGGCTTGCCACAGCCCGCGCCTTGGCATTGGCTCTGGATATTCCCGTTATCGGCGCGTCAACTCTGACCGCTCTGGCCCTTGATGCGCAAGCCGCGGGGAAAAGCGGCACCATCGGCGGCTTTATCGACGCACGACGCAACCAGATCTACGGACAGTTTTTCGGCCTTGATGGCGAAGGCTGCGCACCAAAGGCAATCACAAAGGCCGAGGCCAAGACTGCCGAAGAGTTCGCGCATGATTGCATGGACCTGCCCGATCTGAACCTCATTGGCAATGGCGCACCCCTTGTGATTGCTGCCGCGCAGGAGGCAAAGCTCGACAATGCGACCTTCCTTCCGGTTTCCTATCCGCATATGGCGCCATTTGCCTGTTGGGCGCTTGATGAACCCGTGGCGGCAACTCCTCCCGCGCCGCTTTATCTCAGGGCGCCAGACGCCAAGCCACAGGCCTCAAAAGCGATCGCACATCAGTAAATTTGCCATTTCTTCTACATTTAGGGGTCTGGAACCTATTGCATTCAGGTGGGAACATGGTGCATTGATTCCGCAAGGATAGTCTCCGCGTTTGGCTCAAGTCGCCTGGCCCTATCAGCCGCCGGCTTTGTTCGGGAGGGAAATTATGATTTTTCCGCTCAAGACAACATCTCTGGTCATGCCGGCCGCTTATGCGGACATTGCAGATATGGCTGATATCCATGGCCGATGCTTTTCACGCGGATGGTCGGCAAGCGAGTTTCAGGCCATGCTGCAGGACAAGTTCGTGGAAGCGCTTGTGCTTCGCCGAAGCAACCTGCGCATCACGGATAAAGCCGTTGGCTTCGTGCTCGCCCGTTCGGTTCTGGATGAGGCGGAAATCCTGACCATTGCAGTGGACCCTGACCACCAGAAAAGCGGCGGCGGCAAGCAATTGATGCAGGAAATGATCCGGCATCTTTATGGCAATCGCGTCGCCAAACTGTTTCTGGAAGTTGACGCGGGCAACAAAGCTGCATTATCCCTTTATGGTGGCTTTGGGTTCACTAAAGTGGGTGAACGAAAAGGCTATTACCACAATGATAACGGCGAAGCCTCGACAGCATGGATCATGCAGATCGAGCCACTGAGCAAGCGCCGCATATTGGGCACCCCGCAAGGGGAAGAGAAGGCATCATCGCTATGACAGCAGACAGAAAGACGACCATTGAGGAATTGTGCGCCAAGTCTGGCATGCGAATGACGGAACAGAGGCGCGTGATTGCGCGCGTTCTGGATAATGCCATTGATCACCCCGATGTGGAGGAGCTTTATGCGCGTTCGGTCAAGATCGACAGCAATATCTCCATTTCCACGGTCTATCGCACGGTCAAGCTGTTTGAAGACAGCGGCATCATCGAACGGCATGATTTCCGCGATGGCCGATCGCGCTATGAGACCATCACGGAAGAGCATCATGACCACCTGATTGACCTGCGCACAGGCAAGGTAATCGAGTTTCGCGATGAAGAGATTGAGCGCTTGCAGCAGGAAGTCGCCCGTCGCCTCGGTTTCAAGCTTGTTGATCACAGACTTGAGCTTTATGGTGTGCCCATAGAAGAATCAGATAAATAGCTCTGACAATCGTCGGGACCAGACCTGATCCCAAGGTCGTCTGATCGAGATTATGGAGCATGACAATTCCACGGTCCCATTCAAAAGAAACGGGTTTTCCCGTATCATCGATACGTGCCAGCCTGGCAATTGCGCTTATCGCAATTGTCGCCATCATTCTCATTCCGCTGCAATATCTGTCGGTTACGTTCAATCTGCCCAGCAAGCGCTGGATTCCGGTGTTTTTTCACCGCGTCAACTGTCTGGCCCTTGGTATAAACAAAACCGTCAATGGTGCCCCCATTCGTGATGGCGCGGTGCTGATCACGGCCAATCATTGCTCATGGACCGATATTGTGGTTCTGGGCAGCTTGCAGCCCCTGTCCTTCATCGCCAAGTCGGAAGTGGCCAGTTGGCCAATTTTTGGGCTCTTTGCCAAACTGCAGCGTTCGATCTTTGTCAATCGCACCAAGCGGTCTGCCACGGGGGCCGTTGCCAAAGAGATCGCGCAGCGCCTCAAGGAAGGCGACGCCATGGTGCTTTTCGCTGAAGGCACCTCATCTGACGGCAACCGTGTGCTCCCCTTCCGCTCGGCCCTCATCGGAGCAGCCAAGGAGGCCATGACATCCACACAGGATGATGGGCAAGACGGCAATAGCCCTCAAAAGAAGGTTTGGATACAGCCGCTTTCCATTGCCTATACGGCCCTGCATGGTATGCCCATGGGGCGCCAGCATCGTCATATGGCGGCCTGGTATGGCGACATGGATCTGATACCGCATCTGTGGGCCCTGATGAAGGAAGGCGCGCTGGATGTGACGCTCACCTATGGCGAGCCTATCCTGTTTGATCCTTCCCTCGACCGCAAGGAAGCCACCCATGCCGCCGAACGTTGCGTCCGCCAGACCATGCTGCATGACTTGCACCATTACACAAGCAAACGTCGCCGTAAGTGACAGGTGATGTTCTTTGGCAACGGATTCCATTTTTGCGACAGAAACCGGCTATTTTTTCGCCCTTTTCTCTATGCAAACAGGGCAAAACGCGCTACAGGCTTTGCTCTGAAAATGGACCGACCGTCCCATGCCCAAGAACGCTCCCTCAAACGAACGCGACCCGGACAAAGCTGATATGACTGCTTTTGAAGACAAGAAAGTCTTTGTGAAAACCTATGGCTGCCAGATGAATGTCTACGATTCCAACAGGATGATGGATAGCCTGGCGACCAAGGGATATAGCCCAACCGAAACAATGGAAGATGCGGATCTGGTGATCCTCAACACCTGCCATATTCGCGAGAAGGCTGCAGAGAAAGTCTATTCCGAACTTGGCCGCATTCGTCAGGTCAAGGAAAAGCGCGCCAAGGATGGCAAGGGCGATATGAAAATCGGCATTGCCGGTTGTGTTGCGCAAGCAGAAGGGCAGGAAATCATTCGCCGTGCGCCAGTGGTCGATCTGGTCGTGGGTCCGCAGGCCTATCACAAACTGCCGGATCTGCTGGACAAGGCAAGTCATGGCGAGCGCGTGGTGGAGACGGATTTTCCGCTTGAAGACAAATTCGCTGTATTACCCGACGCCCGCAAGGAAGTAACCCGCAAACGCGGCGTCAGCTCTTTTCTCACGGTGCAGGAAGGGTGTGACAAATTCTGCAGTTTCTGCGTGGTGCCCTATACCCGTGGTGCGGAGGTTTCCCGCCCCGTCAGCCAAATTGTGCATGAAGCGGAAAAGCTGGCTGCAGCAGGTGTGCGTGAAGTCACGCTGCTGGGGCAGAATGTCAATGCATATCACGGGGAAAGCCCTGATGGGGGCGACTGGGGACTGGGCGAATTGCTCTTCAGGCTAGCTGAAATCGATGGCCTTGATCGGTTGCGTTACACCACCAGCCACCCGCGCGATATGGACGACACCCTGATGGCAGCCCATCGGGATCTCGACATCCTGATGCCTTATCTGCATCTGCCTGTGCAGGCCGGTTCGGACAAGGTGCTCAAGGCCATGAATCGCCAGCATACTTATGACGACTATGTGCGCCTGATTGATCGCATCCGCAGCGCTCGCCCCGACATTGCCCTTTCGGGCGATTTCATCGTCGGGTTCCCTGGCGAAACGGACGCGGATTTCGAGGAAACCATGCGCATTGTGCGTGAGGTCACCTACGCCTCGGCCTACAGCTTCAAATATTCGCCCCGCCCGGGCACACCGGCAGCGGACAGCGAAGACCAGATTGAGGATGCGGTCAAATCCGAGCGCCTCTATCGTCTGCAAGATCTGCTTTCCCAGCAGCAGAAAGACTTCAACGCCTCCAAGGCTGGCACCGAAATGACGGTGTTGCTGGAGCGAAAAGGCCGTGAGCCCGGGCAGTTGGTTGGCAAATCGCCTTGGCTGCAGGCTGTGCAAGTTGATGCAGCAGAAGATTTGATTGGTGAAATTGTCACAGTTAGAGTGGATAGTCTGGGAAGCAACAGCCTGTTCGGCACCATGATCGACCGGCCATGAGGGCCTGGCCAAAAGATGCCGGACGGTTATTCCGCCGAATTTCAAGTTGTTTGAAGGGATAAGCGTTTGAGCGATCAGCAGCGCGATAAAAGCAAGAACCGCAAGGAAAACCGGACCAAGCCTCAGAAGCATTCGGGTTTCAAGAAGAGCTGGGACCCCGCAGCCAGTCAGGCGACGGCTGCAGCCTCTGACATGGGCCATATTGTTCTTTCCTATGACGACAATCGTCTGGCCGCCGATCTGTTTGGCGAGTATGACCAGAATCTGGCTCGCATCGAACAGAAACTTGGCGTCGAGGCGATTGCGCGCGGCAACCGGGTGACCATCAAGGGGCCGGGAGATCTGTGTGATGACGCCAAACGGGCGCTGGATTCGCTCTATTTCCGCCTTCAGGAAGGGGACGTGATCGAGCAGGCCGATGTGGATGGCGCCATCCGCATGGCACAAGCCGCAGACGAACAGCTGGTGCTACCCGAAGTCATGCCCGAGAGCAACGAGCCCGCAGGGAAAATCAATTTTGCCCAGATTGCGACACGCAAGAAAAAGCTGACCGCTCGTACCGCGACGCAGGATGCCTATATTCGCGCCATGGATCGGGCTGATCTCATTTTCGGCACCGGCCCGGCGGGCACCGGCAAGACCTATCTGGCCGTTGCCTATGCGGCCGCTCTTTTGGAGCGTGGCGTGGTGGAGCGGATCATTCTTTCGCGTCCGGCGGTGGAAGCGGGCGAACGTCTTGGCTTTCTGCCCGGTGACATGAAGGAGAAGGTCGATCCCTATCTGCGTCCGCTTTATGATGCCCTTTATGATATGATGCCTGCGGACAAGGTCGAGCGGGAGATCGAAGCCAAGATCATCGAAATTGCCCCCCTTGCCTTCATGCGCGGGCGGACTCTTTCCAATGCGGCGGTTATTCTTGACGAGGCACAGAACACAACATCCATGCAGATGAAGATGTTTCTGACGCGCCTTGGTGAAAATTCCAAAATGATCATCACCGGCGACCCCAGCCAGATCGACCTGCCAAGCGGCGAACAATCGGGTCTTGTACAGGCCATGGAACTGCTGGCAGATATTCCTTCCATCGTGCGTGTGCAATTCACCGCACAGGATGTTGTGCGCCATGAACTGGTTGCCCGGATCGTCAATGCCTATGACGAGGATGCCCGCAGGCGCGCCAAGGCACGTCAGGTGCTGGGGCGTGAGCGCTTCCACAAGCGCGAAGTTGAAGAGCATCTAACGGCTGCCGACTACAATCCGGCAAGGCCTGAAGACATTTATGATGAGGCTGAGGAATGAGTTCTATATCTCCTTCCCTGCCAGAGCTTGAACGGGATTTGCTGATCGAATCCGATCTCTGGCAGAGCCTTGACGATCTTGAAGGCATAATTGATCGCGCTCTGGGGGCGGGGCTTGCCTATGTCACAAAGAAAGAGGGCATTGCATTTCTGCCGGAATGTGAGCTTTCTCTGGTCTTCACCGACGATGCATCCATTCGCACGCTCAATGCGGAGCATAGAGGCAAGGACAAGGCCACCAACGTTTTGTCCTTTCCCATCGATGAAGAGGCAGATCCCTTTGGCCCCATGCTCGGCGACATCGTTTTCGCTTATGAAACCGTAGAGCGAGAATCCAAGGAATTGAGGGTTGAAATCCGTGATCACTTAACACATTTGTGTTTACATGGTTTTTTACATCTTCTGGGCTATGATCACATAGAGCCGGATGAAGCGGACAAGATGGAAAGCGTCGAAGTCGCCATTCTGGCCAAGTTGGATCTTCCCAACCCCTATGAAGGCACAGTGCCTTTGGAAAGTCTGGACTGATCCGGCCCATTGTCTGATGGTCCGTATTTTTGCAACAGGATTGAGAGCGCAGCCAAGAGATCTGCGCCGGAACGAGAATGAACGACCCCGACCCTTCTTTATCTTCGCCGTCATCCAAGGCCGACAGGCCAGTAAGTGACGCTCAGGCTGACAGCAGCGATGCTGACCCACACCAACCCAGACAGAACTGGTTTACCAGTTTGCTCAAGGGTTGGATGTCAGGATTAACCCCCTCTCTGCGTTCGCAGATGGAAGGGGCCCTCGCAGACGAAAACAGCAATGACCAGACTTTTTCTGCAGAAGAAAAAGCCATGTTGCGCAACATTCTGGAGCTGCGGGAAATGCGGGTCAGCGACGTCATGATTCCGCGCGCTGATATTGATGCGATCGAAGACGAGATCTCTCTTGGGACACTTCTCGCCGTCTATCAGGATGTCGGGCATTCCCGACTGCCGGTCTACAGGGAAAGCCTCGATGATCCGGTGGGCATGGTCCATATCAAGGATGTGCTCTCGCTGCTAACGAAGGAATGCTGCATCCCTGAGCCCTCCGAAAGCCCGGCTCTTGATTCCATGGAAGGCTCTCTGGCCAGCGTCCATTTTGGCTCCGATGGTGAGATGTCCCTTGCCAATCTGCCCCGTACCTTAAGCAACATCAATCTGGATCGCCCGCTCAAGGAGCTTGGCGTCATCAGGGAAGTGCTGTTCGTCCCACCATCCATGCAGGCCATAGATCTGATGGCAACCATGCGGGCCGCACGCACCCAGATGGCCTTGGTGATTGACGAATATGGCGGCACAGATGGTCTGGTTTCGCTGGAAGACGTTGTTGAGACAGTGGTTGGTGACATTGAGGACGAGCATGATGATGAAGATGAGATCTTCATCGCTGGCGCTGGTCCCAATCTCTTCATTGCTGATGCAAAGGCCGACCTGGATGATGTGGTTGAGGCCATCGGAACGCAACTGCCTCTTGATGATGAGTCGATGGAAGATGTCGACACGCTTGGTGGCTTCATCTTTACCCTGATCGGTCGTATTCCGGTGCGTGGCGAGCTTATTACCGTCAAGGAAGGGCTCGAATTCGAAATCATGGAAGCGGATCGGCGGCGCATCAGGCGGGTCAAAATCCGGCTCAAACCGATCAAGAAGCCATTCAAGCGCGCCTTCTCTTTGCACAAGCAGTCAGACAGCGAGGAAGAAGAGATGGTCACCGATCATAAAAGTGATGCCGCCGCAGAATAAAGGCGGCATCTGGTCCTGTCAGGCTATGACTGAGGCATACTGACGCAAGGACAAATTGATCATGGATAAATCGCCCAAAAGGCCGTTTGAGCGCACACAATCTGGTGTGCGGCCCTGATTCAGGCCCCAAAATAACAAGTCGAAAGATGCGTTTCAGAGGGGGTGCCCAGCTCTGGTTCTGAGTTATTTCTTCTGGCGAAGGCGGACCACGACATCAACACGCGTGATTTCCATGTCGTCAGGGACTTCAGGCAACTCGGACACATTTATGCCGCCGGGAATGTCGACCACCTTGCCTTCTTCTTCCATATAAAAGTGGTAGTGATCGGAGACATTCGTGTCGAAATAGGTTTTCGTTCCCTCCACGGCGACCTCCCGCAGAAGGCCTGCTTCCGTGAACTGATGCAAGGTATTATAGACAGTTGCCAGAGAAACAGACACATTGACCTTTTCGGCTTCCTCATGCAGACGCTCTGCAGAAACATGCCGATCCCCCTTGGCAAACAAAAGCTCGGCAAGTGACAGCCTCTGGCGCGTCGGGCGCAGGCCTGCCCCCACAAGCATATCCCGAGCAGATCGCTTATCGAATTTTTGCAGCTGAGAGGTCATGTCATTGGTCCTTGAATATCCGTTACATCTGACTGTCTATCTTCAGAAAACCAACCCTTGCGCTTCCATTCCACGCGGGCAGCCTCTAATGCAACCAGATTGCATCATGACTGATATAATTCTTTTTCCCCCCTTGGGCAAGGCAACTACGGAAAATCGCCTACCAATCACAGCATATTGAATAAGCTATTCGTCATTTCTATTCAATTTTTGAATATTTAAAAACTTTTCATCGAGCGCGAGATGCGAGAGACATTGATATGCCTCTGCAAGCCATGCGTGCACAGAATGCGCCTTGAAAGAGGCGGTTTTACAATCTAAATGAGAGGCATGTTGCAGACCACGATCTTGTGGAGAGCCCATTGGTTCCGCTTCGTTCGGAAGAGGCTTTCAAATGTGAACTTAATCGTTTGCACGCCTAGTGCTTGCTCATAGAAAAGGCTATAAGCTTAGCGAGAAAAGCAAGCTTGCAATCAATTTGGCAAAGTAGGCACAAAGAAGGATCGGGCAATCGAATTCAATTTCATGGATTTGTTGTTTGTATTCTGCAAGTATAGACTGTATCACCCAGCCAAGCGGGTGGGACAAAGAAGGATAAGAGTGGAAACCGTATGGAACAGCGCCAATCCAGCTACACCTATGAAGAGATTCTGACCTGCAGCCGCGGAGAAATGTTCGGCCCGGGCAATCCGCAATTGCCATTGCCACCGATGCTGATGCTGGATCGGATCACCCACATTTCCGAAGAAGGTGGTGAGCATAACAAAGGCATGATCCGCGCGGAATATGATATCAATCCGGAACGCTGGTTCTTTGATTGCCATTTCGCTGGCGATCCGGTTATGCCCGGTTGCCTTGGTCTGGATGCCCTGTGGCAAATGACCGGCTTCTATCTTGGCTGGTTGGGCCTTGAAGGCAAAGGGCGCGCCATCTCCGTTGGTGAAATCAAATTTTCCGGCATGATCACGCCAGACATCAAGACCGTAACATATGGTGTTGACTTCAAGCGCGTTATGAAGGGCCGCCTCAATCTCAGCATTGGTGATGGTTGGGTCAAAGCCGACGATAATCTGGTGTTTGTGGCCAAGGATCTGCGCGTTGGCGCCTTCAAGGATTCCTAAGCGGCTCTCTCGCCCATAAGGACATGCTCTGGGCCGGGCAACCCATGGCAAAGAGGCAAAAACAGCTGTGTGACCTTTACCATGCCACTTTTCCGGCTCATTGAGCATTAGAGATTGGACATTTCAGGGATCTTTTCGAAAATAAGGTCTTTGAGAGATGTTGCAGCTTCTGAAAAGAACACCTATCAAGAGACTAATTCAATTATATCGCAGGCAAAGGCTTTCGCCGCGATATGATCTGGCAAATAGAGCCCCGACATCTACAGTGAGGCCCCGATTATGAGACGTGTAGTCATTTCCGGCTTGGGTATTGTTTCCTCCATCGGCAACGATGCCGAAGCCGTCACCGCATCCTTGCGCGATGCTAAATCAGGCATTTCCTTTTCGCAGGATTTTGCCGACCACGGATTCCGTTGTCAGGTCTGGGGTGCCCCGGATATTGATACGACCGATCTGGTTGATCGCCGCGCCAAACGCTTCCTTTCCAAGGGGGGCGAATGGAACCATGTTGCCATGAAGCAGGCAATTGCTGATTCCGGCCTTGAAGAAAGCGATATCACCAACGAGCGCACCGGTATCATCATGGGCTCTGGCGGACCGTCCACCCAGACCGTGGTGCAGGCAGCCGACATTACCCGCAAAAACGGGTCGCCAAAGCGCATCGGGCCATTCGCGGTTCCAAAAGCGATGTCTTCCACCGCGTCTGCAACGCTGGCAACTTGGTTCAAGATCCACGGCGTCAACTATTCCATTTCTTCGGCTTGTTCCACGTCTGCCCATTGCATCGGCAATGCCTACGAGCTGATCCAGATGGGCAAGCAGGACATCATCTTTGCCGGTGGGCATGAAGATCTGGACTGGAGCATGTCGAACCTGTTCGATGCCATGGGTGCCATGACGTCCAAATATAACGACACACCGGAAACCGCTTCGCGCGCTTATGACATTTCCCGCGATGGATTTGCCATTGCCGGTGGTGCTGGCGTTCTCGTGATTGAAGAACTGGAACATGCCAAGGCCCGAGGCGCCAAGATCTATGCCGAGATCGTCGGCTATGGTGCAACGTCTGATGGCTACGACATGGTTGCCCCAAGCGGTGAAGGCGCCAAGCGCTGCATGCGTCTGGCCATGTCCACTGTTGACAACAAGATTGATTACATCAACTGCCATGGCACATCCACCGTGGTGGGTGACACCGCTGAAATCGGCGCTATCCGCGAAGTCTTCGACGGCGACCAGCCTTATATCGCTTCGACGAAATCCTTGACCGGCCACTCTCTGGGGGCTGCTGGTGTTCAGGAATCAATCTATTCCCTGCTCATGATGCAGGCCGGTTTCATTGGCGAATCCGCTCATATCACCGAGATTGATCCTGAATTTGCCGACATGAATATCGTTCGCGAACGGATCGAAAAGCCGATCGATGTGGCTCTTTCCAACAGCTTCGGCTTTGGCGGCACCAACGCTACGCTGATTTTCCAGCGTTATAACGGATAAGGGCTGCCAACATATGAACGGTCTAATGGAAGGAAAACGCGGCCTGATCATGGGCGTTGCGAATGCCAGCTCAATCGCCTGGGGTATCTCCCAGGCGCTGTATGATCAGGGTGCCGAGCTTGCCTTCACCTATCAGGGTGATGCGTTGGGCAAGCGGGTGAAGCCACTGGCAGAATCCGTCAATTCCGATTTTGTCATGCCTTGCGATGTGGAAGATATCGACTCTGTCGATGCTGTTTTCGCGGCCTTGAAGGAAAAATGGGGCAAGATCGACTTTATCGTGCATGCCATCGGCTTTTCCGACAAAAGCGAGCTGCGTGGTCGATATGCTGATACGTCGCGGGACAATTTCTCCCGCACAATGGTCATTTCCTGCTTTTCCTTCACGGAAGCGGCAAAACGCGCAGCAGACCTGATGACCGATGGCGGCTCCATGCTCACATTGACATACGCCGGCTCGACCCGCGTGATGCCAAACTATAATGTCATGGGTGTTGCCAAGGCCGGGCTTGAGGCGTCTATTCGCTATCTGGCCAATGATTTCGGCCCGTCAGGCATTCGCGTCAACGCGATTTCGGCTGGCCCCGTGCGTACACTGGCAGGCAATGGCATTGCCGACGCGCGCCAGATGTATAGCTATCAACGCGATAACAGCCCAATGCGCGATGTCTGTACCATTGAGGATGTTGGCGGTGCAGCCCTTTACCTGCTCTCCGATCTTTCCAAGAAAGTCACAGGTCAGGTGCATTTTGTTGATTCCGGCTATAGCTGCATATCAATGCCTACGGTCGAAACGCTCAGTAAACTGGACAAGATCGAGAAATCTTGACTTGTCCGTATTGTACAAGCTTATTCACAATAGGCAATATTGAGAAGAGGGCATTGCCCTCTTTTTCTTTGTCTTTTTAAATGTGATATATTTATAACTTATACTTTTCTTTCCGATAAACAACAACAGTTCCACTTCTATAGTTGTTCTAACAAAAAATCGACATTTACTATAGCCGTTAGGTATGAATTAGCTTATTTGATATATGCTCTCAGACAAATCGTGTTCTGGAGCTCTTATGATCGGTTTTTTCGGTAAATATGATCGACTGTTTAGCAAACAAATAGCAGCCCTTGCCGTGTTGATGGTGGCCAACTTTATTTGTGCCGTTACTGTTTCACTTATTTTTTCCAATCAGGATCCGGAAACCCGGTCCATGGTTCAGCTTGCAACGATTGCTGTCATTTCAATGCTTTCCTGCATCGTTCTGATTCAACTAAACAGTTCGCGGGTGGCAGCAGAGGAAGCAATGGACACTCTGGTTGCCAAGGACAAGTTGACGGGGTTGACCAATCGCGAAGCCTTCCAGCGCTATCTGGCCAATCGAGTGGCGACTGACAGGAACCAGGCCTTCATCCTGTTGCTCCTCGATCTTGATCGTTTCAAGGAGCTCAACGCCTTTTTGGGCTACGGCGCTGCTGATCAGATTTTGCAGCAATTTGCGGCCCGCTTGGCACAGTTGGCAGAGACAGAGGCCGATGCTGCACGCATTGGCGGCGATGAGTTCGCGCTTGTTGTACCCTATGACGGAAGCAGCAGCAGCCTGAAGGCAAAGGTGAGCAAGATCTTCGAAACGCTCTACAAGCCCTATCTGTGCAACAAGCAGTCCGTGGACATGACTGTTTCCATGGGCACCACCTTGTTTCCCGAGGATGGGAAAGACCCCGAAAGTCTCAACCAGAACGCCTATTTCGCTCTGCAGCGCGCCAAAAAGGAAGGGCACAACAGAGTATGCTGCTATGAAGAAGCCATCGATTCCAAGATGATGGATGACCATTTCTTGTCGCAGGATATGGATCGAGCACTACAAAAGGGCGAATTCGTCGTTTTTTTCCAGCCGCAATTCAGTTTTGCGACGGGTAGACAAACCGGATTTGAGGCGCTTGTTCGGTGGATCCACAAAGATCGCGGCGAGATTTCGCCCTGTGTCTTCATTCCCATTGCCGAACAAAATGGTCTTATTGTTCCGATTTCTGAATTTGTACTGCGCAGTGCCTGCCAAATTGCCAGCCAATGGAAGAATCCGCTCAAGATAGCTGTCAATCTATCCCCCATTCAAATGCGCCAATGCATCATTTCAGATCTGGTGACCGAGATTCTATTTGAAACCGGGCTCGACCCGAAAAGGCTGGAGTTGGAGGTCACCGAGAGTCTGTTTATCGACATCAATGATGAAGTATCCGCTGACCTTTTGCTGCTGCAACGGCGTGGCATCTCGATTGCGCTTGATGACTTCGGAACGGGCTACTCATCATTGGCCTATTTGACCAGCTTCCCCTTCGACAAAATCAAGATAGACCGCTCGTTCGTTCAGAATCTGGCGACCGATGACAGTTCGATGGCCATCATTTCCGCTGTCATCGGCATGGGCAAAAGCCTGAATATGCAAATCACGGCCGAGGGCATAGAGGATTATCAAGCCTACGAGATCCTGCGGCTTGCTGGCGTGGATCAGGCTCAGGGCTACTTGTTGGGTGAGCCTCAAGAGATTGAAGCCGAGCCGGAAATGGCAATTCCGAAGATCCTTAAGGCACAGACCGAGGTGGCCGGTGACCATCCCGCCATCCATCGCCAACAAGCATCTTGATTGCGTGGCATGTCTTTTTTAGCACGATCCCTCGCCATTTTGGCTACGGCCATGGATGGGGGCGAGGATCGTAGGCCTGCCTAATCGATATGATACGTAGAAATAGCAAATCCCTATTTAAAAAAGTTTTAGAAGTCTATGAGCCCTTTGTAATGCTTAGGGTTTTTGACGTGACCTTTTGAAAGGGGCATTCCATTAACCATTAAAGTTCCGATTTTCTTCAGAACTACCCTGTAGGTTAAGATCAGGCTTGGCTAAAAAGAGCAGTTTGATGCAAGATTCGTCAACCAAATATAAGCTGATCGACTCCGATTTGGGCGCACCCCGGAAATTGTTTGTGCTTTTGGGCCTGCTGGTGATGGCGCTGGTTCTGTCTCACCATAACAGCCCTCTCATACGGCAGCTTCCCATTTTGGCATTGACCCTTCTGGTCGGCTATTATTTCCTGTTCCTCAATAGCAAACAAAAGCGCAGACGCGAAACGCTGCGCAGCATGATCGATGAGCTTAAGTCTCGGGACAATCTGACGGGGCTTTCCAATCGGCAACTGTTTCTCTCATCTGTTTACCAGCGTTTGAAATCTGCGGAATATCAGAACACACCTTTTGCGCTTCTGCTCATCGATATTGACCGATTTAAAGAGCTGGATACCATTCTAGGCACCGAAAACGGCGATCTGCTGCTGCAGGAATTTGCACAGCGCCTCTCCCATTTTCAGCATGACAGGTCGATGGTTGCCCGTTTGTCGGGCAACGAGTTCGCTATTGTTATCGACCAATTGGGGACCAGCGCAACATTCGAGCAGCGTATTCAGATTCTTCATTCCTATCTCAAGCAGCCCTATCGCTTCAATGGCCGCCCGATTGAGATCACCATCTCCGGCGGCTATATCCAGTTTCCGCATCATGGATACAGGGTCAGCGCGTTGCTGCAGCAGGCCAAGCTGGCCTTGCTCAGAGCAAAACAGGAAGGGCGAAACCAGATATGCCGCTTTGAGCAATGTCACGATGTGCGCGCCCATATGGACCATGAGCTATCGCAGGAAATGGGAAAATCGATCGCTCTTGGAGAATTCAAACTCCATTTCCAACCACAGTTCAGCATCGCGACAGGCAAGCAGACTGGCTTCGAAGCCTTGATGCGCTGGGATCACCCGGTGCGCGGCTGGATCTCTCCGGGCTCCTTCATCCAAATCGCCGAAAGCAATGGCCTTATCTTGCCGCTTTCCGAATTTGCCCTGCGGGAGGCTTGCACCACAGCCGCCCAATGGACACAGCCCCTGCGTGTCGCTGTTAATCTGTCTCCCATCCAGTTCAAGAAGATCGATCTTGTGCCCATGGTCGAGAGCATTCTCAAGGAGACCGGCTTGCCAGCCCACAGATTGGAACTGGAAGTCACTGAAAGCTTGTTCATTCAGAGCAGCCAACGCACCATCGAGACACTCAAGCAATTGCGCAGTATGGGAATCACCATTGCGCTTGATGACTTCGGAACCGGTTACTCTTCGCTCAGCTATCTTTCGTCCTTCCCGATCGACAAGATCAAGATCGACCGCTCATTTGTACGCGATCTGACCAACAGTCATGGCAACATGGCGATTATATCCGCGATGATCGGCATCGGTCGGAGCCTTAATATCGAAGTGTTGGCCGAAGGCATCGAAGACAAGGAAACACTCGACATGCTGCACGCCGCTGGCTGTCAGGAAGTGCAGGGCTACTATCTTGGCCGCCCGCGTGATCTGGCTGCAGAGCCGGGCTTCGAGATGTCACGGCCTGCTTTGGAAGACAAGGCCGAAAAGGCCAAGGCCCTCAAACTGATCAAAAACACATCTATGTGCGCCTGAAAGCCAGCATCGATCCGCAAGCCCTTTGTGGGCATTGAATTTTCGGATTTTCGCATGCACAGCCGCATTATTGTTTTGAATGGGCCGACCGACTCCTATACCAATGGGCCAACTGTTTTGTGATTCTTTGTCAAACGGCCCATTTTCATGGCGTTTCTCATTTCCAATCTTATTTTGCTTGATGGTTGGCGCCGCCTGCTGGTCGCTTTCCTTTTTGGGTGTCTGGCCAGTCTGGCGATGGCCCCTCTGAGCTGGTTCCCCCTGCTTTGGCTTTGTGTTCCCGTTTTTGTCTGGCTGCTTGATTCTGCCTCTTTAGGGAACAGCACGAAAAGAGCCATCCGCTCTATGGCTTTGGTAGGCTGGGTCTTTGGCCTGGGTTTCTTCCTTTGCGCTTTCTACTGGATCGGTGCCGCGTTCCTCGTGGAAGCAGACAAATTTGCAGCCCTGATGCCTTTTGCTCTGTTTTTCTTTGCAGCCGGGCTGGCTCTCTTCTGGGCAGTGGCCTGTGGCCTTGTTGCTCCGCTCTGGTCATCTTCTCCGATGCGCGTCATATGGCTGGCGCTGACATGGTCCGCGTTGGAGTGGCTGCGTGGCACGATCTTCACCGGATTGCCTTGGGGCGGCCTTGGGCAGGCGCTCACATCAACGACTGTCACGATGCAAGCGCTGGCGCTCGTCGGCCCGGAGAGCATGGGGCTAATAGCCCCCGTCATCTTTGCCTTACCGGTATTTTTCTTTGCTGACGCGCCCTCTCGTAAGAGCGGCTATGGGCTGACCTTTATTGCCGCTTTGTTATTCGTAAGCCAATGCGCATTCGGCTTCTATCGATTGAATCAGACACCTCCTCAGCCAGACGCCCCCGTGACCGTACGGATCGTGCAGCCGAACATTCCGCAGCGGGAAAAATGGAAACTTGAGAATCGTTCATGGATTTTCAATCGCCTGCTTGCCTTAACGACTTTGGATCGTGAGGAGTATCCTGTTGAAAAAGTCGACCTCTTTGTCTGGCCAGAAACAGCCATTCCCTTCTATCTGATCGAGCAACCAGCCGGACTTGCGGCGATCGCACAATCTCTGCCGGACAAGGCCACATTGCTGACAGGGGCTCTCAGAAGAGAGGTAAATTTTACCAGTAGCGAACAAGTTTACAATTCCATCTATCAGATCTCCGGCGATGGAACGATCATGGCCTCCTATGACAAGATTCATCTTGTCCCTTTTGGCGAATATTTGCCGAAAGAGCGCTGGTTGCGTGCCATCGGCCTTGAACATCTAGCCGCGCAATTATCCGGTTTTTCATCCGGTACAAAAAGAAAACTGCTGGGTGACGCTCATTTGGGAAAAATTCTACCCCTGATTTGCTATGAAATAGCATTCCCAAGCGAAATTCTTTCCTACCCGGCGGGAGCAACCATGATTGTGAATGTCACGAACGATGCCTGGTTTGGGAAGACGGCAGGCCCATGGCAGCATCTGCATCTGGCTCAAATGCGAGCGGTTGAAACCGGCCTACCGGTTATTCGTTCCGCAAATACAGGTATTTCAGCAATTATTGATCCCTTTGGCAGACTGGTGGCAAAACAGGATCTGGGCACCGATGGTCTGGTTCAGGAAATTGTTCCTGCGCGGCTGCCAGCCACCCTTTATAGCCGCTTTGGCGATCACATCTTCTTTTTCCTATGGTTGCTGACTGGCTGTCTTGCATTAATCAAAATGAGAAAATCCAAAATCCGCTAATTGTAATAATTGACATATAGCGTTAATACACGGCACTATTGTAGAATCCCGTTTTCTATAGCCAAAGGCGCAAACGGTTTACGGGAAAAGCGCAGGAAGCGGAACCTGCAGTATAACCAGATGGACGTGAAAAAAACTTGTCACACAGAACAACACGTCGAAACAAAAAAAGAGAGCCAAATGGCCAGTAAAAAAGCACCGAACCCAATCGATGTCTATGTTGGAAGTCGTGTCCGACTTCGTCGTATGATGCTTTCTATGAGCCAAGAAAAACTTGGGGAGCATCTGGGCATTACATTCCAGCAGATTCAGAAATACGAAAAAGGGACCAACCGTATTGGCGCCAGCCGTCTTCAGCACATTGCAACCGTGCTGCAAGTCCCGGTTTCCTTTTTCTTCGAAGACGCCCCAGGTACCCCCCAAGAAGCTCAGGGCCTTGCTGAATCCAAGTCAGAGAATTATGTCATCGACTTCCTATCCTCTTCTGAAGGCCTGCAGTTGAACCGTGCCTTCGTACAGATCAAAGACCAGAAAATACGACGCAAGATCGTTGAACTGGTGCGTGAGATCTCCGGAGAGGGTGCGGAAAGCTAATTTAGATATGCCACACTGGTGTGCAGCATATCCGCATTATAGCAAAAAGGCGGTTGGGAACCGAGTTCCTGACCGCCTTTTCATTTCTGGGCCGGAGCCGTGCCCTTAGAATATATTGGATCAGGCTCGGTGGGATTTGTAATTTTACCCATACTAGAGCCCTGCAGGAAATCGATATTACCTATTTTATTTACCCGATTTTAGGTTGCGATTCTAAATAATACAGTCTTCAATTCGACTGACTAAGTGATTCTCCGAAGCGCCTCCAATCGGCCGCTCCGGGTTAATATCAAGCCCAGTCCAGTATTTGATATATGCACCTTTCACAATTTTCCTTCGGACATTCTTTCAATGATTTCCCGATTTGAGAATGCAGGATTTAGTAACCGGTAATTCCGCTTTGGATTGCGTCGCGTTTCCTGATGTGATAACGACATGCAGAACCCTTTATATCACAGAAAAAGACATTCCCATGGCCCGCAAAGAATATCTGTTTACCAGTGAGTCCGTATCCGAAGGACATCCGGACAAGATCTGTGACCGTATCTCCGACGCAATTGTCGATGCCTTCATCGCGGCAGACCCGCACGCGCGCTGCGCCGTGGAAACCATGGCGACAACCAACAAGGTTGTTCTTGCTGGCGAGGTCAGGGGGCCTGCCGAGATCGATTGCCATATCATGGAAAAGGCTGCTCGCCGGGTGATCAAGGAGATCGGCTACGAGCAGGACGGCTTCCACTGGGAAAAGGCTGACATCGACATCTATGTGCATGAGCAGTCCGCAGATATTGCTCAAGGCGTCGATGAAGCCGATGGCAAGGATGAAGGGGCAGGCGATCAGGGCATCATGTTCGGCTATGCGTCCAATGAAACCCCTGAATTGATGCCAGCCCCGATCCTTTATGCCCACAAGATCCTGCGCCTGATTGCCGAAGCACGCCATGCAGGCACAGAAACCCGTCTGGGTCCGGATGCGAAAAGCCAGCTCACGCTGCGCTATGTGGATGGCAAACCGGTCGAGGTGGCTTCTCTGGTGCTTTCCACGCAGCATTTTGATGGCAACCTGACCTCTGCCGATATCCGCGAAATCGTGACGCCTTATATTACGACGGCGCTGCCGGAAGGATGGCTGACCGACAAGACCATCTGGCATGTGAACCCAACCGGCAAATTTGTCATTGGCGGGCCGGATGGCGATGCTGGCCTTACGGGCCGCAAGATCATTGTTGATACCTATGGCGGTGCTGCGCCCCATGGCGGCGGCGCATTCTCCGGCAAAGACCCCACCAAAGTGGATCGCTCTGCGGCTTATGTCTCCCGCTATCTGGCCAAGAATGTGGTTGCTGCCGGCTATGCCGAAAAATGCTCCATCCAGCTGGCCTATGCCATTGGCGTGTCGGAGCCTCTCTCGCTCTATGTTGATACCTACGGCACGGGGTCCGTGCGGGATTCCGTCATCGAAAAGGCTCTGTGGGACATCGTGCCGCTGACGCCACGGGGCATCCGCACGCATCTTGGCCTCAACAAGCCGATTTACGAGCGCACCGCTGCCTATGGTCATTTTGGCCGCGAGCCAGACGCCGAGGGTGGTTTTTCTTGGGAAAAAACCGATATTGTCGACGCCTTGCACAAGGCAATCGGCTAAAGAAGGCGCACTTTTCGCATAAAGCGAGATCAAACTTGTTTTGGCCTGCTCGAACAGTCCCGTTGCTTGCAACGCGATTTGGTTTGCGCGGGCCAAACTGCTATTATGAGGCCGCAGTCTTTTGCCTTTAAGCCCAACAAATCCTATCCAGTCCGAGTCCATGACCCCTTTGTCTTCCGAGAAGCCCAAATTCCGCCCCTCCCAATCCCGCCTGATCGAAAAGCAGATCGCGACCAGTTTCTTCGGGCGGCGCAAGGGCAAGCCACTGAGCCCTGCGCAGCAAAAGCTGATTGACGAGCTTCTGCCGCGCATAAGCCTCAACCCGACCCATCCCATCGAGGATATCAAGGGACAGTTTGCCCATGCTCCGAATGAAGTCTGGATGGAAATCGGCTATGGTGGCGGTGAGCATCTTATCAGGCAGGCGACAAGCAACCCGACCGTGGGCCTGATCGGCTGCGAACCTTTCATTAACGGGGCCGTCAAAGCGCTGGCCGCGATCAATGAAAGGCAAATCGACAATATCCGGCTCTATGACGAAGACGCCGCCCATATTCTGGATTGGCTCCCTGAAGCCTCTCTCGACCGGGTTTTTCTGCTCTATCCCGATCCATGGCACAAGAAACGCCATTGGAAGCGTCGCTTTGTCTCCAGCCGGAATCTTGACCGCATTGCCCGTGTGTTGAAGCCGGGGGGTGTCTTCCGTTTTGCCTCTGATATCGAGGATTATGTGGAATGGACACTGAACCATGTCGAGGGGTGCGACGCATTGACTGAAGAATGCACCTCTCCTGAAGACAGGCAGATTGCATGGCCGGATTGGGAACGCACCCGCTATGAGGCCAAAGCTATTCGTGAGGGAAGAAAGCCGCAATATCTGACATTTCGACGTAAATAGCAGAGAAATGTCAGCTCTGATCGTAAAAACCCTTGCTTTTTACGATCTTTCTGGTGTATTACAGCCTCAAAATCTAGACAAGCTGTTTAGAGTGGGCCGTGACAAGGACCCGCTCTTTTTTGTTAGGTGGCCTCCCCTTCTACAGCCGGGTCTGGTAAATTAGGTGATCATGATCCGATATGTTGCCCCATTTCCACACTTTGGAAAAAGGCAAGCCCCACGGGACGAAACGCATATAGGAAAACAGTTGCCTTGAATAGAAACGGTTTGTCGCAAGTAGGCTATGGTCGCCTGCTTGGACGAAAAGAAATGGAGACAGGCTTTCCCTATGGTTGAGAGCAGTCAAGTAAAAGCGGGAACAGAGCCGCGCCTCACTGGCGAAAAAGGGCTGGAAGCACGCATTGCCAGCATAGTTGAGCCTGCCATTATTGATCTGGGCTACGATCTGGTCCGCGTGAGAATCACCGGCCAGCATGGCTGTACCGTTCAGATCATGGCCGAGGCCCCCGATGGCACGATGACGATTGATGGCTGCGAGGCTGTATCCCGCGCTCTTTCGCCTGTGCTTGATGTCGAAGATCCAATTGACAGCGAATATTATCTTGAAGTCTCCTCGCCGGGAGTGGATCGTCCGCTGGTACGCGTGCGTGATCTGGTGGCCTGGAGTGGGCATGATGCCAAGATCGAACTGTCTGTTCCTATGGATGGTCGTCGCCGGTTCAGAGGCATTCTTGATGGTGTGGACGGGGAAGAACTCAAACTGATTTTGCCCGACGTACCTCAGGATAGCGATCCAAATGTGCGTTTGCCGCTTTCGGATCTGGCAGATGCAAAGCTTGTAATGACTGATAAACTCATGGAGCTGGCGCTGAAAGCTCAGCCCGCAGAACCGGCAGAAGTGGAAGAAGCCACTGACGCTGACAGGGAAGAATAGGAGACACTGAACGATGGCAATCAGTGCAAACCGTCTTGAACTTTTGCAGATCGCAGATGCTGTGGCGCGCGAAAAATCGATTGATCGCATGATCGTGATTGGAGCCATGGAGGACGCAATCCAGAAAGCTGCGCGCTCCCGCTATGGTCAAGAGACAGAAATCAAGGCGACGATTAACCCACGCACCGGTGAAACCCGGCTTGAGCGGTTGATGGAAGTGGTTGAAGAAGTCGAGGATTATGCAACCCAGATTGCCTTGGTTGATGCCAAGGTTAAGAATCCGGATGCACAGATCGGCGATATCGTTTCGGACCAACTGCCTCCGCTGGAATTCGGGCGTATTTCTGCCCAGTCAGCCAAGCAGGTTATCGTGCAGAAAGTGCGCGAAGCCGAGCGTGATCATCAGTATGAAGAATTCAAGGATCGCCAGTTCGAAATAGTCAACGGTCAGGTCAAACGCGTTGAATATGGCAATGTCACTGTTGATCTTTCAGGCACCGAAGCCATTGTCCGTCGCGATGAACTGATCGCACGCGAAGCCTTCCGTCCGGGTGACCGCATCCGCGCCATCATCTATGATGTGCGTCGCGAGCAACGTGGCCCGCAGATCTTTTTGTCCAGAACACATCCACAGTTCATGGCCAAGTTGTTTGCACAAGAAGTGCCGGAGATCTATGATGGTATCATTACGATCAAGTCTGTGGCCCGCGATCCAGGATCCCGCGCCAAGATTGCCGTTATTTCTAGTGACAGTTCCATTGATCCTGTTGGTGCTTGCGTTGGTATGCGCGGTTCACGCGTTCAGGCCGTCGTCAATGAGCTTCAGGGTGAAAAGATCGACATCATTCCATGGTCCGAAGATCCTGCGACCTTTATCGTCAATGCGCTGCAGCCAGCCGAAGTGGCCAAGGTTGTCCTTGATGAAGACAGCGAGCGGATCGAAGTTGTTGTTCCCAATGACCAGCTCTCGCTTGCCATTGGCCGTCGCGGTCAGAATGTTCGTCTTGCTTCCCAGCTGACTGGTTGGGACATCGACATCATGACCGAGGAAGAAGAATCCGAGCGTCGTCAGAAAGAATTCAACGAACGCGCCCAGCTCTTCATGCAGGCGCTTGACGTTGATGACATCGTCGCACAGCTTCTGGCTTCCGAAGGCTTCACCTCGATTGAGGAAGTGGCCTATGTGGATAGCAGCGAAGTCTCTGATATCGAGGGCTTCGACGAAGAAACCGCTCAGGAAATCCAGAAACGCGCAAGTGAATATCTGGAAGCCGAAGCGGAAAAACAGAATGAAGAGCGCCTCGCACTGGGTGTTTCGGATGATCTTCTTGAAATTTCGGGTCTCACGCTGCCGATGCTTGTGGCGCTTGGTCGCGACGACATCAAGACCATTGAAGATCTTGCCGGTTGCGCCACGGACGATCTGGTTGGCTGGACCGAACGGCACAATGGTGAAGTGAAGCGCTTCAAGGGCACCCTGTCCGATTTTGATATTTCGCGTCAGGAAGCCGAAGACATCGTCATGCTGACCCGTGTTGCTGCCGGATGGATCGACCCTTCCGAACTGTTGAGCGAGGAAGAAGCTGCGGAATATGAGCAGATGGAAGCAGACGAAATGGGCGAGCTGGATCCGAGCGATGAAGCCGCTGGCGCAATCGCAGACGATCAGCAGTCTGATGATGAGAATGAAGAAGAGGAAGCAACCGCTGAGGAAGAAGAAAAGGCCTGAAACCGGTCTGAACTGTCGCCCGATTAGTCTCGGTTTGCGACAAGATTTGACAAAAACGGCCTTGAGAGGATAAACCGTGCCGCAAAAGAGCGAACAGACAACAAGACAATGTCTGGTAACACGGGAAAGTCTTCCCAAGGACCAAATGATCCGGTTTGTACTGGCTCCTGATCTCAGCGTTGTTCCAGACCTGAAAATGCGGTTACCCGGACGAGGCGTCTGGGTGACAGCAAAGCATGATTTGGTGAAGCAGGCCGCAAACAAGGGTATGTTTGCGCGCGGTTTCAAGCAAAAAGTGCAAAAATGCGACGACCTGGCAGAGCTTGTCGCAAATCTGATGGAAAAGGGGTGTTTATCATCCCTTTCCATGACACGAAAAGCCGGCCAAATCGTCACCGGCTTTGCAAAGGTAGAAACGTCCATTGCGCAAAGGGGTGCAATTGGACTAATACATGCGGCAGATGCTGCAGAAGACGGACAGAAAAAACTGTCCCAAGCCGTGCGGCGCCATTATGGCAGCGACTGCGAACTACCCATTGTTCGCAGATTCAGCGCTGAGGCGTTAAGTAACGCGCTTGGATACGGAAATGTGGTACATGCTGCCTTGATCGCCGGTTCGGCGAGCAAGAGCTTCATCAAACAGGTTGCGGTGCTGGAAGCCTACTTGCAACCAAGTGAACCGGATTCTAACAGCGGCCCGGACGACCGAACCGCTGGACAGGCCTCTTAACGGAGGCAGTGAAGGGTATTGACCGAGAAATGAGCAACGAAAACAGCAGCGACAACAATAGCCCGTCAGAGAAAAAGACATTGTCTCTGGGCAAGAATGTGGGGCAAGGCACCGTACGCCAGAGTTTTTCTCATGGCCGATCGAAGGCGGTTGTTGTTGAAAAACGAAAGCGGCGGTTCACTGCACCAGGTGACACAAAGCCAGCAACCGGTGGAAAACCGGCTGCAGGTGAAGCTGCGCCCAAATCTGCAGACAAGCCGGCGGCCTCTTCCGGTCAGTCGCAAAATCGCGGTTCTGACAACCGCTCCGGCGGTGGAAACGGCGGCAATGGCGCCAACCAGGGCAAGGGCTCGGGTGGACGCGGCCAGCGCCAACGCAATCGCAACGGCAATAATCAGGGCAACGGCAACGGCAACAACAATACGACCGGCCAGCGCAACCTGACCTCTTCGGAAAATGCGAAACGCCTTCAAGCGCTTGAAGCGGCGAAAGTCCGCGCGCGCGAAATGGAGCAGCGCAAGAAAGAAGAAGAAGCCAAGCGCAAGGTAGAAGCTGCACGCCAGGCGGAAGAAGAAGCCAAACGCAAAGCGGAAGAAGAAGTCGCCGCAGCGCAGAAGGCCAAAGAAGAAGCTGAAGCGAAGAAAGCCGACGAAGAGCGCAAGGCGCTTGAGGCGGCAGAAGCTGCAAAAGCGGATACCAAGCCAGCCAAGGCACCTGCCGAAGCAAAAGGTGACGCTCAGGCTCCCCGCTCCAAGGATCGCACAGGCAAACCGGCTGATCGTGCGCCAAGAGGGGATCGTCCGCAGGGTGATCGCCCGGCACGGGATGCCAAACCGGGTACAGACAAACGTCCCGTCAAGCCACGGGTACGCCGCGATGGCGAAGATGATCGGGCCGGAGCACGTCCTGGCGCCAAGATCAACCGCCCGCAACGCGGTGGTGCACGGGCTTCTGGTGGAGAAGGCTTTGTTGCTCCGGATGCTTCGGTTGAAGCAAAACCAGGCGCAAAGACAATCAAGCCAGTGCCCAAGAAGCCGCGGCCTGATGACAATGCACGCGCAGCAACGCCAGCAAAACCACGCACCGATGCACAGCGTCGCCGTGGCAAGCTGACGCTGACCAATGCGCTCAATGCCGACGAACAGCGCGAGCGTTCACTCGCTTCCATGCGTCGTCGTCGTCAGAAGCAAAAAGGTGCCCAGCATGATGCTCCGCGTGAAAAGGTCTTCCGCGAAGTCGTCATTCCTGAAACCATCACGGTTCAGGAACTGGCCCAGCGCATGACCGAACGTGCTGTTGACGTTATCAAAATCCTGATGAAGCAGGGCATGATGGTCAAGACTGTCGATGTTCTGGACGCTGACACCGCGCAGCTGGTGGCTGAAGAATTGGGCCACACTGTTAAACGTGTTGCAGCATCCGACGTTGAGGAAGGTCTGTTCGACAAGAAAGATGCTGAAGATGATCTGGCGTCCCGTCCGGCTGTTGTGACCATCATGGGTCACGTCGACCACGGCAAGACCTCGCTGCTTGATGCCATTCGTCACGCCAATGTGGTGCGCGGCGAAGCTGGCGGCATCACCCAGCATATCGGTGCCTATCAGGTCACGCAGAAAGATCAGAAGATCACCTTCATCGATACGCCGGGCCACGCCGCCTTTACCGAGATGCGTGCTCGTGGTGCCCAGTCAACCGATATCGTCATTCTTGTGGTTGCCGCAGATGATGGCGTCATGCCGCAGACTATCGAGGCAATCAACCACGCCAAGGCCGCTGAAGTGCCAATCATCGTGGCCGTGAACAAGATCGATCTGCCAGCCGCAGATCCGACCCGCGTTCGCAACGAATTGCTTCAGCATGGTGTCTTTGTGGAAAGCATGGGCGGTGATGTGCTCGAAGTTGAAGTTTCTGCCAAGGAAAAACTGCATCTGGAAGATCTTCTCGATGCCATCCTGATGCAGTCCGAACTGCTCGAGCTCAAGTCCAACCCGGACAGAGAAGCTGACGGGATCGTGGTCGAAGCCAAGCTCGACAAGGGCCGTGGCCCAGTGGCAACGGTTCTGGTGCAGAATGGTACCCTCAAGGTCGGCGACATTGTTGTTGCCGGTGAGCATTGGGGTAAGGTTCGCGCTCTGATCGATGACACGGGCAGTAAGGTTGAAGAGGCAGAACCGTCCAAACCGGTCGAGATTCTGGGCTTTGATGCCGCGCCTGACGCTGGCGACCAGTTTGCAGTTGTTGAAACAGAAGGCCGCGCCCGCGAGATCACGGATTACCGTATCCGAAAGAACAAGGATCTTGCTGCAGCCAAAGCCAACCGCGGTTCGCTGGAACAGATGTTGAGCAACCTGAAGGAAAGCGGCGACAGCCAGTCCTTCCCGCTGGTCATCAAGGGCGACGTGAAAGGCTCTGTCGAAGCGATCATTGGTGCACTGGACGGCATCGGCAACGAAGAAGTGTCCGCACAGATCCTGCATTCCGGTGTTGGTGGTGTGACCGAATCCGATGTGACCCTTGCGGCAGCATCGGGCGCTCCGATCATCGCCTTTAACGTGCGTGCAAACGTACAGGCCAAGCAGGCTGCCGAGCAGAAAGGCGTCGAAATCCGCTACTATAACATCATCTACGATCTGACCGATGATGTGAAAGCGGCAATGTCCGGCATGCTCAGCCCAGAAGTTCGCGAAACCTTTATCGGTTATGCGGAAATTCTGGAAGTGTTCAACATCACCAAGGTCGGCAAGGTTGCAGGTTGCCGCGTCACCGAAGGTGTTGTGGAACGCGGCACCGGCGTGCGCTTGCTGCGCGACGATGTTGTGATCCATACGGGCAAGCTGTCGACCCTCAAGCGCTTCAAGGACGAAGTCAAGGAAGTGCGGGTCGGACAGGAATGCGGCATGGCCTTTGAAAATTATCAGGACCTGCGCGCAGGCGACCAGATCGAATGCTTCCGCGTGGAAGAGATCGCCCGGACGCTCTAGGTATCTTATGTGAACGCAATCGGGCAAAGGTCGAGGGGTTTCTTCCCTTGACCTTTGCCATTTTTAATAGACCTAACGCAATAAGCCGCATGGCTGACGTTATTCCAGGCTTGGCCGGTCCAATCCCGCCCATTGCCACAGACAATTAGGACATCTCATGGGACGTGGTTCTCGCAAAGGCGGCGGTATGCCGTCTCAGCGCCAGTTGCGCGTAGGCGAACTGGTTCGAAAATCCTTATCTGAATGCCTTACACGAGGCGAGATCATTGATCCGTTTCTGGAACAATTCGTGATCTCCATTCCCGAAGTACGCATGAGTCCGGACCTGACCCTGGCAACCGCCTTTGTCATGCCGCTTGGTGCGCCCGGGGAGGAAAAGGCAATCGTGGATGCGCTCAATGGCCACAAGAAATATCTGCGCGGCCGTCTGGGACGTGACCTGACGCTCAAGCATACGCCCGATCTGCGCTTTCGCTATGACGAAACATTTGATGAGGCATCACGCATCGATGCCTTGCTCGATTCGCCGCTTGTTCAAAGAGATTTGCATCATGATGATGATGCATCCGAAGATGACACTGACGACAAGTAGGAGCCGACATGAGCAAAGATATGCAGCAAGAGGGCTCCGCACCTGAAGATCAGGCAAGCGAAGCTCCAAAACCCAAGAAGAAAAAGAAGCAGCAGTTTCGCGCCAAGCGCCGAACCGACGTGCATGGTTGGATTGCTCTGGACAAGCCGCTCAACATGACCTCAACCCAGGCCGTTGGCGCCATCAAGCGCATCTTCAATGTCAAGAAGGCTGGCCATGCCGGCACGCTGGACCCGCTGGCCTCCGGTTGCTTGCCGATTGCCATCGGTGAAGGCACCAAGACGGTTTCCTTCGTCATGGACGGCTACAAGGAATATGAATTCACGGTGCGATGGGGCGAAGAGACCTCAACGGACGACGCGGAAGGGGAACTGATCGACAGCTCCGCCCACCGCCCGACCGAAGAGGAAATCGAAGCGGCCCTTGATCATTTTTCCGGCGAGATCATGCAGGTTCCCCCCGCATTTTCTGCCATCAAGGTGAATGGTGAACGCGCCTATGATCTGGCGCGCGACGGCGAAGAGGTCAAACTCGCTGCACGCCCGGTGACCATTCACCATCTGGAACTCCTCGAAGCACCAGACGAGGATACCGCAGTTTTTGTCGCCGAATGCTCCAAGGGCACCTATGTCAGGTCTCTGGCACGGGATATTGGGCGACATCTGGGAACGCGCGGCCATGTCGTGGCCCTGCGTCGGCTCATTTCAGGTCCATTTACCGAAGAAATGCTTATTTCGCTGGACGATCTGGAACAGTTGAGCCATAGTGCGCCCGGCGAGCCCGGGCTCGCCTCTGCCTTGCTTCCTGTTGAGACCGCGCTGGACGACATCCCGGCTCTGGCCATAAACAGGAATGCCGCTGCAAGATTACGCCGAGGACAATCGGTTTTGCTGCGTGGACAAGAAGCTCCGATCGACGGTCACGTCGCGGCCATGAATGCAGGTTTGCTGGTGGCCATATGCGAAGTGATCGAAGGAGAACTCTGGCCAAGGCGCGTTTTCAATCTGCCTGAGCATCCGCCTGTCTTTTCAAGCGATGCCGAGCCAAAAAACTAAAGGAGATACCGATGTCGATTACTGCTGAACGCAAGCAAGAGCTGATCAAGGAATATGCCACCAAAGACGGCGATACCGGTTCCCCCGAGGTACAGGTTGCTGTTCTTACCGAGCGGATCATCAACTTGACCGAGCACTTCAAGTCTCACAAGAAGGATAACCACTCCCGTCGTGGCCTCCTGAAACTGGTTTCCCAGCGTCGTAAGCTGCTTGACTATGTCAAAGCCAAAGACGTGGCACGTTACCAGTCGCTGATCGAACGCCTCGGACTGCGTCGTTAATTCTCTGATAAACGCGGTGGCCTGCCGGTCACCGCGTTTTCAAATTGTACGATCCGCTGTCCTTTCGATATTCCATCGATTTTCAAAGGATTGACGTTACCACAAGATCGTACGCATTCTCGTTGTGCGCTCAAGTGACCAACGAAATGCCCAAGGGGAAACCCTCCCGCTGCTCTGGCATAACAGTGCCTGAGTGTTTAAACAGAACTGGTGTAATCGGATTTTCTGATTCACCAGCGTTCACAGGCAGGATTGCCAGCCGCTTTGCCCAAGCGCCACACAGTGCTGGAGCCGCTCGTTGTCTTGCCCGTGATCAAAATATTGTTAGATCGATGCCCCATATATCCGATATGCAGGGCATACAGGAAAGGACATTTCAATGTTCGATATTCAACGTGAAGAAATCGATTGGGGCGGGCAGAAGCTCGTTCTGGAAACCGGTCAAATTGCGCGTCAGGCTGACGGCGCTGTTCTGGCTACCCTTGGCGAAACCTCTGTTCTTGCGACCGTTGTGTCTGCAAAGCACCCTAAGCCGGGCCTCGACTTCTTCCCGCTTACCGTCAACTATCAGGAAAAAACCTACGCTGCCGGTAAAATCCCAGGTGGTTTCTTCAAACGTGAAGGCCGTCCGAGCGAAAAAGAGACCCTTACGTCCCGTCTGATCGACCGTCCGATCCGTCCGCTGTTTGTTGATGGTTACAAATGCGAAACCCAGATCATCATTACCGTTGTCAGCCATGACATGGTCAATGATCCAGACATTCTGGCCATGGTTGCCGCTTCCGCAGCGCTGACCCTTTCGGGCGTTCCTTTCATGGGCCCGATCGGCGGTGCGCGCGTTGGTCTCATCAACGACGAATTCGTTCTCAACCCGGCCATCGATTCGATGGAAGATTCCAAGCTGGATCTGATTGTTGCCGGTACCAACGATGCGGTTCTGATGGTTGAATCCGAAGCACAGAACCTGTCTGAAGAAACCATGCTGAAAGCCGTGATGTTCGGTCATGCTGGCTTCCAGCCGGTTATTGACGCCATCATCCGCCTTGCTGAAAAAGCTGCCAAAGAGCCTCGCGAATTCTCCATGCCGGATTATTCCGAGCTGGCTGCCAAGGTTGAAGAAATCGCTGGTGAGGACCTGCAGGCTGCTTTCCAGATTGCTGCCAAGACCGAACGCTACGCTGCTGTTGACGCCGCAAAAGAAAAAGTCATGGCTGCGCTCTGCAATCCGGAAGACGAAAATGCAGCAGATGCTGTTATCGTTGGCGATCTGTTCAAGAAGGCAGAAGCCAAGATCGTTCGTGGCCAGATCATCAAGACCGGCGGTCGTATCGATGGTCGCGATCTGAAAACCGTTCGCCCGATCGTTTCGGAAGTTGGCAAGCTGCCACGCACCCATGGGTCTGCCCTGTTCACCCGCGGTGAAACTCAGGCTCTGGTTGTTGCGACCCTTGGTACCGGTGACGACGAGCAGTTCGTCGATTCCCTCGCTGGCACCTACAAAGAAACCTTCATGCTGCATTACAACTTCCCTCCGTTCTCGGTTGGTGAAGCTGGCCGCATCGGGTCTCCGGGTCGTCGTGAAATCGGTCATGGCAAGCTGGCATGGCGCGCTGTGCATCCTATGCTGCCTGCACATCATGAATTCCCATACACTCTGCGTGTTGTTTCCGACATCACCGAGTCCAACGGGTCTTCTTCCATGGCCACCGTCTGCGGCACCTCTTTGGCGCTGATGGATGCGGGTGTTCCTCTGAAGGCTCCTGTTGCCGGTATCGCAATGGGTCTCATCAAGGAAGGCGATGAGTTCGCCGTTCTCTCCGACATTCTTGGTGACGAAGATCACCTGGGTGATATGGACTTCAAGGTTGCCGGTACGTCAGAAGGCATTACCTCCCTGCAGATGGACATCAAGATCGACGGTATCACCGAAGAGATCATGAAGGTTGCTCTGGAGCAGGCCAAGGGTGGTCGTCTGCATATTCTGGGCGAAATGAGCAAAGCTCTGGGCGAAGCACGCGCTGAAGTTGGCGAATTCGCACCACGCATCGAAACGCTGAAAATTGCGGTCGACAAGATCCGTGAAGTCATCGGTTCGGGCGGCAAGGTTATCCGCGAAATCGTCGAGAAAACCGGCGCCAAGGTCGATATCAGCGACGACGGCACCATCAAGGTTGCTTCTTCCGATGGCGCAGCCATCACCGCAGCGATCAACTGGATCAATTCCATTGCCGCTGAGCCAGAAGTTGGCGTTATCTACAAAGGCAAGGTTGTCAAAACCGTTGACTTTGGTGCCTTCGTGAACTTCTTCGGCGCACGCGATGGTCTGGTTCACATCTCCCAGCTGACACCACAGCGCACCAACAAGGTGACCGACGTGGTAAAAGAAGGCGACAGCGTCTTCGTTAAGCTGCTTGGCTTTGATGATCGCGGCAAGGTTCGCCTGTCCATGAAAGTGGTTGATCAGGAAACCGGCGAAGAAATCAAACAGGAAGAAAAGAAAGCCGACTAAGGCTTTCCATCCTTCCATGCAATAAGAAAGGCGCTCCCGAGCAATCGGTGAGCGCCTTTTTCTATAGACTGTTGGAAAAGCCAGTCCCTGCCTAGTCCGCACGCGGCGAAATACGCCTGATCTGATATCCGGTTTTCGAAGCTTCAAATCCTGCGCGCCGATAAAAGGCATGCGTTTCAGGCTTTTGTGATCCGGTTAAAAGCATCACCTTGTAACAATCGTGGTGCCATGCATGCTCAATGGCATGGGAGAGCACCTGTTTGCCAGCAGAATAGCCAACGAAAACCGCACTGCCTGCAATCGCATGAAAGGCGGCCAACCGCTTGGTGGCCAAATCAAGGTCCATTTGGATATTGTCGGCAGCCAGGTGCTCATAAAGTGCAAGAAGTTGAGGTAAGCTCTCCGGCGTTGCCGTTGCAATTCTCAGAAGCGCATCAGTTGATTTCTTCATTGGGATAGACACCCCATAAGAGGTTGGACTTCAACCAGCCGCTATAGCTCTTGACGGCAACCTCACACCAACCCCGTTCACATTCTGTGATATCCACCTGCACCCCGGCCTGAGCCTTGGCCGCAACGGAAGCATCTTCAGATGGACTTCTGAGCAGATTCACCAGCGTCCCCGCTGTTTGCCAAGGGCTAATCAGCGCCGTACGACGGCCCGAAAGGAGGGAATGATAGACCCAACCTTCCTCTCCTTCGGAATCGCGAATCTGGCGCCAATTTTCGAATTCATGCACGATTTCAACCGGCAACCCGGCACGGCGGAAAACCCATTTCACCTTATGGTCAGTGGAAGGACCGCCACGCACATTGACCCGATCAGACTTGAGAGAAACAAATCTGGGAACTTTCAGCCCGGAGGGCCCTATGGTGGTTCCCTGAGCATGGGCTGGCAGGTCAGCGATGGCGATTAAGCATATCGCCATGATCCATTGTGCAATGAACTGTCTCTTTGTCATCGTGCCTCTGCGCTGCTTACTACTTGGCGTTCCTTATTTCGACAGAGTCGAACCTACACCATTGCAATAAAGAATCTTTTAACCCTGAATGACCTGCATGCATAAGTCCGGGCCATCTCAAACCATGGGATGACTGGTCATGACAGGGGCATTCCCTATAGCATTCAAAAGGTGCCTGTGATTGAATTTATTGCGATTTTTTGCAAATTGTCACGGCCCCTTGAAAAGAGCGGGATATCAATTTCATTCCGAATTGATCATATCCTGACTTTTCAAAGCAAAATGGCGTGCTGTTGGCATGCTGAAAACCGAAGAAATTCACCTGAATGCGCTTCTTTTGCGACGGTGGCAAACATCTGAAGACCTATATTCTTACTGATGTTTCTACCAATATCACAGATGGAAGCGGGTGATGCTATGAGGCAGGAATAGGGCAAACCTATGGCGAGACAAAAGCCGGTTGTGGTCGTTACCCGCAAACTCCCAGCTGCTGTGGAAACGCGGATGCGCGAGTTGTTTGATACAAGGCTCAAGGAAGATGAAACGCCCATGAGCCAGGCGCAACTGGTCGAGGCAGTCAAACATGCTGACATTCTGGTGCCTACGGTCACGGACCGCATTGATGCCCATCTGCTCTCGCAGGCTGGGGAAAATCTCAAACTGATTGCCAATTTCGGCAATGGTATCGACAATATCGATGTCCTCTCAGCCAATGCCCGCAACATCACCGTAACCAACACCCCCGGCGTTCTGACCGAAGACACCGCCGACATGGCCATGTCGCTCATTCTGGCGGTGCCGCGGCGCTTTGCGGAAGGGATGCTCTATCTGAAAGAGCATAAGGACTGGCCGGGCTGGTCACCCACATGGATGCTGGGCAAGCGGGTCTGGGGCAAGAGGCTGGGCATCATTGGCATGGGCCGCATCGGTCAGGCTGTGGCGCGCCGCGCCAAGGCCTTCGGCATGCAGATCCATTATCACAATCGGCGCCGACTACCCGAAGAGATCGAATATGATCTGGAGGCAACCTACTGGGAGAGCCTTGATCAAATGTTGGCGCGGATGGATGTCATTTCCATTCACTGCCCCCACACGCCGGCCACCTATCATCTGCTTTCAGCCCGTCGGCTCAAGCTGATCAACAAGAACGCCTATATCGTCAACACGGCGCGCGGCGAGGTGATTGACGAACAGACGCTGGCCCGCCTGATCGAGAATGGCAGCATCGCCGGTGCGGGGCTTGATGTGTTCGAGAATGAACCCAAGATCAATCCCAAGCTGGCCAAATCGGAGCGTGTGTTGCTCATGCCTCATATGGGCTCGGCCACAGAGGAAGGCCGCATGGATATGGGGGAGAAGGTGATTATCAATATCAAGGCCTTCATCGACGGTCACAGGCCGCCGGACAGGGTGTTGCCATCCATGATCTGAAGCGATGCTCCCCCCTGTTTCGTCCCAACGAGGCCTGCTTCTGACTGGAGCGGGGCGCATGGATCAATCTTTCCGGCGGCGATAGCGGATCGTCTCAAAGCGGCTCGCGCGCGCATCATACAAGATAAGGCGCCCAACAAGCCCTTCCCCAAGGCCAACAATCTCCTTGATGACCTCCAGCGCCATCATGGAGCCAATGACACCGGTGAGCGCCCCAAGAATGCCAGCTTCAGAACAGGCGGGAATGGTGCCCGGCGCTGGCCGCTGAGGGAAGAGATCCCGATAGCGCGGATTGAGATGGCCCTCGGGGCCCGTCTCATAGGGTTTCAGCGTGGTAATGGACCCATCAAACATCCCCACCGCACCTGTGATCAGGGGCTTTCGGGCCTCCTCACATAATTCGGCTGTCAGATAGCGTGTATCGAAATTGTCTGTGCCATCAACCACGATATCATAGGATTGCAGCAACGCTTTGCCATTGACCTCATCAAGGCGCATGACATGGGGCTGAACCGTCACATGGGGGTTGATGCGAGCAAGGCTTGCTGCGGCACTTTCAACCTTTAGCAGGCCGACAGCCTCACTATCATGGATGATCTGCCTTTGCAGATTGGATAGTGCCACACTGTCGTCATCCACGATGCCGAGGGTCCCCACGCCCGCAGCCGCCAGATAGGCCAGAAGGGGGGAGCCAAGACCACCAGCCCCTACCACAAGGACCCGTGTCGTTTTCAGCTTTTGCTGGCCCGGACCGCCAACATCCCTGAGGAGAATATGGCGGGCGTAGCGTTCCAGTTCTTCTTTGCTTAGCATGTCTTGCTTTCGTTCTCACAAAGGGCGGATCAGAATGAGAAAGGGACGGCGATATAGCGCAGATCCTGCCCGTCATCGGCCTTGCTGAAAACACCCACCAACGCAACCGCGTGGGTTTGTGCTTCCATCCGTGTTGGCGCAAAGACCGCAGAGAGATGATAGTCCAGCGGACAACCGCGCGAGCGCGGGGCCGACGTCTCATCATGCAGCTTTCGCGTCTCTCCAGCTGGCGTCGTCAGGGTCAGGGAAAAGCCGGTGACCGTTCCGCCGCCCATTTCGCACCCGTTCAGATCTTTCACATCCTTGGTGTTAATCTCAAGAGTATAAGGGGATGCAGTATTGTTCAACAATGGCTGCGTTGTCTTTTGAAAACGCATGATGGCTTTTTCGCCCACTTCGCTTACGGGAGAGGCAGCCAGAAGCACGCCGGAATTGGAAATCTGATATTGCTGCATGATGGGTGTGGCTTTTTCAAATGCCCTGACGCGCGCCACGATCGGAGTTTCGCCCTCTTCCTGCAGCCGCACGCGTACAGGGGTATCCGGCACCCATTTGTCCGTTGCCAAATCAACGATATAGATGTTGGAGTAAGGATAGTGAGGACCACTTTCTACGCCAAATTCCTCAAACGCGAAATAGCGGCCCCGTTCATCATCAGAGAATCCATGGGAGCGAAATTCAGCGGCGTCTCCTGCCAGCGCCGTTCCGGCCAGCACTGCACCAACTGCGGTAAGCAGTGACACGGCGAGACAATTCGAAAGTCGGGTCATTCCATCACCATTCTGTTCAGATCTCTCAAGGCGGGCCTTCTTCACGCTTCTGGCTCGAAGGCCACGGCCCGGTTTATCCGCAAGAGCCATGTTTCCTTAAGCCATAAAAGAGGTAGGACTACATGGCAGCTTGCTTGCAAAGCAAAGCGATTCAAAAGATGCAAGAACCATATCACAGATAGCAAAAAGCCGTGGCGGGGAAATGTGATCCCACCACGGCCAATGCGCTCAGAAAACGTTTCGGAAGCTTAACAATTCCCGGTTTTCTTATTCTCCAATACCGTCAAACAAGGCAGTGGACAGATAGCGTTCGGCAAAACTTGGAATGATGATGACGATATTTTTACCGGCAAATTCATCCCTTTTGCCCAATTCAATGGCTGCAGCCAAGGCGGCACCGGACGAAATGCCTACAGGCACACCCTCGGTGCGGGCCAGTTCACGCGAGAAGGCAAAAGCATCATCGTTTGAAATCTTGATGATTTCATCAATGATACTGGTGTCCAGCACGTCAGGCACAAAGCCGGCGCCAATACCTTGGATCTTGTGCGGTCCCGGTTTGCCACCGGAGAGAACCGCGCTGTCTGCGGGTTCAACCGCGACCACCTTGACATCGGCCTTGCGGGCCTTCAGTTCGGAGCCAACGCCAGTAATGGTGCCGCCGGTGCCAACGCCGGAGATCAGGGCATCCACCTCCCCGTTGGTATCATTCCAGATTTCAACAGCAGTGGTGCTGCGGTGGATTTCAGGGTTGGCCGCATTCTGGAACTGCTGAGGAATGACAGCATTGTCGATGTCATTGACCAACTCTTCCGCGCGCGCAATGGCACCCTTCATGCCTTTGGGGCCTTCGGTCAATTCCAATTCGGCACCAAGATAGGCAAACATCTTGCGACGCTCGATCGACATGGTTTCCGGCATGACCAAAATGAGGCGGTAGCCTTTGGCCGCAGCTGTGAAGGCGAGCGCGATACCAGTGTTGCCGGATGTCGGCTCGATCAGGGTGGTTTTGCCCGGTTCGATCTTGCCTTCATCTTCCATGGCTTCAATCATGTTGACGCCGATGCGATCCTTGACGCTTGCAAGCGGGTTGAAGAATTCAAGCTTACCGATCAGGTTTGCCTTGACGCCATGTTTGGCGGCAATCTTGTCAAACCGCACCAGAGGTGTGTTGCCGATGGTGTCGATGATGGAGTCATAGATCCGGCTGCGGCCTTCAGTGGATTTTGGAGTATGGGCCATTTGTGTTCCTCGCATTTAGAACGTCATGCACGCCCTTGCCTTTCAAGATCCCTTATCCGGATCGGGGCAAGCGTATGGATCGTTCATCCCTAGCATTAAATCTCTTCCTCACAATGTAGGTAATTCGATGGGGGACTACGAGAAATCATGTACCAACTTATGCGTTAGAATAGAAAAATTTCGCTACGCTTTAAGCATGTGACAGAACAAGCGACCTCAAGCCGTTTATTGAACGCGGGATGTGGCAAAATTATTCTATGAAAGCCTCTTTCTTTAAAAGAGGCGTGACGCGAAGCAATTGTGCGTTCCAACTAAAAAAGTGCCTGCTTGAAAAAGCAGGCACTTGAATTGACTGACGATATTCTTGCTGAAGGAGAAGGGACTTGGGCAAGAAAGGATTGCAAGGGAGGTGCCAGTCAATCTGTATCCAAACCTATGGCCCGGAATTCCTTTTTCGCCACCTCACCAGCAGCAGAAGCCACCATCCACAAGCAGGTTTACGCCTGTGCAATAAGAAGAAGCATCACTGGCAAGGAAGATGGCCGGACCAACCATTTCTTTCACGCTGGCCATGCGATGCATCGGTGTCTGATCTTCAAATTCTTTGGTCTGATGCACCATTTCAGGACGGGTATTCATTGGCGTTGCCGTATAGCCCGGGCTAATGGCATTCACGCGCAGACCACCGTCAACCCATTCCATTGCCATGCTCTTGGTCAGATGAATGACGCCAGCCTTGGAGGAATTATAATGCACCTGCATGAGGCCACGGTTGACGATCACGCCAGACATGGAAGCGATATTGACGATGGCACCCTTGCCATGTTTGAGCATTGCGTTGGCTTCTGCCTGACAGGACAGGAAAACCCCTTTCAGGTTGATCTCCATCAGGGTCTGGAATTGGTCTTCACTCATTTCTTCTGCCGGATTGGCATTGGCGATGCCAGCAGAGTTGACCGCGATCGCCAAGTCTCCGAGCTCTGCTTCCGTTTTGGCGACAGCCTCAACAAGGGACTCCTTGTTCGTGACATCAGCCGTAATGGCAATTGCCTTCTTCCCTGCGGCGGCAATCGCGTCAACCGTCTTGGCAAGGCCATCATCTTCGCGGCGGTCCAGACATGCCACGTCTGCGCCGCACTGGGCCAGACCAATGGCAATATGCTGCCCAATGCCGCTGCCCGCTCCGGTCACCAGAGCCACGCGGCCGCCAAGATCAAACATCGCTGGCGCATTGAAATTGAATTCGGACATATCTTTCTCCCATATTCGAACCAGGAAATCCTTTTGCCAGACGAGCTAGCTGGTAGCCAGTTCCATGACTGACACATCATTTGCATTTGCGCGATCCAGGATTCCGGCCTGTTTGCCTTCAGCCATTACCAGGATCCGGTTTGAAACACCCAACACTTCCTCAAGATCGGAGCTGACAACAATCACGCAGATCCCTTTTTCCGACAGCTCGACAATGATGTCATAGATGGACGAACGGGCGCCCACATCAATCCCGCGGGTCGGCTCATCCAGAACAACCACCTTGGGGTCTGTTGCCAACCATTTGGCCAAAACCACTTTTTGCTGGTTACCACCAGACATCTCGTCGGCATTCTGGTGCCCTTGCCCCTTCACACCAAAGCGAGCAATGTTTTCTGCGGCAAAGCTGTCCAGCGCCTTCTTGCTTACCCATTTTTTCGGGGCGACGGCCTTCATGTTGGCATAGCCGATATTTTCAGAGATGCTGTGCTCAAGCACCAACCCCTGCAGTTTGCGATCTTCAGGCACGAGAACGATACCATTGCGGATGGATTGTTGCGGGCTGCGCGGCGTAACATCCTTGCCATCAAGATAAACCCGCCCTGACGAAATCGGATCTGCGCCAGTGATGGCGCGAACCAGCTCGGAGCGCCCAGCTCCGACCAGTCCGGCAATGCCGAACACCTCGCCCTTATGAACCTTGAAACTGACATCATGAAAAGCACCCTGAGCTGATGTCAGGTCCTTCACCTCAAGGGTCACGTCATCACCAACAGGCGGAAAACTCGGGAACATGCGCCCAAGCTCGCGTCCCACCATGCTTTCAACAATGGTGCGCACGGGCACATCGCCCTTGTCGAATTCCCGCACCTTGGAGCCGTCGCGCATGACCACGATACGATCAGCGATACGCCGGATTTCTTCCAGGCGGTGCGAAATATAGATGATACCGACGCCATCGGCCCGCAGGCGATCAATCTGCTTGAACAGCAGTTCCGTCTCGGCGTCGCCAAGCGCTGCGGTCGGTTCATCAAGAATAAGCAATTTTGCATTGAGGGTAAGCGCCTTGGCGATTTCTACCAGCTGCTGATTGGCGGTAGAAAGACCCTCGACCTTGCGGTTCGCAGGCAGATCAAGCCCCAGCCGTTCCAGCTGTTCCTGTGCCTTGCGCTCCATGGCCTTGCGATCAACCTGACCGTGGGATTTGGGCCAGCGCCCAACGAATACATTCTCTGCAATCGTAAGATGGGGAAGCAATCTTAGCTCCTGATGGATCAGGCCCAAACCTGAATCGATTGCCTCGCGAGGGTTGGCGGGCGCGTAATCCGCGCCTCGCCATGTCATTGAGCCCGAACTTGGCCGGATTGTACCGCAAATGATGTTGGATACCGTTGACTTACCGGCTCCGTTTTCACCCAGCAGGGCAACCACTTCTCCTTCATGAATATCAAGATCGATGCCATGAAGAATCTGCAGCGGTCCATAACTCTTCTTGATTTGACGAAGAGAAAGAATTGGAGATTTGACCTCAGCCATTTCGGGCCCTCCCTTATCCAGCCATTATCGAACAATCAGACGTCAGGTCCGATCAAGGATGATTTTCGATGAACGGGCCAACATTGTCCTTTGTGGTCAGGGTCGCTGGCAGCAACTGCAGTTTCGGAACCTCTTCGCCTGCAACAAGCTTGATGGCGCTATCCACGGCCAGACGACCGAAATACTGGGTACGCTGGGTGCTGGTTGCATCGAAGACGCCATCCTGCAGAGCCTTAAGAGCCGCGGTGTCACCATCAAAGCCGAAGACGAAGATGTGCTGCGGCAGGTTGGCAACCTTTACGGCCTGAGCTGCACCAAGTGCCAAAGCGTCTGCCTGACCCCAAACGATGGTTGCGTCTGGATGCGCCTGCAGCATGTTCTGGGTGATCTGGAATCCTTCGTCCTGTGACCACATCTGGCTATATTGCTCGGATGCGATGGAAATGTCCGGATACGCTTTCATGGCTTCCATACAGCCTTTGGTGCGATCCACTTCAGGGGTGGTGCCTTTCTGACCATGCACGATCAGCATGGTGCCTTTTCCGCCCACCTGTTCGAATGCATAGTTGCAGATTTCCTTGGCAGAAGCGACGGAGTCGGATGCGATGAAAGTATCGCCTGGCGCGCCTTCCGGATTACGGTCAATGTTGATGACAGGAACACCCTGAGCGTGGGCAAGGCGGGTTGGCACTGCCGCTGCGGCAGCACCTGCGGGGACATAAATCAAGGCCTGAATACCCTGCGTCAGCAGATCCTGAACCTGGCTGACCTGCGTTGCGCTATCGCCTTTGGCATCTACGATGATGAGATCGAGACCTTTTTCCTTGGAATAGGCTTCAACCGACATTTTGATCTGATTAAAGAAGTTGGCCTGAAGGTTGGCGACTGCGAGGCCAAGCTTGTGAAGTTCGGCTGCAGAGCTGCTCACAGGTGTCAGTGCGGTTGCCAGAACAGCTGCTGCGGCAAACAGTGAATGTTTGAGTTTCATTTGATATTTCTCCTCCGTTAAGACCCAGACATTGCCTCCAACAACAGTATGTCTGGCATTTTCCGGCTTGCACCGGTTGGTGGTGGCCCGTGCTCACCACCGTCTTTGGCACAATGCCAAAATCCTATCCCTTCTTTTTCTTGAGCACTTCGGCAGCCACTGCCAAAGCGATCACGACCCCGATAACCACCTGCTGCGTGAAGGGAGAGACCCCCAGCAGATTGAGGCCATTGCGCAAGACGCCGATCACCAACACCCCGATCACCGTTCCGGCAATGCCGCCGGTGCCACCGCTAAGGCTGGCGCCGCCGATAACCACGGCAGCAATCGTGTCCAGTTCGTAGGAAATACCGGAACTTGGCTGAACCGAATCGAGCCTTGCGGCCAAAACGATGCCTGCGAGCCCGGAAAGAACCGCCGAGGTGACATAAACAAGGATGGTGGACAGCCGAACATTGATGCCGGCCAGACGCGCGACTTCCTGATTGCCACCGATTGCATAGAGGCAGCGGCCGCCCGTGGTGTTGCGCAAGAAGATCCATCCGGCAGCAAAGACAACCAGCATCAACCCGACTGTCACGGTCAGGAAACCGCCGTGACGAATGATCGCAAGCAGATTGAACCAGCCCGGAAACCCGACAATCTGCTGACCATCGGTGATCATATTGGCCAAGCCGCGCGCAACAGACATCATTGCAAGAGTGGAAATAAAGGCAGGCACGCTGAATTCCGTAATCAGCAATCCGGTCACCGCTCCGGCAACTGCCGAGGCAAACAGGGCAACCACGATCGCAAGCGGCAGTGCCATGCCCACTTCATTGGACAGATAGCCCATGACCATCATGGAAAGAGCCAGGATCGAGCCAACGGACAGGTCAATGCCGCCAATAAGGATGACAAAGGTCATGCCTACGGCCATGATTCCGAGCACTGTGATCTGGTCGAGCACATTCAAAAGATTGCGTGCGGTGAAGAAGGAATCTGTCGCGAAGCTGAGAAAGGCACAAAGCAACAGAAGTCCGATAAGAGGTCCAGTTGCCCCACCAAAAGAAAACAGGCTTGAGACAGACGGTGAGGATGAGCGCCCCCGTGCTACTGAAATCATGACAGCAATTCCTCCCATTTCCTTAAAACTGCATAAATATTCAGTGTTGATAATAATTTCATATCTGAACTTGAATTCAATGTCAATGAAAATTGCGTGAAACACAAGCAGAAATGGTTATTTGGTCTAAAGTTTAGCACAATCATCCCAAACAAAATTCTTGACACCCTATATGAAATGCATTTTAATTTATTATAGAATATTTATTCAGGGAGCCAATCATGGATATCTTAGAACTGAAAAAGATGGCCAATGACATTCGCCAGAGAGATCTGCGGGCTGTCTTTGAAGCGGGCGCGGGGCATATCGGCGGTGAAATGTCGGTAACGGATCTCCTCACAGCTCTCTATTTCCGCATTCTGAATGTGGATCCAAAGAACCCGATGGACCCCAAACGGGACCGATTCATTCTCAGCAAGGGCCATGCGGCGCTTGCCCTCTATGTCACGCTCTCCAAACGGGGATTCATTGATCCAGAAGAGATTTCCACTTTCCTGAAGCCGCATTCCCGTCTCAACGGCCACCCCAACCGAAACAAGGTGCCCGGCGTTGAAACCAACACCGGCCCCTTGGGGCATGGTTTACCGATCGCAGTGGGCATGGCAAAAGCCGCCAAGATCAGCGGCGATACATGGCGCACGGTGGTGATCACAGGCGATGGTGAAATGCAGGAAGGCAGCAACTGGGAAGCCATCATGGCTGCAGCTCAGTTCGGGCTGGACAATCTCACGCTGATCATCGACCACAACCGCCTGCAACAGGGCGCAAGACTGGCAGACACCAACAATATTGCCCCTCTCCCTCCCAAGCTTGAAGCCTTTGGCTGGGCTGTTGAAGAGATCAACGGCAACGATATGGAAGAAATCTGCGACGCGCTTGACGCCAGCAAGGTGGTTCCGGGCAAACCGAGATGCATCGTGGCACACACCAACAAAGGACATGGTATTTCCTTCATGTCCGACAATGTGGCCTGGCATCACAAGGTTCCTGACGCAGAGCAATATAAACAGGCCATGGCCGAGCTGGAGGAGACCGTATCATGAGCAATTTGTCAGAAGCAAAACTCCACGACTGCCGGGATGCGTTTACCCAAACCCTTGAAAGCATGGCCCAGACCAATCAGGAGATTGTGGCCGTTTGCAACGATTCGGTTGGCTCTTCCAAGCTGAATAGCTTCAAGGACAAATATCCGGACCGACTGATCAATGTCGGAATTGCCGAACAGAATATGATCGGCGTCGGAGCTGGTCTCGCCAACGGGGGCAAGGTTCCGTTCGTTTGCGGCGCAGCCTGCTTCCTGACCGGACGCGCTCTTGAGCAGATCAAGGCTGACGTGGCCTATTCCAACACCAATGTGAAGCTGGTTGGAATCAGCTCGGGCATGGCTTATGGCCCCCTTGGTCCGACCCATCATTCCACCGAGGATTTCGCATGGGTTCGCGCCATCCCCAATGTACCGATCGTCGCACCATGCGATTCAATCGAGACCGCAGCGGCGGTTGCCTATGCGGCTGAGCATACTGGACCGATCTTCCTGCGCCTATCGCGCGAAGGGGTGCCGGATCTGTTGCCGGCAGACCACAAATTCGAACTCGGCAAGGCCGTAACCCTCAGGGAGGGCAGCGATATCACGCTGATTGCCAATGGCATCCTTTCGGTGCGCGCTTTGAAAGCTGCCGAATTGCTGGCTGCCGAAGGCATTTCCGCGCGTGTTCTCAACATGGCAACTGTTCGCCCGATTGACCGCGATGCCATCATTGCGGCAGCTGAGGAGACCGGCGCGATCCTGACATGTGAAGAGCATACCATCTTTGGTGGGTTGGGCAGTTCGGTTGCTGAGGTTGTTGTCGAGACGGTGCCTGTTCCAATGACACGGTTGGGCGTTCCCGGCATTTTTGTACCCACTGGTACCGCCAGCTTCCTGCTGGATGAATTCGGTATGGCGCCAGAAGGGCTTGCGGCAAGCGCCAAAGAGCTTATTAAAAAGAAAAAAGCCTGAGTTTCCCTCAAGGGACCATGGCTCAAAGGACAGACCCTGCGCGGGAGGAGAACCGGGCAGCAGGGTCCGAGGAGGACGCAATGCAACGGGCAATATTGGCCATTGACGAAGGCACGACAAACAGCAAGGCGATTCTGGTTTCCAAAACCGGAGACATTCTTGCAAGGGGCTCGTGTCCCGTGCCCATCAACCATCCCCAGTCCGGTTGGGTGGAGCAGGATGCCGAGACCATCTGGAACAGCACCCTCAAGGCCATTGCCGCCTGTCTTGCGGCAGGTCCGGACATCATGCTGGAGGCCATTGGCATATCCAACCAGCGCGAGTCGGTTCTTGCATGGGACCGGACAACCGGCAAGGCGCTGGGTCCGGTCGTCACCTGGCAGTGCCGCCGCACCTCGGAAGCGTGCGAACGTCTGAAAGCAGCCGGTCAGGAAGACGAAGTCATCAGACGCACCGGCCTGCCGCTCGATCCTCTCTTTCCGGCCACCAAAGTGCGCTGGCTGCTGGATAATTGCGGCAAGGACAAAGCGCCTGAAGATATTTGTATCGGCACGGTCGATTCCTGGCTGATCTGGAATTTCTCCGGTGGAACCCAGCATTTATGCGACGCATCCAACGCCGCCAGAACGCAGCTTTTCAATATTTCCCAAACCTGCTGGGACGATACCCTGTGCGCGCTCTTCGGCGTACCCAAGGCCGTGTTACCCGAGGTGAAGGATTCCTCCCACATTTTCACCCATACAACCGGTGTGCCCGGCTTACCCGATGGCATTCCGGTCGCCTCTGCCATTGGCGACTCGCATGCTGCGCTCTTCGGCCATGGCGCTTATGGGTTGGGCGATGGCAAGGTAACCTTTGGCACCGGCTCGTCGGTGATGACCACCATGCCGGAATTCGTCGTGCCGCCACGAGGCGTGACCACCACCATCGCATGGTCTTGCAACGGCAAGCCGACTTATGCCTTTGAAGGCAATATTCTGGTGAGCGCATCCATTCTGCCCTGGACGGCGGAGCTTCTGGGGCAGAAGGATGTCACCGAACTGCTTGATCTGGCCCAGACTGTTGAGGATACGCAAGGCGTTGTGCTGGTGCCGGCCCATGTGGGGCTCGGTGCGCCGCACTGGAATTCCACGGCGCGAGGCCTGATGTGTGGTCTCTCCTTTGCCAGTGGCAAGGCCCATGTCGCACGCGCCGCCGCAGAGAGCATCGCTTTTCAGGTGCAGGATGTGTTCGAGATCATCCTTGCCAATTCGGGTCATGGCATCGGTAAGCTGTTTGTTGATGGTGGCCCGAGCCAAAATCCATTCCTCATGGGCATGGTTGCTGATTATATCGATCATTCTGTCATTCAGGGTGAAAGCACCGAGGCTTCGGCGCAAGGTGCAGCCTATCTGGCAGGCCTTGCGACAGGATTCTGGGCCGACCTGGATGCCATTAGCGCTCTTGGTCAGCATGGGCAGGAAATTCAGCCAACAATAGCAAGTGACAGACGCAAGAAAGAGCTTTCCAAATGGCAAGTGGGCATTGAACGAACGCTTCTTTGAATCTGAAACCTTTCAGGATAGTATCGCGCGCGATCAACCCTGAATTGGAGGATGCCACTTTGGCAAGAGTAAACGAACTGCGGCTTATCGCTCGTGTGGCTCAGCTATACCATGTGGAAGGCCGCAGACAGGCAGACATAGCAAAGCATTTGCGCATTTCTCAGGCAACCATTTCACGATTGCTCAAGAAAGCACAGGAAGAGGAAATTGTAAGAACAACCATCGTTGCTCCCTCCGGAACCTTTGTCGAACTGGAAGACGGGCTGCGCCAGAAATACGAGCTGTCTGAAGTCATCGTCGTGGAGGCGTCGGAGGATCGCCAAAGCACGATCATGGACAGGATCGGAGAATCGGCCGCCCATTTTCTGGAAGTATCCCTTCAAAAAGACGAGGTGATCGGGGTGTCCAGCTGGAGTGAGACGATCCTGCGCATGGTGGACAATATCCACCCCATGCGTTCGGGCCTTGCCAAATATGTGGTGCAGACCCTGGGTGGTATGGGGGATCCGACAGTTCAGACACATGCAACTCAGCTGACATCGCGTCTGGCGCGCCTCACTGGAGCCGAAGCGCGCTTGCTGACGGCCCCGGGGGTTGCCCAGTCTCGCGAAGCCAAGCTGGTGCTTCTGGGCGATCCCTATGTCAGGGAAACGATGGAATTGTTCAACAAGATCACGTTGGCGATCGTCGGGATCGGCGCCACGGAACCCTCATCCATGCTGGCTCGCAGCGGCAACACTTTCTCCCCCAACGAGTTGGCTGAGCTGACTGATGCCGGGGCCGTTGGCGATATGAGCCTGCGCTTCTTCGATCGCGACGGAAAGGTAATCAAGACCCCACTGGATGACCGCGTTATCGGCATGCCCCTAGAAGATCTGGCCAACGTGGACCGGGTCATCGCCCTTGCTGGAGGAGAGAGCAAAACCGAAGCCATTCACGGAGCCCTGAAGACCGGCTGTCTCGATGTTCTGATTACAGACAATTTCACGGCTTGCCGCCTTCTGGAGGAGACAGGCCCAAGCAGCTAGAAAGCAATGGGAGAATGCAATGAAACGGTTTGAAGGCAAAACCACCGTGATCACCGGAGGAAACAAGGGAATCGGCTTCGCAATTGCGACCAAATTTGCCGAAGAAGGCGCAAATGTCGTGATCGCTTCCTTTGAAGATCAGGTCAGGGAAGCTGCAGCAGAGCTGTCCGGCAAAGGCTACAATGTGATCCCTGCCCTGTGTGATGTCACCAAACCGGAGGAAATCGTCAAGCTTTATGATGCCGCCGAAGAAGCTTTCGGTGAAATCAATATTGGCATTCAGAATGCTGGCGTAATCTATATTTCCAAAATCGAAGATGTTTCCTACGAAGAATGGACCAAGACGCTGGCCGTCAACACCACCGGATGCTTCCTTGCCTGTCAGGAAGCCATCAAACGCATGCGCAAGCATGGCAAGGGCGGCAAGCTGGTCAACACGGCATCCGGTCAGGCGCGAGAAGGCTTTATCTACACGCCGCATTACGCAGCCTCCAAGTTCGGCGTCATGGGTCTTACCCAGAGCCTTGCCAAGGAAGTGGCGCTTGAAAAGATCAATGTCAACGCCATTTGCCCGGGTATCATCAAGACCGACATGTGGGACTATAATGATCGCGTCTGGGGCAGCATGCTGGGTGACTATGGCCCGGGCGAACTGATGGCTGAATGGGTGCAGGGCATTCCGATGCAATATGCCGGTGAAGGCAAGGACATCGCCAATGCAGTAGCCTTTCTTGCCAGTGATGATGCATCCTACATCACGGGCCAGACCATCAATATTGATGGTGGTCTGATCATGTCCTAAGCATCAGAAGATGCATTCGTTTCGTGGCCGAGCGGACCTCCGCCCGGCCTTTCTTATAGGCTGATCGCCTCCATCGGGCGCGTCCTTTCCAACAAAGAAAGGGCGGTCTAGTCCTTGATACCGGTCGAGCCAAAGCCACCAGCCCCGCGCACGGTATCATTTAGCGTGGTTACTTCGATGATGCGCGGCCTGCGCACATCTGCAATCACCGCCTGAGCAATACGGTCTGCGTGGGAAACCGTGTAGGCTTCAGAGCCTGCATTCAGCAAGGCAATCTTGATTGGCCCGCGATAATCTTCATCCACGGTGCCGGGGCTATTGGGCACCAGAAGACCATGCTTGGTTGCCAGTCCGGAGCGGGGTCTGATCTGCATTTCCGTTGATGGGGGCAGCTCCACGGCAAATCCTGTCGGAATAAGCGCAATCCGGCCGGGCTCGATTGTCACGGGCCCTTCGGGCAAACAGGCGCGCAAATCCATGCCAGCAGCACCAGGTGTCGCATAAGCGGGAAGCGGCAGATCCTTATTCTCCGGCAATCGCTTGAATCTTACATCATTCATGTGCGCCTCTTTTGTTAAAACGGCATGATCAGAAGGCGTTGCCAAATCGGGCCTGCCTGTCTCAGATTTCGATACTCTCTTCAAGGGCTTCGCTCAGGCGGGCGATAAGGCGAGTGGAAACCTCCTGCTTGCTCATGTCTTGCCACGCCTCGATGCTATCGGAGCGGATGATCTTGATCATATTGTGATCGCCGCCCATGATGCCTGTCTGGGGCGATACATCATTGGCGATGATCCAGTCGACGCCCTTCTTGGTCAGCTTCTTGGCTGCATTGGCCTCCAAATCCTGCGTCTCGGCGGCAAAACCGATAACAAGCTTGGGGCGCTTGTCTGGATGGGTGCCAACAAAGCGGGCAATGTCCGGATTTTCCGCAAACTGAAGCGCGGGGAAGCCGCCATCGGCCTGCTTCTTGATTTTCTCAGCTCCCTGATTGGCCACATGCCAATCTGCAACGGCGGCTGCCATGATGGCAATATCGGCCGGAAGAGCCCCGCTCACCGCCGCTTTCATCTCCCGTGCAGTCTCTACCCTGATGATTTCCACCCCCCTTGGCGGCTCAAGGACCACAGGGCCCGAAACGAGGGTCACCCGTGCGCCAGCATCCCTCGCGGCAGCTGCAAGGGCATAGCCCTGTTTGCCCGAAGAGCGATTGGCGATATAGCGCACCGGATCAATCGGTTCATGCGTGGGGCCAGCCGTGATGAGCACATGCCTGCCGGCCAGCGGTTTGGGGCTGTCGTCCAGTAGTGCCTTTATGGCATGAAAAATGTCTTCAGGCTCACTGAGACGGCCGGGGCCTTCTTCATTGCAGGCCATCATGCCCACTGCCGGACCGACAAAATGCAATCCGTCTTCTTGCAAGGTTGCAAGATTGCGCTGGGTCGCGGGATGGTACCACATACGCACATTCATGGCCGGAGCGACCAACACCGGCTTGTCGGTTGCCAGCAGCATGGTGCTGGGCAGGTCATCGGCGATGCCATTGGCCATCTTGGCGATCAGATTGGCGGTAGCGGGCGCCACAACCACCAGATCTGCGGCGCGGGACAATTCGATATGCCCGATTTCGCTCTCTCGCATCAGGTCGAACAGATCGGTCAGCACCGGTTTTCCTGTCAGCGTGGCGATGGTCAGCGGCGCAACGAATTCGGTTGCAGCCTTGGTCATGATTACCTGAACACCGGCGCCTTCTTTGAGGAGAAGGCGGATAATATCCAGCGCCTTGAATGCGGCAATACCGCCGGAAATAACGAGCAGGACGCGCTTGTTTTCAAGCATGGTGAACTCTCCTATCCTAACTCCAGATACGAATGGCTATGGCAGCAAGAGCAATGGCAATCACCCAGAGGGCGAGGCGGCCAGAGCGGCTCTTGCGGGCTTCGGCTTTCCCGATAGCTGCCACTGTTTCGGCATCGAGACGAAGGCCATCACGGCTCATTTCATCAAAGCTGCTGGACAAACGCTCGGCACGACGGGCCATCTCTGGCAATTGGGCAGACAGTGTGCCCAGCACCGATAGGCCCTCGGCCATTTCTCTGGCCTTGGCAACGGGGCCAAGATTCTTCTCCATCCAGCTTTTGACCACCGGCTCGGATGTGTTCCAGAGATTGAGGCTATCATCAAGCATCCGCGCAACGCCTTCAGCGACCACCATTGTCTTTTGCAAAAGGATCAGCTCGGTGCGGGTTGCCATGCCGAACAGCTCGGTGAATTCAAACAGCTGCTGCAACAGGACTGCCATGGAAATCTCGGCAGAATCGCGGCCATGGATGGGTTCACCGATGGAACGCAGAGCCTGCGCGAAGGTGTCAACATCCTGTGTGGAGGGCACATAGCCCGCTTCGAAATGCACCATGGACACGCGCCGATAATCGCGCTTGATGAACCCGAAAAGAATTTCGGCAAGGAAGCGCTGCTCTTTTATGCCAAGCCGCCCCATGATGCCAAAGTCAACGGCCACCAGCTTGCCATCGCTGCCAAGGAACAGATTGCCCGGATGCATGTCTGCATGGAAAAAGCCATCGCGCAGGGCATGACGCAAAAAGGACTGGATCACGGTGCGCCCAAGGGCACTGAGGTCATGGCCGGATGCCTTCAGCGCTTCGATATCATTGAGCTTGATGCCATCGATCCATTCCATGGTCATGACGGTCTTTTCCGACTTGGCCCAGTGGATGGTCGGCACGCGGAAATCATCATCCTCGGCGCAATTTTCAGCCATCTCACTCATGGCAGCAGCTTCGAGGCGGAAATCCATTTCAAGGCGAATGGACCGGGCCAGCGTATCAACCACACCAACGGGTTTCAGGCGACGGGACGGAGCATGCACGGCTTCGATAAGGCGCGCGGCCAGATAAAAGCTCGCCAGATCATCCTGAAACCGCTGGGCGATTTTGGGCCGCAGGATCTTGACGGCGACATCCTGACGTTCGCCATTGGCATCCACAAAGGAAGCTTTGTGCACCTGCGCAATGGAGGCAGCTGCGATCGGTTCGGAGAAGCTATCGAACAGAGCTTCAACCGGCTTGCCCAAGGCGTCCTCAACAGCCTTGCGCGCTTCCCCCATACTGAAGGCAGGCACGCGGTCTTGCAGCGCTGTCAGAGCTTCAGCAAGCTCTGGTCCAACCAGATCAGGGCGGGTTGCCAGAAATTGGCCCATCTTGACATAAGATGGCCCCAGCCGGTTGAGCGCAGCGCTCAGACGTTCGCCCTTGTTGCGCACAGAGGCGTTCTTGCGCTCGAACAGCTTAAGGAAGGCAAGACCAACACGCGGAACTGCGGGCAGGTCTGCCGGCGGCTCAACGATAGAGAAGACGCCCTCACGAGCCAGAATATAGCCTGTATGCACAAGGCGTAGCAGAGCAGATGACGCACCAATCATAATTGTCTTTTCCGATCCTTAAAGCTTCCAGCCCGAATGCATGGCGGTGATGCCGCCAGACATGTTGCGATAGGTCACCTGCTGGAAACCGGCATCCTCGACCATCATCTTGAAGCGTGCCTTATTGGGAAACTTGCGGATCGACTGGACGAAATATTCATAGCTTTCCCTGTCACCCGTGACGACATCACCAATGGCAGGAATGGCATTGAAGGAAAAGGCATCATAGACCTTATCGAGCAGGGGCATATCAACGTTGGAAAATTCAAGGCACATGAAGCGCCCTCCCCGTTTCAACACGCGATAGGCCTCGGACAGCGCCTTGTCGATGCGCGGCACATTGCGGATGCCATAGGCGATGGTGTAGGCGTCAAAGCTGTTATCCTCAAAGGGCAGCTCTTCTGCATTGCCTTCAACAAATTCGAGATTGCTGATCAGGCCATTTTCCTTGGCCCTGTCCTTGCCGACAGCAAGCATCGAACCATTGATATCAAACACCGTGCAGTGGGCATTCTTGCGTGAGCGCTCAACGACACGGAACGAAATGTCCCCTGTGCCACCGGCCACATCGAGCAGCTTGAAGGGAACGCGCCCGCCCTGCGGCGGATTGAGCCAGGCAACGAAGGCATCTTTCCAGAGCCGATGCATACCGCCGCTCATCAGATCATTCATCACATCATAGCGATCGGCCACATGGTGGAAAACCTCGTTAACCCGCGGCTGCTTCTCTCCTTCGCCAACTTGTTCAAAGCCGAAAGAGGTGGCCATTTCCGTGACTTTTTCCGTGCGTTCTTTGTTTTGTGCCGCCATGATCCATGTCCTGCGCTCGGCCTGATCGGGGAGCGATTGTCATTTCTTTTCCGCCGGACAATAGCTTATCTTCATTTCAAATGCCATGTTTCCAAACGGCTTTTCTTGTGTTGCTTTCGTCCCATTGATAAGGTCAGTTTTCCTTTTGTCTCTTTTCGGGAGCCCTCCATGGACATTGAGAAAATTCGCAAGGAAACACCGGGGCTCGCCCATGGTATCCACCTGATGGCCTGCGGTTCGGCACTGGCACCGCAGCCGGTTGTCGATGCGGTAATGGCCTATCTCGACCTGGAGGCCAAAATCGGCGGCTATGAGGCCCACGCCCAAGAATCCGCCATGCTGGATGGGGCCTATCAGTCGGTTGCCCGTCTGATCGGGGCCAACCCCCGTGAGATCGCCATTATGGAGAATGCCACAGCGGCCTGGTGTCAGGCCTTCTATGCATTGCCACTTAAGGCCGGGGATCGCATTATCACCTGTCAGGCCGAATATGCGGCCAATTATGTTGCCTATCTGCATCGCCAGAAAAAGGACGGCATCGAGATCGACATCGTTCCCAATGACGAAACCGGCGCACTGGATCTTGTGGCCCTTGAAAGGCTGATCTGCGAGAAGACAGCGTTGATCACCATTACCTGGGTGCCGACCAATGGCGGGCTGGTCAATCCGGCCGCAGCGGTAGGGGCAATTGCCAAAAACCATGGCGTGCCCTATTTGCTGGATGCCTGTCAGGCAGTGGGGCAGATGCCGGTGAATGTCGAGGCGCTCAATTGCGATTTCCTATCCGCAACGGGTCGAAAATTTCTGCGCGGACCGCGTGGAACCGGGTTTCTCTATATCCGGGAAAAATGGCTTGAAAGCCTGGAACCGGCAGCCCTTGATCACTTCTCTGCACCTTTGGTGGATAGCAGCCAGTATGCCGTGCGTGACGATGCCCGACGGTTCGAAACATGGGAGAACAGCTACGCCTTGCGCGCCGGTCTCAAGGTCGCCTGCGATTATGCCATGGATATCGGCCTTGAAGCGATCCAGCAAAGAGCTTGGGGATTGGCTGGATCCTTGCGGGAAAAGCTGGCCCTTCTGCCTGGCTGTCGCATCATGGATCTGGGAACGGAGAAATGTGCGATCGTCAGCTTCACTATTGATGGGCTGGAACCTCAACATGCTGTCGAGAGCCTCAAAACCCATGGCATCGCCATTGGCATGACGCGCCCGGGCAGTTCCCTGCTGGATGCCGAGCGCAGGAATCTTCCTGTCATGCTGCGCATTTCGCCCCATTATTACAATGATGAAGCCGATCTTGACGCCTGCATTCAGGCTCTCAAAGACCTTTTGTGAGATAGCATTATGCCAGAATTGCCAGAGGTGGAAACCGTTCGGCTCGGCCTGCAGCCGGTGCTTGAGAATGCCACGATTGAGCGGGCTGAAATCCGCCGCCAAAATCTCAGATTTGCCTTTCCGGACAATCTGGCTGACCGTCTTGCGGGTCGGCAGGTGGTGGGTCTGGGGCGTCGGGCCAAATATTTGCTGGCCGATCTGGATGATGGCATGGTGCTGGTCATGCATCTGGGCATGTCCGGCTCCTTCCGTGTGGTCAGCCAGGAAGAGCAGCATCTGATTGCCGAGGAGAGCTTTCACCTCGCCCGGGGCAAGCGGCCCCAGCATGATCATGTGGTGCTGCATCTCACCTCCGGCGCATCCATCCTCTATAACGATCCACGCCGCTTTGGCTTTTTTGATCTCATCGCCCGTGTCTCGCTGGCCGAACATCCCTATTTTGCCAAGCTGGGTGTGGAGCCGGTGGGCAACAGCCTGAGCGCAGACTATCTGGCGGAGAAATTTGCGGGCAAGAAAACGCCTTTGAAATCGGCGCTGCTCGACCAGCATATCATCGCCGGACTGGGGAATATCTATGTGTGCGAAGCGCTTTTCCGCTCTGGCCTTGACCCAAAACGCGCTGCTGGCACGCTGGTTGGCAAAAGGGGAAAGCCATCGGCAAAGCTTGCGGTGCTAACCGAGGAGATCCGCGCGACCATCGCAGAGGCCATTGCGGCAGGAGGCTCCACCTTGCGCGATCATACCCGCGCTGACGGCAGCCTTGGCTATTTCCAGCATCGCTTCAAGGTCTATGATCGCGAAGGGGATGCATGCACGAAAGAGGGATGCGGCGGCACAATCGAGCGGATCACCCAGAGCGGACGGTCCACTTTCTTCTGCGCCAAATGCCAGAAATAATAGAAAAGGGGAGCAAGAGCTCCCCTTGAATGCATATGGCTTTGTGTATCAATCGCACTCGATCAATGGGTGAGCAGGGTTCCGGCTCCACCTTCGGTGAAGAGCTCAAGCAGCACGGCATGCGGCACCTTGCCATCAAGGATGACGACCCCTTCAACGCCCTTGTTGAGGGCTTCGATGCATGTTTCAACTTTTGGAATCATACCGCCAGAAATCGTGCCATCAGCAATCAGAGCATGCGCCTGTTTGATGGTGAGGGCCTTGATCAGCTTGCCATCCTTGTCGAGAACGCCGGGCACATCCGTCAGAAATAGCAGGCGCTTTGCATCAATTGCTCCGGCCACCGCTCCGGCAAAGGTATCAGCGTTGATATTATAGGTGGCTCCATCGGCACCCGGAGCGACCGGTGCAATCACCGGAATAAGCGCATCCTTGGCAACGATATCAAGCACGGAGCGGTCAACCTTCTTAGGCTCACCGACAAAGCCCAGATCAACGATTTCCTCAATCTTGCTATCAGGGTGGCGGATGGTTCTGGTCAGCTTTTCGGCCAAAACCATGTTGCCATCCTTGCCACACAGGCCAATGGCACGGCCGCCTTCTGCATTGATATTGCTAACAATGGATTTGTTGATCGATCCGGCCAGCACCATTTCGACCACTTCCACGGTGTGGGCATCCGTCACGCGCAGACCGCCCTTGAATTCGGATTCGATGCCGAGACGTTCGAGCATTGATTTGATCTGTGGACCGCCACCATGCACAACAACCGGTTTGACACCCGCCTGTTTGAGCAGAACGATGTCGCGTGCAAAAGCCTGCCCCAATTCTGCGTCCCCCATGGCATGACCACCATATTTGACAACAACGGTCTGGCCATCATAGCGCTGCATGAAGGGAAGCGCTTCGGAAATGGTCTTGGCACGATTGGCCGGTTTGTTTGATGAGTTGGAAGTCTCGGACATGGCGCTTCTCTGTATCGGCGGTTTACGTAACTGACCACGCTGTATAACGACTATTATTGAGCTACGCAAGAAATCCGAAGGGTTATGCCGCATTTGTCACAATTTATGAAACAATGTGCGGCTTTTCTTTCACATCCCGTCAGACAAAAGCAGCATTTCAGCGCGCAGGCGCTTGATGCCGATCTTCTTTTCAGAGGAGGTCAGCAAAATCTCCGGGTGAGCTGCCGGACGCTTCTTCAGGCCCAGCTGCACCTTCTCAATAACCTTGCTAAGATCCTTGAGCTTGGTCTTGTCCACCTTGGTGAGCACCACCTGATAGTTCACCGCAGCTTTATCAAGCGTTTCCATGACCTCGGTGTCATTGGGCTTGAGGCCATGGCGACTGTCGATGAGAACATAGACACGCCGCAAATTTGGGCGCCCGCGAAGATAGTCGAGAATAAGCGCGTTCCAGGCTGCCACTTCCTTCTTGGAGGCCTTGGCATAGCCATAGCCGGGCATGTCACAAATCACCAGAGTGGGGTCTTTTTCCGGACGGAAGAAGTTGAGCTCTTTGGTGCGGCCCGGCGTGTTGGATGTTCGCGCCAGTGCCTTGCGACCGGTGATCGCATTGAGCAGAGAGGATTTGCCCACATTGGACCGGCCGGCAAAGGCGATCTCGACGCCTTCAATCGGCGGCAACTGGTGGAAGAATTTCGTCCCCCACATAAAATCCCAACTTTGCGCGAAAAGGAGTCTGGCCCGCTCGGCAAGCGCTGGATCCACCTCATCATCACCAACAAGCGCAACAAGGCTTTCAGCATCTTCAGCGGAGGTGGTCGCGACGGTTTTATCTTCATCGGTCATGATTGAGTGTTCCTGTTTAAAAAGGGCAGGCCTTGGTAGCCTGCCTTTTACAGAGAAACAAGCACGAAAGCGAGACCCTTATCTGTCCTGCGTGCCAGAAATCGCCTCGTAGGCTACTTGCAGAGCATCGACATCCCCGCCTTGAATGAGCATCCTGTGCCGGTTGATCATCTCAACGGGCCAGTTCCACCAGGCAATGGCCAGAAGCCGCTCAATGGTCTTGGCATCAAAACGCTTGCGAACGGGTCTGGCCGGATTGCCGACAACAATCGTATAGTCAGGCACATCACTGGCCACCACGGCGCCTGATCCGATGATCACCCCGGAGCCGATGGTAACGCCCGGCATGATGGTGGCATTGCGCCCGATCCAGACATCATGGCCGACAACCGTATCGCCACGGGAAAGGCTTTTGAAGGCTTCGACATCAAAGCCCTCTCCCCAACCGCCGCCCATAATGCCGAATGGGTAGCAGGATAGGCCACGCATATCATGGTTGGCCCCGTTCATGATGAAGGTCACGCCAGTCGCCAAGGCGCAGAAATTTCCGATGATCAGGCGATCGCCGAGAAAATCATAGTGATACAGCACGTTTTTGTGCTCGAATTCTTCGGGCGCTTCAGGGTCGTCATAATAGCTGAAGTCCCCCACTTCGATCAGCGGATTGGTGATCAGGGGCTTGAGAAAGACCGTGCGCTTGAATGCGGCAATCGGATAGGGATTGTTCGGGTCGGGATTGGCGAAATGAGTGTCTTGCATGGAAAGGTCCTTTCGATGAGATAGGAAAATAGAGCGACAGCGGGAGATGCAGCACAGATCGTATGAGACACACGATCACCCTCGAAAGCGCTTTGCGCGCCCTGCTCACGCCTGAGCGTGATGCCTGGAGGATTGGGAAATTGGCTGCTGTCAGTTGTTCATCGAACCGGTTCGCTCGTAATCGCATCGTTGCAAGGTGAGGCCAATTTATCAGAAATTGCATTCTGGTCCAGTCAGACCGAAGCTTTGCACCTTACACCACCGAAGAGCGTTGTTTTCCTGCAACAAAAAGGGCGGCTAAAAAGCCGCCCGATTGTCTTTTCTTCTTCAAAGGCTCTATTTGCTGGTCGCTTTCGAGCGCTTGAAGGTATCCTTGATATTCTGCCAGATCTCGATCTTGGTGCCATGCTTTTTCATGATGGTCGCCTGCTGGATGATGGACAAAGAGTTGTTCCATGCCCAGTAGATCACCAGACCGGCTGGCATGCGCGCCAGCATGAAGGTGAACATGATCGGCATCCAGGTGAAGATCATCTTCTGTGTCGGATCCGGAGGCGTCGGGTTCAGCTTCATCTGAACGAACATGGTAATACCCATGATGATCGGCCAGATACCGATAGCCAAGAAGGCCGGATGATCCCAAGGCACAAGGCCGAACAGGGTGAACAAGTTGGTCGGATCGGGGGCCGAAAGGTCCTGAATCCAGCCAAAGAACGGCGCATGGCGCATTTCGATGGTGGTATAGAGCACCTTATAGAGGGAGAAGAAGACCGGTATCTGAATGGCAATCGGCAAACAACCGGCCAGCGGATTGACCTTCTCTTCCTGATAGAGCTTCATGATGGCCTGTTGCTGGGCCTGCTTGTCATCACCGAAATTCTTCTTGATCTCTTCCATCTTCGGCTGCAGCAGCTTCATCTTGGCCATAGACGCATAGGACTTGCTGGCCAGCGGGAAGAAGATCGCCTTGACGGTGACAGTGATCAGAAGAATGGCAATACCAAAGTTGCCAACCAAACCATAGAGGTGGTCGATGGCCCAGAACATCGGCTTGGTGAGGAAGTAGAACCAGCCCCAGTCGATCATCAGATCGAAGTTGAGTGCGTTGGTCTTGCTTTCAACGGCATTCAGGGTTGCCACTTCCTTGGCGCCAGCAAACAGAGCCGTTTTATAATCGGCGCTGGAACCAGCGGCCACACTGACCACATCCCCCAGATAGTCTGACTGATAGGCAGGCTTTCCGGCAATCTCGTTGTAACGGAAACTCGGCTGGAAGCTCTGGCCTTGTGGTGGAATGACAGCCGTTGCCCAATATTTATCCGTGATGCCAACCCAACCTGCAGAGGATTTATCCGGCTGCACGAGTTTTTCTTCAGCAAGATCCTTGTAGTCAACTTCCTGCAGGCCAGCGTCACCAGCCACACCGATCAAACCTTCATGCAGAATGTAGATGCCGGTGGTCTTGATGGTGCCATGACGGGAAATCAAACCATAGGGATAGAGGGCAACATCAGCGTCTGTGTTATTTTCAACTTTCTGGTCGATGGTAAACAGATAGTCGTTGTCCACAGAGATGGTGCGCACAAAGGTAAGGCCTGCGCCATTGTCCCATTTCAACACCAGTGGCTTATCAAGGGTAAGTTTGGCATTCTCCGGAGCGGTCCAAACGGTGTTGGCTGTCGGCAGCGCAATATCACCAGAGCCGGAAACCCAGCCGAACTCTGCATAATAGGGCTGCTTCGCTCCCGACGGAGACAGAAGCGTGATGGTCGGGCTGTCCGCGTCCAGTGTCTCGCGATACTCACGCAGATGCAGATCATCAAGGCGTGCACCGGTCAGGTTCAGCGACCCGCTCAGCTTTGGTGTATCGATTTCAACACGGGCCGACTGGGACAGGGCATCTTGCGGGCTCAGCGGGACGGCGCCAGCCGTAGTCGCTGGTGCAGGAGAGGTGCCCGGAGTGGGTGCCGTATCAGCATGCTTGGAGGTTTCAGTTTGCGTCGCCTGTTGGGCGTCAAGTTGCTCCTGCCGCGCCTGTTCTGCTTCCATGCGCGGTCCGGCGACAAAATACTGCCATCCCAGCAAGACAATGAAAGACAGGGCGATGGCAAGGAAGAGATTGCGATTATTGTCCATCGACTTTCTTCATCCCATAATTGAGTATCGAACTTGTGCTCTGTCCCGGACAATAATGAACGGTCGTGATCTGACAAGTCCGACTTGATACACACCCAATTGGCCGCTTGCCGCCGCCAAGTCAAGTGTTTCGTTTCATTTGGAGCGCCTCAACCTGGCCTTCAAGCTGGCCGAAATCGGGGCAAACCACTCTGCTCGTCTGATAACTGATACCTGAAACCTCTGCCTGAGGCCCATGATCAGTTGCTGCTTTGCGAATTCCTGCCATCGGGCTTACCCGACAATTGCAAGCCCCCAGCTGGTGCCTTCCTGCGCGAGGAGCGCCCCGAAGCACGCCGTTTTGCGTCCGTCTTGCCAGCGGCAAGATCGCGTACACATCCCTTGAAATCTGCGCAGAGAGAATCGAAAGGCAAATGCAACGCGCCTTGTCGCCCGATGAGCACATAGTCCCACCCGGATTGAAGATGCTCCGGCCCCAAAAGCCTTGCCACTTCGCGCAACCGGCGTTTCACCCTGTTGCGAATCACAGCGTTGCCGACTTTCTTGGTCACCGTGAAGCCGACACGAGCCGGAACCTTGTCTTCTGGCGTCCGTCTTATGGCCTGAAGCACAAAACCGCGACGTGAGAGGCGCACTCCCCTGGCCGCGGCTAAGAATTCGCTGCGCTTTTTCAATCGAAGCATGCATGCCTCCTAGAAGCGCTCCGAGGGTCAGTCACCGCGAAAGATTGATTCATCGCAAATGATTGTCCCGGACATGCAAAACCGCCAGATTTGAAGCTCAAGCGCTTAAATTCTGGCGGTTGATGCAATTTGCCTTACGCGGAAAGACGCTTGCGTCCTTTTGCCCGGCGGCGTGCCAAGACCAGACGGCCATTCTTGGTTGCCATACGAGCCCGGAAGCCGTGGCGGCGCTTGCGCACCAATCGGCTTGGCTGATAAGTCCGTTTCATGGGCTTTATACCGCTTTCGCGGCCCCTTATTTGATTTTCTCAAATCCTACCAGAGCGGTAAAAATAAGCGCCTCCAGAGAGACGCCTTCCGCTATCCTGATACACTTGGTGAGGCTTATACGGAGATGAGGGCTTTGAGTCAATCGTCCGCAAAGAAAAAACGCCTATTCTTGACCATGTTACCCGCAACAAGGCCCTCTAAAGGTCAAAAGCCCCCTATCAATCACAAAATGAGGCTCTGCGGTCACACCCCCGTGAGCATCCCATGATTGGCGATCAAAAGACGGTGAGAGGCCTCCCAAGGCACAGTTTTGCGTTTATATACGACTTATCAGGCATTTCACCGAGAGGGCAACTCCTCCATTATTTCCCCGTCATGAGGCCATTGTTGATGACCGATCAGACCAACCAAATTTGTCAGGATAGCGCCGTGACAGTCTTTATGAAAAAATGGCTCCCGCTGTTGCTGTTGCTGGCTTTGGCCCTCTTTGGCTTTCTTCAGGGATGGCATCATTATTTCACTCTGGAAGCGCTGGTCGAGAATCGCAGCCGTTTGTCTGGCTATGTGACAGATCACTACGGCCTGACGCTTTTGACCTATGGCATGCTTTATACGCTGGCGGTGGCCATATCCTTTCCCGGAGCCAGTTTTCTCACCATTGCAGGCGGGCTGTTGTTTGGCTGGGCTATCGGCGGCCTTGTCACCGTGCTCGCCGCCACGATGGGCGCGGGAATTGTATTTCTGGCGGCGCGATCAGCCCTTGGCTCCTCTTTGCGCGCGCGCGCTGGCAGCTTCGCTGAGCGCTTTGCCGAGGGCTTCCGCGAAGATGCCTTCAGCTACATGCTGTTTTTACGCCTTGTACCGCTCTTTCCCTTCTGGCTTGTCAATATCGTGCCTGCCCTGTTTCAGATGCGGTTCGGTCCTTATATCGTGGCAACGCTTGTTGGCATCTTTCCGGGCACCTTTGCCTATGCACTGGTCGGGTCGGGGCTGGACAGCGTGATTGCAGCGCAGCTGGCAAGCAATCCCGGATGCCTTGACGATCCAAACTGTACGCTCACGTTGGACACCGGCTCGGTCATCACGGGCGAACTGATCGCCGCTTTTGTGGCCATGGGGGTTGTTTCCCTCATCCCCCCTGTCCTCAAGGCCTTCAGAAAACGACGAAATGCAGCCAAATATGGTTGAGCATAGCGATCCCTCACTTCACAATAGCAATCAAGACAACAATTTTCAGGGCAGATCATGGGCGAACAAATCAAGGCAGACATCTGCGTTATAGGCGCGGGCTCTGGCGGTCTGACGGTTGCAGCAGCCGCTGCGGCCTTTGGCGAGCAAGTGGTATTGCTGGAAAAGGGTCAGATGGGGGGCGATTGCCTCAATACCGGCTGTGTTCCCTCCAAGGCCCTGATTGCGTCCGCGCACCATGCCGACAGCATGCGCAAGGCAAATCTGTTTGGCATCAGTTCGATCGAGCCGCGCGTCGATTTTCAGGCCGTTCATGACCATATCCATTCGGTGATCGGAGCCATTGCGCCAAACGATTCCGTAGAGCGCTTTGAAGGCCTTGGCGTGCGTGTCATCCAGCAGGCAGGTCACTTCTCGGATCTCCGAACGGTTGTCACCGCAGATGGCATGTATGAGATCAAGGCCCGCGCTTTTGTCATCGCCACAGGGTCGTCTGCCGCGATCCCACCCATTGAGGGCATGGACCGCGTCTCCTATTTGACAAATGAAACCATCTTCTCGCTCACTGAAAGACCCAAGCATCTGGTCATCATCGGTGGAGGCCCGATCGGGGTGGAGCTGGCCCAGGCTCACCGCCGCCTTGGTGCCGAGGTTACCATATTGGAAGCCTATGGCATCCTCTCCAGAGAAGACCCGGAGCTGTCTTGCGTGGTGATTGATCAACTCAAGCGCGAAGGCATCACCCTGAATGAAGGGGTGACAATCGAGCGTATCGAGCCAGCAGAAGACAGGGAAGCGACACCCCATGGTGGGACAATCCATTTTTCCCGCTCTTCAGAAGCTGGGGCCAAGAGCGGCTCCGATTTTGTCGAGGCGACGCATATCCTGGTCGCAACAGGCAGACGCGCCAATGTGACAGGCCTCGGTCTGGAAGCAGCAGGCATCCGCCATGATGAGCGGGGAATTCAGGTCAAGCCCACCATGAAGACCAGCAACCGGCGGGTCTATGCCATCGGCGATGTGGCGGGGGGCATGCAATTCACCCATGTGGCGGGCTATCATGCCGGTCTTGTGGTGCGCAACATCCTCTTCAAGCTTGGTGCGAAGGAAAATCCACACATCGTGCCACGCGTTACCTTCACAGCGCCTGAATTGGCCCATGTGGGCTATGGTGAAAAGGAAGCGCGACAGAAATTCCGTCAGGTACGGGTTTTGCGCTGGCCCTTCGCAGAGAATGACCGCGCACAGACCGAGCGGGAAACGGCCGGCTTCATCAAGGTCATCACGAACAAGAAGGGCGTGGTGCTCGGGGCCTCCGTGGTGGGCAAGAATGCAGGCGAGATCATCAATATGTGGTCTCTGATTGTTTCCCAGAAGATGAATATCAAAGCCATTACTGGCTATGTCTCACCCTACCCGACCCTCTCGGAGGTCGGCCGCCGGGCCGCCATCAGCGCCTATGCCGATCTTCCATCCAAACCGGGCATTCGCAAGATCATCTCCTTGCTTAAATTTCTTGGATAGGGGATGCACTTTCAGGCAATTCGCGGTAAGACAGGTCTCGTTTGACGACTTCATATGAGTGGACCAAGGGATATGTCTAATCGCATCTTCATCAAGGAAGGCCTGAGCCTTGACGCGGACGAGCTGCAAGAGCGCTTCATTCGTGCTTCCGGTCCGGGCGGGCAGAATGTCAACAAGGTATCCACTGCGGTTGAATTGCGGTTTGATGTGCGCCGGTCCCCGTCCCTGCCACCCTATATCAAGGCCAACCTGCGCCGACAGGCAGCCCATTTGATGACACAGGATGGCGAGCTGGTGATGCAGGTGCAAACCCACCGCACACAGGCCCGAAATCGTGAGGAAGCCGTCGAACGCCTTGTCTCTCTCATTGAAAAGGCCGCCTATCGGCCCAAGAGACGCATCGCAACCAAACCCTCCAAAGCCAGCAAGAAGCGGCGAATGGACAGCAAGACCAAGCGCGGCGCAATCAAAAAGCTGCGTTCATCAAAAAATTACGACTGACTGCAGATTGCCGACCTTACCACCTCTTAGGCCACCAGTGATGGCGTGGAAACCCTATACCCCAGCGCCTCGGCAATTTCTTCACTGCCCGGTTGATCCCGACCAGCCAGATCGGCCAGCGTTCGGGCCAGTTTCAAGACACGATGATAGCCACGCGCTGAAAGCGCCATGGTCTGGGCCGCATGGGCCAAAAGGGTGCGCGCTTCGCCACTCGGCTCGCAAATGCGCTCAATCATGCTGGCTGGGCATTGCGCATTGGTGATGACTGTCTCAAGCCCCATTGCAGCAAAGCGTTCTTTCTGCAGCTTGCGAGCGTGTCCCACGCGGGCTCCGACTTCAGCCGAGCCTTCTTTGGAGGGCGGCAGCATGAGATCGGTCGCAGATACGGCAGGCACCTCCACGCGCAAGTCGAAGCGATCCATCAGGGGGCCGGAAATGCGGGCCTGATAATCAGCAGCGCAACGTGGGCCGCGCTTGCAGACATATCCCGGCTCACCGGCATGGCCACAGCGGCAGGGATTCATTGCGGCGATCAGCTGGAACCGTGCCGGATAGGTAACCCTGTGGTTGGCGCGGGCAATCACCGCTTCACCGCTCTCAATCGGCTGTCGCAAGCTATCGAGCACCTGCGGGGAAAATTCGGGCAACTCATCCAAAAACAGAATGCCATTATGAGCCAGTGCCACCTCTCCGGGTTTGGCGCGCATGCCACCCCCGATCATCGCCGCCATGGAGGCCGAATGATGCGGATTTCGAAACGGGCGCGCAACGGACAGCTGGCCATTGGGTAGCAGCCCGGCGATGGAATGGATCATCGAAACATCCAGCAGCTCTGCTGGCGCAAGAGGCGGCAGAATGGTTGGAAGACGCGCTGCCAACATGGACTTGCCCGACCCGGGAGGTCCGACCATCAGCATATTATGGCCACCTGCAGCGGTAACTTCGAGCGCCCGCTTGGCCACCTCCTGCCCCTTGATATCAGACAGGTCAATCAAGGATGCATTGGGATCACGGATCGAAGCGCGCGGGCGCGAGAGAACCTGACTGCCCTTGAAATGATTGGCCAGCGAGATGAGGCTATCGGGGGCCAGGATATCCATATCCGGATCGGCCCACGCCGCTTCCGGCCCACAGTCAAACGGACAAATAAGCCCCCGCTCCTCACCATTGGCAGCAATGGCTGCGGGCAATACCCCTACAACGGGAGCCAATCGGCCATCCAGCGCCAGCTCCCCCAGCACTGTATAGGCATCCAGACTGTCGGCAGGAACAGCGCCGATGGCCGCCATCAGCCCAAGAGCGATTGGCAGATCAAAATGGCTGCCTTCCTTG